>CAYLTX010000065.1:0-34161 GCA_964386725.1 uncultured Bradymonadales bacterium | reverse complement strand
ATAATGGCGCGGCCATCGAGCACCTGACGCGCGCCGACAAGCTCGGCTACCGACAGGCCAATATGTACCTGGACCTGGCGACTGCTCACCAACTCATGGGCGACGTCAGCAGCGCCAAGGCCGCTTATCAGAAATTCCTCGACATGAAGCCCTCCGGCAAGCGTGCCGACGAGGTCCGATCGATCCTGGAGCGTCTCTGAGATGCTAGTTCTGACGCTCGAATCGAGTTGTGACGAGACTTCCGCCGCGGTCATCGAGGACGGCCGGCTGATCCGCTCGAACGCGGTGGCCAGCCAGATCCCGGTGCATCGCCGTTTTGGCGGGGTGGTCCCGGAACTCGCCAGCAGAAACCACATCCGCGCCGTGCATCCGGTCATCGACCAGGCGCTCGAAGACGCCGGCGTGAGCCTGGATGATATCGACGGCTACGCGGTGACCTCCGGGCCCGGATTGGTCGGCAGCCTGTTGGTCGGTGTGGAGACCGCCAAGGGTCTGGCGTTCGCCAAAGATCGGCCATGTGTGGGCCTGAATCACCTGGAGGGCCACCTCACCACGGTGCTGCTCGACCTCGACGGGGCCGACAAACCCTCGTTTCCCTACCTCGGCCTGATCGCCAGCGGCGGGCACTCCGACTTGTATATCGTCCACGAGTTGGGCAGTTATACGCTGCTCGGGCGCACCCGAGACGACGCCGCCGGCGAGGCCTTCGACAAGGTCGCCAAGATGCTCGGCCTGCCCTATCCGGGCGGCGTCGAGATCGACCGGCTCGCCCGTGACGGCGACCCGGAGGCGATCGACTTCCCGCGGCCGATGTGGACGCGAAAGACCCTCGATATGTCGTTCTCGGGGCTGAAGACGGCCGTCTTGTTGCACCTGGAGGAGCATGGTGTGCCCGAAGGGCAGGCGCTCAACGACCTATGCGCCTCGTTCCAGCAATCGGTCGTCGACGTGCTGGTCATGAAGACGATGGCCGCCGCCGAGCAAAACGACATCGAGCAGGTCGTCGTCTCCGGCGGTGTGGCCTGCAATAGCCAGCTTCGCCGCGAGATGCGCCAGGCCGGCGCCGCCGCCGGTGTCGACGTCTTCGTCGCCCCTGCCAAATTATGCACTGACAACGCAGCGATGCTCGGCGCCATCGCCGAGTTCTACCTCGCCCAGGCGCCCGAATCCGGCTTCCATGCCTACCGCCTCAAAGCCCGCGGCAGCATGAAGCTCGGCGAGAGCGTCCGCGAGACCTCGCGTACACATCGGTAAGGCAGAAAGTGAGAGAGTGAGAAAGTGAGAGAGTAAGAAAAACCACGACCTGTCGAATAAGAGCAGTTGCAGTTTCTAACTCTCTAACTTTCTCACTGTCTAACTCTCTCGTTCACAGAGACTCGAAGATCGCCTCCAATCCATTATTTTGGTGAGATGAGGGAAGGACATCATGCCCATAAAGAATGCCAAACGAAATCAACTGATGGGCGCCCTCGACGACCACGAGTTGGTCAAGGCGGCGGTCATCGTGGACACCGCCGGCGCCATCAAGGCGCGGGTGGGCGCGGCGCGCGCGCTCAAAGCCGGAGGCGGCACCGACCAGATGGTCTCGACCGCAGCCGCGGCTGGAGAACTTCCCCGAGAAAATGTCTATATGGCCCACGTCGGCGCGGACTTCTTGCTGGTGATCTTCGACGACGGCGTCGACTTCGACTCCATCAAAGCCGACGTCGACGGCCTGCTCGCGGAGTTGGAGCTATAAAGGGAGTTGGAACCATAGGTGACGTGAGGTTGCCTTTCCCCAAGCCCCAAGCCCCAAGCCCCAAGCCCCAAGCCTCATCTGTCCTTCTTCTTCGAGGACGGCTCGGCCATTTCGTTGGCCTCCTCCTCGGTGATCGGCTCGGCTTCGAGTCCGCCGGAGACGATGACCCGCGGCACTCCGCCGATGGTATCGATGGTCAGCGGGGTTCTCGGGATCAGAAAGAAGCTCAGCCCGGCATAGGCCCCCATGGCCAGCAGGAAGACTCCCACGCTTTTGAGGATCTCGCCGCTGGAGATGGCGCATAAGATCGCGAAGTGAATCGCGCCGGCGCCCAGGATGCCGAAGAGGCCGAAGTCGCGCAGCGCAAACGCCGCGAAGTTGGCGATGGCCGCGCCGATGACCGCGCCGATGAAGGTGTTATGCTCCGGGTCGGTCTGCAGCAGTTTATAACCCAGAAGATAGACGATCGTGTGGGTGATCGCCGCGGCGATATAAAAAGTCTTGGGGGTCCAGGTGATCGCCGCTTCGGCCATCACCGGCACGTGGAGGGTGGCCCCGATTAGATCGGCACCGATTAGATCAACAAGCATGGGCGGCCTCGAGGGCGTTGGGCTCAGGTCTCAGAATTACGATCGGGTGTGTCGTCGTCGACCACCGCCTCGTCAATCGGCTGTTCAGCTCGGCCGGGTTTGACCGCACCGTCAGCGTCTGTGGCGCTGCGCTCGTGCTTCGGGGTGATGTCGATGGCGTCGTCGCCGGGCAGCCCCCTCGCGTTGCGCGCCCGAAACGCGCCGATCGCCTCACTGATAGGCCCGATCTTTCCGAGCCCAACAATGCACAGGATGATGACGACCAATAAAATGAGCTCTGTCAGACTGGGAAGCATAAGTGCTCATCCGGAGCGAATGTTCTACGATAAGCGGTGCAAGATCAAGAAATGGACTCGTCCCAGCACCGTCGGTGCAGTTGTAGCAGGACGCCACGATTTGTAAAAGAAACATAGCCCGTGAGTTAGACCCGATGAGTTAAACTAAAGGCGCCGCGTGAATATTTTCCACCGGTACCTTTGTTCTACTCTTGGCGAGCGTGTCCAGTTGGAGACTCGATCATGAAAAAGGCCGTGAAGACATACCTGGAGAAGAGCCGGGACCTGCCGACCAGCGTCATCTTGGTCTTTCCCCTCTTCGTTCTCTACCAGATCGGCCTTTTGGCCACAGGCGGGGTCAGAAACGGCGTCGACTTCGTCACCGATTTCTTGATGATGCTCGCCGGCCACAACTTCTGGAATTACTTCCTGATCAATCTGGGGATCTTGGTCGCCTTCGGGATCTCGTTGATCGTCTTGAGAAAGAAGGGCGACTTTAACCCCCGGCTGTGGCCCAAGGTCATCGGCGAGAGCACCATCTACGCGTTTTTCTTCGGCGCGGCGATCCTCGGCATGATGCGCGGGCTCGGCCTCGACGTCCTGTTGGCCTCGGGCACCGAGGCTATCGAGTACGGCACCTTCGACAGCATCGTGCTGAGCGTGGGCGCAGGCCTCTACGAGGAACTGGTGTTCCGGCTCTTCTTGATGGGCGGGCTGTTCTGGGCGGGCATGCGCTGGCTGAAATGGCCGACCTGGGTCGTGGCGCTGGGCGCGGTGCTCATCTCCAGCTTCCTGTTCAGCGCCGTCCACTACGTGGGCAGCCTGGGCGACCCCTTCGAACTCGGCTCGTTCACCTATCGCTTCTTCGCCGGCATCCTGCTGGCGGTGATCTTCTATGTGCGCGGCTTCGCCGTCGCGGTCTATACGCACGCCATCTACGACATCATCGTAATGGTGTTTCGGTAGACTCGCGCGGGAGGCTCTCTCCGATTTACGTATTCTCCCCGAATACAAAACCTACCCCGTTATTTTGTGTCAGCCCTGCTTGTCCGATATCCTCAGCTAGAGTGAAATTCAAAGAACCACCGATGCTGAGGAATGAGTGATGCGACGGATTGTATGTGTGCTGATGTTGATGATGGTTGCGGTCGCCTGGGGCTGCACTGAGAAGACCGGAGCGGCGGCCGGGTCGGGCTCGGAAGACGATGCGGGTGTGGCCTCTGACGCCTCCGACTCGGCCTCCGACGCGACGACTCCGAACGACACCGGCCCCGAGGATTCGGGCCCCGACGACGGCGGCCCGAATGACGGTGGTTCCGATGACGACGGTTCGACTGACGGTGGTTCTGACGGCTCCAGCAATCTCTGCGACAGCGTGACCTGCCCGCCGACGGCGCCGTTTTGCCTGCCCTCGACCGGCCAATGCGTCGAATGTGAGGTCGATGATGATTGTGGCGCCGGCGAGCCGCTGTGCAATACCTCGACCGGCCAATGCGCGGCCTGCATCAGCGACGATGACTGCGGCGCGGCTGCGCCCGCCTGTGACACCGGCGCCGGTGAGTGCGTCCAATGCGCCGACGACAGCCACTGCCCGGCGAGCCAGCCGGTCTGTAACGTCAACGAAAATGAGTGTGTGGAGGCCTGCGCCGACGACGCCGATTGCGGTGGAGACACCCCGCAATGTGACACCGGGACCGGCCACTGCGTCGAATGCTTCGACGATGACGAGTGCGGGGGCGCCGATCCGGCCTGCAACGCCGACGGCATCTGCGTCGAGTGCACCGCCGACGATTATTGCCCGGCCGGAGAGCCGCTGTGTGACAGCGTCGCTCAGGAATGCGTCGAATGCCTCAACAACAACCAATGCGGCGCGGCCGACCCGATCTGTGTGGGCGGCGAATGCGAGCAATGCGCGACCAACAGCGACTGCTCCGGGGATACCCCGATCTGCGGCGACTTCGAGTGTGTGGTTTGCACGGATACCCAGGGGTGTGACGTCGACAGCGATACGCCGTATTGCGACGGCGGCGATGCGTGCGTCGAGTGCACCGACGACGCCCAATGTCCGACTGACGCGCCGACGTGCAGCGGCGACAATACGTGCGTGGAGTGCACTCAGAACGACGATTGCCCCGACTCAGCGCCGGTGTGTGACTCGCAGAACACCTGTGTGACCTGCGAGAGCGACAGCGATTGCTCCTTCGGCGGCGAGGATGTTACCGAGCCTTATTGCGTCTCCGACGCCGGCTCGGCCGATTGTGTCGAGTGTCGCGACGCCAACGACTGCGGCGCCGGCGAACTCTGCACCACCGACGGAACCTGCGTCGAATGCACCCAGGACACCGATTGTGGCAGCGGTGAGGTCTGCGAGACCAACACCGGCGTGTGCTATAGCGAATGCGGCACGGCTAACTTCTGCGGCGCCGGCGCCCACTGCCTGCAGTCGCAGGATGCCTGCGTCGAGTGTACTCGCGATGCACATTGCTGGAATGGTGGCGGCACGTGTCACCCGCAGACCTACGTTTGCGGCGAATGTGCCACTGACAACGACTGCGGTGGCGACGAGCTGTGCAATGCCAACACCGCCGAATGCGTCGAGTGTCTCGAGAATACCGATTGCGCCGTCGACGAGTGGTGCTCGCCGAGCTTCGAGTGCGAAGATTGATGGGAACTGCGGGCTTGGGGCTTGGGGGCCGGCGGGCTTGGGTCCCGAGCCTCGAGCCCTTCGCCGCCTCTGACTCAACCTTTTTGGGGAATGGCGGCGTCGACCGTCGAGAGCAGCTTCTCGCGGGTGACCGGCTTGGGCAGAAACCCCCACTGCTCGTCGAGGCCTCGCTCGCCGCGATAGATCAGATCCGGGGCGTAGCCGCTCACGAAGATAACGTCCATACCGGAGAGCTCGTCGCGCAACTGCTTGGCCAGATCGACGCCGCTGCCGTCGGGCAAGATCACATCGGCCAAGAGTAGGTCGATGGGGCGGTCCGCTCTCTCGACGGCCGCGCGAGCTTGTTCGAGGCTGGCCGCTTCGAGCACATGATAGCCCCGATCCCGCAGGAAGAGGGCGTACGGCTCGCGAATATCCTCCTCGTCCTCGACCAGCAAAATGCATCCCGGCGTCGGCTTTGTCGCAGCTTCGAGCCTCTCGAAGTCTTCCTCGCCGGACTCGGCCTCCGTGGTGCGCGCGGAGGCCGGAAGGTAGATCGTAAACGTGCTCCCCTGGCCGGGCGTGCTGTCGACGTAGATCTTGCCGTCGTTCGCCTCGATGATCCGGTAGACGGTCGCCAGGCCCATGCCGGTACCCTCGCCGGGGCCCTTGGTGGTATAGAAGGGATCGAAGAGGCGCTTTTGAGTCTCGCGGTCCATCCCCACGCCGGTGTCGGTGATCTCGACCACGACCCAGTCACCCGGCTCCAGGTCGGGCCGAGGCGGGGGCTCGTGGGGCTCGATATGAATCTGGCGGGTGCGGACGTCCAGCGTGCCGCCATCGGGCATGGCGTCGCGGGCGTTGACCAACAGGTTCATGCTCACCTGGTCGAATTGGCCCTTGCCGACCTCGATGGGGGCGAGGTCATCGGCTAAGTGCAGATGCATATCGATATCCTCGCCGAGCGCCCGGTCGAAGAGGTCGCGGGTCTCGCGGATGCGGCGGTTGAGATCGAAGACCTCCGGCTCGCTGCTGCGCTTCTGGCTGAAGCTCAACAATTGATGGGTCAGCGACGCGCCGCTCTCGATGGCGTGCTCCATCTTGTCGACAAGCTCGACAAGCTCGTCCTCGTGCTTGGCGCTGAGCTTCTCTTTGAGCACATGGCCCAGCGTGGTGACGATGGCCAAGACGTTGTTGAAATCGTGGGCGATCCCTCCGGCCAACTCGCCGATGGCTTCCATGCGCATGGATTGCTCGGCGCGCTGTTCGGCCTCTTTTTGGCGGGTGACGTCGACGGCGATCAACAGCACGCGCTCGGGTCGGCCCGCACGATCGTCGATGGAGAAACAGATGTGGTTGACCCACACGACCAGACCGTCCTCATCGCAATAGCGGTGCTCGGCTTGAAAATAAGCTTCTTCGCCGCTCATCAACAACTCGAGCGCGTCGCGGACGTCATCTTGATCCTCGGGATGGATAGAGTCCCCGACCGGGCGGCCCTCGATATGCCGGGCGGCGTCTCGACCGATCAGTTTTAGGAACGCGGGATTGCAGCGTTCGACGCTCAGATCCTCACGGACAACCTGCAGCGGCAGTGGCACGGTGTCGAAGTAGCTCCACAGCGCCTTTTGGCGCCGCTCGAGCTTTTCTTCGACCTGCCGCCGTGCGTCGCTGACATCTGGCTGGGCGAGTTGCTCGAAGACCGATTTGATCTCCTGGTAGAGCAGGTCGATATTCATCTGGTCGTCATCGAGTCGGATGACGTAGCGCTGCAGGCCCTTGTCTTTGGCCTCGACGATGATCCCGGCCTGGTCCGGCTCGCCGACCATGATCACCGGGCGCATCAGCGGGTGTTCTGCCAAATGGTCGACCACCTCGATGCCGTGGGGCTTGGCGTCGATGATGAGCAGGTCGATGACCGGATCTTCGACGGCGTCGCGAAACTTCTGGGCGTCGTCGACGTAGAAGACCTCGACCGGAAAGCGCTCGCGGAAGAGTGGGCGCGCGAAGATGTCGTCGACCTCCCACACATCGCCGAGCACCAGGACCTTATACGTGCGCTGCAGTAAGGCAGTCACTGGCGACCTCCCCGTTGGTTGCGTTGCTCCCGATCGGCTCGTTCCTCGGGTGGGTCGAGCGCCGGATAGTAGATACAGGTGACGGTTTGATCGTCGCGGTTGTCGACGACCATCCGGCCGCCTCCTTGTTCGACAATGCTCTTGACGGTGGCCAGCTCCAGGCCGGCATGGCGATCGGCGCGGCGATCGGTGAAAAAGGGGTCGAAGATCCGTGCGCGCATCCACTCGTGCAGAGGTTGGCCCTCATAGATGATCTCGAGGACCACATAATTGCCCGGCGCCACGGGCAGCCTCGCCTGCGCGGGCCTCACCCGCAGGCTGTGGGTCTTCAAACTGATGTGGCCTGCCTCGTTCATCTCCGCGGCGCCGCTTTTGACCAGATTTACCACCGCCGTGTGCCAGTAGTCGCGATCGCCATCGATCTCGGGCAAGTCCCTGTCGAGGTCGAATTCAATCTTGATATTGGAGGAGACGAGCGAGCTCAGCGAATCTCTGAGCCCATCGATGAGCTCGCTGAGGTTGATCGGCTCGGGCCGGGAGACGCTGGTGCGGCTGAACGCCTGGAGCTGACGGGTAAACCGCGTGGAGCGATCGATGGCGCGCTCGATCTTCTCCAGGCGCTTCAATGCCTTGTCGTCGTCCAGCTCACGGAGCCGATGGGCGAGCAGCTCGGTGTTGGACATCAGTACAGTGAGCAGATTGTTATTCTCGTGGCTGACCGTGGCGGCCAGGCCGGTCAATTGCTGCATAGTGCGCGCGCGTTGCAGCTCGGGGCGCCCGGTCTTGCTCGCCGCGATCGACACCGCCACCACACGCCCCTTCGGGTCGGTGACCGGCTGGTAATGAAGCTCGCGCAGCCCGTCCTCGTCGTCGAACTCCTCGTAGTATCGTTCGTGGATCACCGGATGACCGGCAAAAGCTCGGTCGAGACGCTCGTGAAATGCGTCGAGAGTTTCCTCGAGCACCCACGATTCGAGCCGGGCGCCGACCATGGGCCTGTTGTCGTGGAGCTGCATGATGAGCTCTTGGCCGGCTCTATTGACGTATAAGAGGTAACGTCTGCGCGCGACGACGAAGAACGGCTCGAGCACATTGTGGAATTGGGCGTAGCGATACATCTGGTCGGCGCTGGGATTCTCCATGGTGGGAGGTTCGACGAAGCGCTTGAGCTGGGTGTGGATCTCCTCGGCGAGCAGGTCTGTAAAGATCTCGCTGTCGACGGCTCGCAATAGATAGGCCTCCAGCCCGTGTCGCTTGGCCTCGAGGAGTTTCCCTGCTTCCTCCGGGTTGCCCACCATGACGACCGGGCAGGCCGGCATGCTCTCACGGACCTTCTCGAGGACCTCGATGCCGTGCGGGGTGACGTCGATGAGCACCAGGTCGTAATTTTCTTCTCGCTCGATTTCCGCGTCGAACTCTGTGTGATCTTCGATATGAATCGGAGACGACGGCAGCTCCTGCTCGAAGAGCTCACGCTCGAAGATGTCGCTGACCTCGGGGACATCGCCCAGAATCAGTACTTTGAGTTCTCGTGTGATCATCATAGGCAACTGGCGAATTGGCGATGGGCGATAGAAGTCCGGTGTTGCAGAGCCGTTTGGTCGTTTCCATGGCGTAAATAGCGTTCCTAACATAAGCAGTTGCCCGGAAAGTAAAGGCCGCTGCGTGGCCGCTTCATCCCTTCGTCACACGCCCTCCATCGATCGTTTTCATTTCTCCCGGCGAATCGTCACCCGCCCGACACCCCGATTCCACACGGGGATGTCATTGTACGCCTCGAGATGGGAGGGGCACCGAAGCCTCCCCACAGGACCTGTAAAGACGTAATCCATTGGTCTGATGTCATCGAGGAAAGCCAAGATGAAGTGGAATCGTAGAAGTATCGCATTCTCTCTGAGCGTCATAATGGTCGCCACACTGGGAGCCGCGAGCTGCGGAGACTCGGCGGAGAGCAACAACGACGCCAATAATGCAAACAACGCCAATAACGGCCCACAGGCGCTCGAGCATCCCAACGCGGAGTGCTCCGAGATCGAAGCCGGCACGCTGTGCAATATCACCGGTGAGATCACCGAAGACCTCACCCTGGAAAATAACGGGACCATCTATCAACTCAGCGGACCGGTCTTCGTCGGCGACGATCAGGCCGAGACGGTGTTGAGCATCGAGGCCGGCGTGACCGTCTTCGCCGATCCGGCCAGCTCTCAGACGACCTTCCTGACGGTGCGCCGAAACTCCAAGATCATGGCCGAGGGCACCGCTTCCGAGCCGATCGTCTTCACACCGGCTGTCGACGAAGGCGAGCGCCAGCGCGGCATGTGGGGCGGGCTGATCATCAACGGCAACGCTCCGCTGAATACCGGCAGCGAGGCCGAAGGCGAGGGTGACACCGGCAAATACGGCGGCGACGATCCGGACGACAGCAGCGGGATGCTCAAATACGTGCGCGTCGAATTCGCCGGCGACCTGATCACCGCCGACAACGAGCTCAACGGCATCGCCTTCCAGGGCGTCGGTCGCGGCACGACCCTCGACTATATCCAGGTCCACATGAATAGCGACGACGGCGTCGAATTCTTCGGCGGCACCGCCAACGCCAAGCACCTGGTGCTCACCGGCATCGGCGACGACAGCCTCGATTGGACCGACGGCTGGCAGGGCAAGGTCCAATTCGTGCTCGCCGAGCAATACGACGACAAGGCCGACCGCGGCATCGAGGCCGACAACCTCAAGGCCGACAACGACGCCACCCCGCGCAGCCAGCCGACCATCTCCAACGTCACGCTGCTCGGCGGTGCCGAAGGCGACACCGGCGTGCTGCTGCGGCGCGGAACCGCCGCCAACTTCCACAACTTCGTCGTCTCCGGTTTTGCCAATGCCTGCCTCGATCTGGACGACGCTGCCACCTACGAAAACGGCTGGGACGCCGACGATTACTCCGGCGAGTTGACCATCACCAACTCGATCATCGACGGCTGCGAGACGCTCTTCGACGAAGACGACAGCGCCGACGCCCCCTTCACGGTCCAGGAGTGGTTCGAGACCGACGAGAGCAACCAGGCCACCGACCCGATGCTCGACGGCTGGGTCCCCCAGGACGGCTCGCCGGCGCTGACCGACTCGGTCCAGCCCGAGGGCGACAGCTTCTTCGAGCAGGTCGACTTCATCGGCGCGGTTGGTTCGGAGGATTGGACGGCCGACTGGACGATCCACGCCCAAAACTAACGCCGTTTAAGGCGCCGCGCTCCCGGGACTCCCTTCGGTCGCCCCGGGCTACAGAGGCCTACGCTTCGCTTCGGCGCGGCGCCTGAACAACGGCGCCTGAACGTCAACGGCAAACGACGAGAGTATGAGGGAATTGGATCTTATGAAACATCCCATCACCACCATCACGCTCATTCTAGCGCTATTCGCGACGACCACCGCCCTGGCCGCCGACGGCGACCTCGGCGAGTGGTCGACGCGGCTGGCCGAGCTGCGCTCTCAGGTCGAGCGGCTCTCCGGGGAGGTCGAGGATAAGAAGGCCGAGATCGACGCCCGGCTGCGCTCGACGCGCAGCCAAAAGGCCGACCTCGAGGTGCAGATCAAGCGCGAGGAGACTCGCCTCGGCCAGCTTAGGCGCGCCGTCGACGAGCACCGCGAGCGCATCGAGGAGCACGAGGCCGGCCGCGAGGACCTCGCGCCGACGGTCGTGAGCGCCATCGGGTCGGTGCGACAGACCGTCGAGACCAGCTTGCCCTTCAAGCGAGCCGAGCGCCTCGGCGAGCTGGACAAGCTCGAAGAACAGCTCGACGAGGGGCTCGTGACGCCGCAGAAGGCGACCGCCCGGCTGTGGCAATTCGTCGAAGACGAGCTTCGCCTGGCCCGCGAAAACGGCCTGTACCGCCAGGTCGTCGAGGTCGACGGCGACGAGGTGCTCGCCGATGTCGCCCGCGTGGGGATGGTCGCCATCTACTACAAGACCGAGGACGGTCGGGTGGGCATGGCTCGGCGACATAAAGACAAATGGCGCTGGCAGCCGCTCGACGCCGAGGCCGACCGCGAGCGGGTCCACACACTCTTCGATGCTTTCCAAAAGAATATCCGGGTCGGCTTCTTCGAGCTGCCCGGCGGGTTCTCGAGCAGAGGTACGCAATGAGCGGCATCTTTATCAGACGATTATCTGCATTAGCCGCGATCGCGATCGTTGGTTTTGGCTTTGGCACCCAAGCCTCGGCCGACGACGGTCTCAGGGGCGCTTACCAGCAAGAGGTCTCCTATCTGGAGGCACAGCGCGACGCGCTCGAGGAGCGCCTGGTCGAGCTCGACGAGCGCGAGCGCGACCAACTCGGCGACGCCGAGCGCGAACTCGAGGGCCTTCAGGGACGGCTGCTGTCGCTGCAAACCGAGGCTGACCGCCTCCAGGACACCTTGGCCGAGGTCGAGCGCGACGCCGAGCGAGCCTCGCAGGGCGCCGACGGCGTGGCCACGACCGTCGAGCAGGCCAACGTGACCTTCGAGAAGTGGGGAGTCTCCGTCGACGAGACTGAGGACGAGAACAAGACCGTCGGTTCGCTGTTCGATACGAGCACGTCATTGCTGCGCGAGCACGCGAGCGTTCGCACCGAGGTTGGCGAGTTCTTTTTGTCCGATGGCTCGAAGCAAGACGGCAAGATCGTGCGGATCGGAAACGTCGCTGCCTATGGCGTCAGCGACGAGGTCGCCGGCGCGCTGGCTCCGGCCGGCGACGGTCGTTTGAAGCTGTGGAAGCAGGACGCCTCTCGGTCGGCGCGCGCCCTAGCCGAAGGCGATTCTCCGAAGCTCTTGCAGGCGTTCCTTTTCGAGTCGCTCGACAAACCCGTCGAGGAGCGAAAGGAGAAGACCTGGCTCGAGATCATCAATAGCGGTGGTGTCATCGCCTGGGTCATCGTGGGGCTGGGCATGCTCGGCGTACTGCTCGTATTGCTGCGGGCGCTGATCTTGTGGCGCTCCGGGGCGAATACCCGTGGGCTGATCGACGAGGCCGGAAAGCTCGTCCTGACCGGCGATGTCAACGGGGCGCGCCAGCGCTGTGAGGCGGCCTCCGGCTCGGCTTCGCGCGTGCTCTCCAACACCCTGGCCAATATCGACGCCGAGCGCGACGAGCTCGAGGACGTCGTCAGCGAGTCAATCCTCCACGAGCTGCCCCGCATCGAGCGCTTCGGCTCGGCGATCCTGGTCTTCGCGGCCGTCGCGCCTCTGCTGGGCCTGCTGGGAACGGTCACCGGCATGATCTCGACCTTCGACATCATCACCGAATTCGGCACTGGCGACCCCAAGCTCTTGTCGGGCGGCATCTCCGAGGCGCTGGTCACCACCCAGCTCGGGCTGATCGTGGCCATTCCGCTGCTGCTGGTCGGCAACCTGCTCAAGGGTTGGGCCGGCTCGATCACCTCCGCCATGGAGCGCGGCGCGCTCAGATTGATGAATCTGGCGCGGATCGCCCGCGGGCTCGATGACGAGGGCGCCGACGCACCTGCTGGAGCAAAGCATCGACCACGCCTCGAAAAGGTCGATATGCCCGACGACGTCGACGACTATTTGGGGGCTATCTGATGCGTGCCAATCTGACACAGATCGGCATTCTCGATGAACTGCTGAGCTTTTTGGCCTCCGGCGGCTTCGTGATGGGGCCGTTGGTGGTCGCCACCCTGGTGCTGTGGTTCGCGCTCGGCTGGCGGTTGATGACGCTGCAGCGCGGCTCGAGGCTCAGCCTGCGCGAGCTCGTATCGCGAGGTCTCGACGGCGAGGGGCTCGATTCCGCCGGAGTGATTACACGCGCCGTCGAGCGCGGCGTGGCGCTCGCCAGGCTCGAAGGGCTCCCACGACAAGCCGAGCTTCGCAGCTATCTCGACGACGCCTTCGGCTCGCTAAAAAGCGATATGAAACGCTTCTCCACACTGGTCAAATCCATCGTCGCCGCCGCGCCCCTGGCCGGCCTCTTGGGCACGGTCACCGGCATGATCGAGACCTTCGATTCGCTTGGTACCATGTCCCTCTTTAGCCAGTCGGGCGGCATCGCCGGAGGCATCTCGGTGGCGCTGATCTCCACTCAAATGGGTCTGGCGGTCGCCATTCCCGGCCTGGTGGTCGGGCGTATCCTCGATGGGCGCGAGCAGCGGCTCGGCCAGGAGCTCGACGAGCTCGAGGACGTGATCTGCGCATCTTCCATGGACATCCGAGGTGAGTCATGAGGTTTCGACGCCGAGAACAAGAAGAGCAGCAGATCGACATCTCTCCGTTGATCGACATGGTCTTCATCCTGCTGATCTTCTTCATGGTATCGACGACCTTCGTCAAAGATATGCAGCTCGATCTGGAGCGGCCGGGAGCGGCCAGCGCCTCCACGGCGTCGACCAAGGCGCTTCGGGTCTACGTCGACAAAAACTCGTCGGTCTTCGTCGACGGCAACCCGGTCAAGCCCTGGATGCTGCAGAGCCGGGTGCGCCAACTGCTCGCCGGCGGGGACGGCCAGGTGCTGGTCATCGTCGACCGCAACGTGCCCTCCGAGAAGCTCATCGAGGTCGTCGATCAATGCCGGCTTGCCGGCGCCGCCGACGTCGGCGTGGCCACCGAGCAGGAGGCCGGATGATGTCGCACGAGCTGCGAAAACGCCTGCTGGGTGCGGTGGTGTGCATGATCGGCGGCAGCGCGACGGTCTTCGGGCTGATGCTCGTGATGAACGGCTATAATCAGGCCCCCGACAAGCCCGAGATTGACCGCACCCAGGAGTTTTCGGCCGCCCCCAAGCCAAAGCCCCCCGAAAAGAAAAAGAAGCCGCCCAAACGTCGCAAAAAGGCCTCCAGGCCTGCTCCCTCGGACAGCGCGCCGCCGCCGAGCCTGGGCTCGGCGATCGGCTCGGTGGGCCTGGAGATGCCCGGCTTCGAGCCCTCCGAGATGCAGGAGATCGGCGACGATCTGCTCGGCGAGCAGCGCCCCTCGGTGATGACCGCCGACTCGGTCGACGAGAAGCCGCGGCCGCGCCGCCAGGTCCAGCCCGAGTTGTCGCGCCGCCTCATCGCCAAGCAAATCGAGGGCTCGGTGCTCGCCGAGGCGCTCATCGACGCCTCCGGACGCGTCCAGCGCGTGCGCATCAAACGGGCGACGCCGCCCGGCGTCTTCGACCAGATCGTCGCCGACGCGCTTCGCCAATGGGAGTTCGAGCCGGCGATGTATGACGGCGAGCCGGTCAAGACGTGGGCGACGGTGCCTTTTGAATTTGAGTTGAGGTGAGTGTGGGGGGGTTGAACATGATGATTGCTGTGGAGCCCCCGCGGCGGCCTACGCCGCCGCGCCCCCCGCTGGCCGCGGGGGGCTGTCATTCCGCCCCAACAACCGGGGCGGGTGTTTGGGCGGTATGATTCTCCCCTTCTAGGGGATATGCCTGAGCGAAGCGAAGGCAGTGGGGTTCTCCGTCGCTAGCAGTAACTACAAGGAACGCAACCCATGAGTAACAACCACATAACCAGCTTCCTAGCCCTGGTGATCATATTGCTAGCAAGCCCCACTGCCTTTGCAGGAGACAAATCCGACGACGAGCCCGACTATATCCAGCTCGCCTCGATGCTGCTGCGCGACGGCCACCACGACCGCGCCCAGCGTGAGCTGGCCAAGGTCGACACTTCCGCCGAGGCCGACTTCGACCGGCCGACTTATTACACGCTCCAAGGTCTCATCGCGCTCGAACAAAAGACCTATGAGAGCGCCGCGGAGCACTTCGACGAGGCGATCCGCCACGGCAAGAGCGACGAGATGATCTACGTCTACCTGGCCCAGGCCCACTATGGCCTGCGCGATTGGGAGCGCACCGCGTCGTCGGTGGAGAAGGCCGGGGAGGCCGGCGTCGAGCTCCCCGATATGCACCTGATGAAGGCCCACGCTCACCGCCAACTCGACGAGCATCCCCGGGCGTGGCGGGCGCTGGCGGCCGGCGCCGAGCGCTTCCCGGAGCGCGCCGACTTCCAGCGCCGGCAGGTCCTGTTGCTCGTCGAGATGGGCCTGTATCGAAAGGCCGCAGAGCTCGGCCAATCCTTCCTCGGCCGAGACGACAGCGAGGTCGACGATTATCTGGCGCTGGGCGAGGCGTTTCGAAAGGCCGGCGCCTTCGAGCGCGCCCAGCGCCTGCTCGAGGGGGCTCGGCTTCGCTTCCCGGCCGACCCGAGAGTCATCGTCCACCTCGCCCACGCCTATATGGCCGACGGCCATCTGATCGCGGCCGGTGAGCTGATGCAGCGCGCCGCACTTGTCGATCCAAAGCAGGCCGCTCCCAAACAGTCCGACCCCAAGTATATCCAGGAGTCGGCCGAGCTCTACCGCCGAGCGGGCGCCTTCGAGCGAGCGCTGTATATGAACTCGCAGGTCGCCGACCAGCCCGCCAAATTCAAGCAGCGCGCGGCCATCCTGCTCGACCAAAAGCGCTTCGAGGAGCTCGCCACGCTCGAAGGCCGCCTCGCAAAGCTCGGCCTGCTCGAGGACCAAAAGCTCATCTATACGCTGGCCTACGCCCGCTTCAAAAATGGCGATTACGCTCGGGCCGAGCGGCTGCTCGGCCAGATCAGCGACGCCGAGTTATTCGAGAGCGCGGTGCAGCTTCGGCGCACCGTGCAGTTGTGCACCGAGGAGCCCTGGAAGTGCTGAAGCAAGCCACACGAGCAGCCATATGCGCTGCTGTCTTTCTACTTGTTCTACTGCCTGCTCTCGCAGATGCAGAAGACACTGGCAGCGATGACACCGGCACGCTTGCCGGCCGGGTCGTCTCTCTGGATGGCGGAGAGCCGGTCGAGGGCGCGCGGGTTTTCGTGCGTGGCCTGGACGTGGAGGCGAAGACCGATGCCGGCGGCCGCTTCGAGCTGGAGGTGCCCGCCGGCACCTGGGATGTATGGGTGATCCACTCCCAATTCAGCACCGCAAATCGCGACGGCGTCGAGGTGAGCTCTGACGAGCAAAGCGACGGGAAGCAGACAGGCATCGACTTCGAGCTGACCCCGACCTCGGTGCGCCTCGACGCGTTTACGGTGACCATCCCGCGCATCGAGGGCGGCACCATCTCGCTGCTCGAGGAGCGTCGCGAGACCAACCAAGTCGCCGACGTCATCGGCGCCGAGCAATTCTCCCAATCGGGCGACTCCGACGCCGCCTCGGCGCTGGGCCGGGTCACCGGGCTGACCGTCGTCGACGGAAAACACGTGTATGTGCGCGGGCTTGGCGAGCGATATTCCAGTTCGCTTCTGAACGGCTCGATGCTGCCCAGCCCCGATCCGGAGCGGCGCGTGGTTCCGCTGGACCTCTTCCCGACCTCCATCTTGGAGAGCGTCGTCGTCCAGAAGACCTATTCGGCGGATATGCCCGGCGGCTTCGGCGGTGGTGTCATCGGCATGCGCACGCGCTCATTTCCCTCCGAATTTACGCTCAACGTCGACCTGTCGGTGGGAGGCAACACGATGACGACGTTTCAGGACGGGTTGACCTACCGCGGCGGCAGCTTTGATTGGCTCGGCTTCGACGACGGCACGCGCGCACTTCCGGAGCGGGTCAAACGCGCGGCCGCGAAGAGCCCGCTCAAACAAAGTGGCAGCTTCTCCAGTGACGGCTACACCGCCGAGGAGCTCGAGGAGATTGGCGAGGCGATGCCCAATAATTACTCGACTCATCGCCAGACCGTGCTGCCCGATCTGGGTGTCTCGGTCGACGTCGGCGACACCGTCGAGGTGCTCGGCCGGGAGGCCGGCTATCGCCTCGCGCTCGGCTACGACAACGCCCACGACGTCAATCGCTGGAATGAGGTCTTTTATCTCGAGCCGACCCAGCAGGAGTTCAGCGAATACGACTTCGACGAGCGCACCGACACGGTCACCTTGTCGGGGATGTTCGTGGGCGGGGTTCAATTCGACGAGCACAACAAGCTCGAGCTGACCTCGATCGTGTCGCGGCTGACCGACGATACGGCGCGCAGCTATCAGGGTCATTTCGAGGACACCGGCGAGGATATCCGCATCGGCTGGATTCGCTGGCTGGAGAGACAATTGATGTTCCACCAGCTTCGCGGCGAGCACGAGCTCGACTGGTGGACCGGCCCGAAGATCGACTGGCGCTACGGCTACGGACGGGCCACCCGCGACGAGCCCGACCGCCGCGAGTACCGCTACGATTGGGAGCCGCGCGTCGATGATTGGGTGCTGTCGAATCGCCCCGACGGCAATAGCCGCCTGTACAGTGAGCTCGCCGATAATAGCCACGATATGGGGCTGGCGGCGACGTTTCCCATCGAGGTCTGGAGCCAACTCGAGGCCGAGCTGAAAGTCGGCGCCGACTTTTTGTACAAGGACCGCGACGTCTCCACGCGCCGATTTGCCTTCAAGGCCGAGCCGCCGCCCTCCGAGGAGCAGCGAACCCAGGCCCCTGAGGAGCTGCTCACCGCCGAGAATATCGGCCCCGACGGCTATCAATTGCTCGAGATCACCCGCTCGACGGATAATTATAGCGCCCAGCACACCATCCTGGCGCCGTACCTTCTCGGCAAGCTGCCGCTGTCCGAGACGGTGTCGGTGTCGGCCGGTGCGCGCCTGGAGAAGTCTCGCCAGGAGGTAATCACCGAGCCGCTATTTAGCGACGAGGTTGAATCGACCGTCCTCGACCGGACCGACGTGCTCGGCTCGGTGGGAGCCACCTGGGAATTCGCCGAGGATATGCAGCTGCGCGCGGCGGTCGCGCGCACGATCAATCGGCCGGACTTTCGCGAGTTGTCCCCGTCGTGTTTTACCAGCGTGGTCGGCGGGCGTCAGACCTGCGGCAACGCCGAGCTCGACCCGGCCGATATCACCCACTACGACGCGCGTTGGGAGTGGTATCCCGACCGCGGCGAGTCGGTGTCGGTGGGCGGCTTCGTCAAGGATTTCAGCCGGCCCATCGAAGTCGTGCTCGAGGCGGGCACCCCGCCGCGCGAGAGCTTCCAGAACACCCTGGGCGCCACCAACCTCGGCGTGGAATTCGACGCTCGAAAGCGGCTCGGGTTCCTGGGCGCGGGTATGCGCGACTTCTACGTGGCCGGAAACCTCGCGTTGATCTGGTCGCAGATCGACATCGGCCAAAGCGAGATACTCACCAGCACCAAGCGCTCGCTGCAGGGCCAGTCGCCCTATGTGCTCAATATGCAATTTGGTTATACCAACGAGGACGCGGGGGCGACCGCCGCCATGTTGTACAACGTCTACGGCCGGCGCATCGCGCGGGTGGGCGGCTACGGCATGGCCGATACCTACGAGGAGCCTCGCCACACCGTCGACATGACCTTCTCGCAGAAGCTCGGCGAGCAATTCAAGATCGGCCTCAAGGCCAAAAACCTGCTCGACGCCGTCCAACCCGAGACCGTGGGCAGCCTCGACTCGCGCCGCCAACTGCAGGGCCGCAGCATCTCCCTGAAGCTCTCCTGGGACTATTGACTGAGCAGTTTGCGCACCAGGCCGATCAGCGCGCCGCGGGTGACCGGTTTGGGTAAGAACTCCCAATCGAGCTCCGGGTCCTCTTGGCGCTGGTATAAAAGCTCGGGGGCGTAGCCGGATAGGAAGATGACCCGCAGCCCGTCGAGCTTGGTGCCCAACTCCTCGGCGAATTCGGCCCCGCTGCCGTCGGGGAGCACCACGTCGGCGAGCAGCAACGCGATCGGCTCGTCGGACCGATCGGCCAGCGAGCGCGCCTGGGAGATGCTGGCCGCCTCGAGCACCTCGTGGCCCTCGCTCTCCAGGAACATGCGGTAGGGCTCGCGTAGATCCTCTTCATCCTCGAGCAATAAGATCCGCGCCGGCTCCATCTCCTCGGCGACCTCTTTGAGCGAGGTCTCCTCGAGGTCGACCTCGGCGGAGGGACGCTCTTTGGTCGCCGCTGATGCATCGTCGACGGTCGGAAAGTAGATGGTGAACGTGGTCCCCTCTCCAGGGGTGCTGTCTACAAAGATCTCGCCGCCCGCGCGGCTGACGATCCGGTAGACCGTCGCCAGGCCCAGTCCGGTTCCCTTGCCGGGCTTCTTGGTGCTGAAGAAGGGCTCGAAGATGTGGCGCTGGGTTTTTGGGTCGATGCCGACGCCGGTGTCGGAGACCACCAACACCACGTATTCGCCGGGCTCCAGATCCGGATGGGGTGGGGCCTCGCCGGCCTCGACGCTTTGCTTAGATGTGCAAAGGGTCAGCGTGCCCCCGTCGGGCATGGCGTCGCGGGCGTTGACCGCCAGGTTCATGACGACTTGGTCGAGCTGGCTGATCCCGCTTTTGATCGGGGGGATCTCGGGGTCGAGGTCCTGCTTCAAGTCGATCTGCGCGCCGAGTACCCGCTCGAGCAGGTCGCTGATGTCTCGTATATGATAGTTGAGATCGAGGTACTCATCTTCACTGGCTTGTTGTTGGCTGAACGAGAGCAATTGATGGGTCAGCGACGAGCCGCGATCGACGGCCTTGCCGATCTTGTCGAGGTATTTCAATAGATCGTGATCGTCGCGCGCCTCGAGCTTGGCCTGGAGCACGTGGCTGATGGTCATCACGATCCCGAGCACGTTGTTGAAGTCGTGGGCGACCCCGCCGGCGAGCTCGCCGAGCGCCTGCATCCGTAGGGACTGCTGGGCGCGCTCCTCGGCCTCCTTCTGACGGCTGTTGTCCACGGTGGCCACCAGCGCAAGATCGTTACGATCATCGTCGCCGCTCATCCCCAGAGCGATGTGACTCGCCCAGCACACCCGGCCTTCGCGGTGGCAGTGCCGGTAGTCGATCTGAAAGAAGTTGCGCTTGTCTTCGAAGAGCTCGACGAAGGTCGCTTCGGCCTCCTCCCAATCGTCGGGGTGGATCACCTTCGTGAGCGACTCACCCACGATGTCCTCGGGATTGTCGGCGTAGCCCAGAAATTGCAGAAACGCCGGGTTGGCACGACGCAGCCGTAGATCGGGACCGACCAGCTTCAACGGAAGCGGCGAGTCTCGGAAATAGGCGTTCAGATCGCCGAGCATACGGTGCTCGAATAGGTCCTTAGGACTCATGATATCAGCTCCTCAATCGTCTCCAGGAGCGTCTCTATGTCCACGGGCTTCGACAAAAAGATCTGGCGCATCGAATCGAGCTCGGGAACCTGCTCGAGCACATCGGGGCCATATCCGGAGATATAGATGATCTTCAGGTCGGGTTGCTCCGCGATGAGGTGCTCGGCCAGTGAGGTGCCGCTGCCGGCGCTCAAGATAATGTCGGTGACCACCAGGTCGACCTGGGCGGACTGCTGGCGGTAGGCCTGCACGGCCGCTTCGGCGTCGGCTGCCTGCAGCGTCCGGTAGCCGCCTAGCCTGAGCGCCTCGGCGAGCATCTCGCGCAGATCCTCATCGTCCTCGACCAGCATGATCACCGGCCGCTTGGCCACGGTCTGTGTGCGCGATGCTCGCTCTTTGTCTTGGGGCTCTTCGTCCTCGGCCGGCAGGTCGAGTTCATCGGTCAGGGGCAAATAACAGCGGAACGTCGCTCCATGACCAGGGCTGCTTTCGACGGTGATCGCGCCGCCGCATTGCTCCACGACGCTTCGCACCATCGCAAGGCCCAGCCCCACATGCCGGTTGGTGCGACCGGTGGTGAAGAACGGCTCGAAGATACGCTCGTGCAGCTCTTCGGGGATGCCGTCGCCGGTGTCGCTGAACTCGACGAGCGCATAGGACCCCTCGGGGACCGCACAGGGCGCGTTATTATCGGGCGAGACATTGGGTCGAACCTCCACTGCGCGGGTGCGGATGACCAGCTTGGCGCGGGCGGGCTTGCCCTCGAAAGGTGTGTCATTCGAAGACGCGACGGCCTCCGAGGCCGCCGCGCCGGCCATGCTGTCGTTGGCGTTGGTCGCCAGTCCCACAAACGCCGCTTCAAGCTGGCTGCGATCGGCGTAGATCGTGGGAAGGTCGAGCGATAGATCCAAGATCAAGTCGATGTCGGGATCGAGCACCGACAACAACACTTCTTGTGTCTCATCGATCAGCACGTTCAGATCGATCTGGGCGCAGCGGCTGACGTTGGTGCGGCTAAACGCCTGCAATTGATGGGTGAAACGGGTCGCCCGGCGCACCCCCCGCTGGATACGCCCGATACGTTCGGCGGCCTCCGAATTTTGGTCGCCGGACAGCTCGTGGGCGAGAAGGTCGACGTTGGACATGATGATATTGAGCAGGTTGTTATTGACGTGGGCCACGCCCGCGGCGAAGTCGCTGACTCGCTGCATCGTGCGGCTTTGCTGTAATTGGGGCTGTGCCGGCTGATGCACCGCGATCGACACCGCGATCACGCGCCCGTTAGGATCGGTGACCGGCTGGTAGTGAATCTCGCGCAAGCCGCGCGCCCCGTCGAGCTGCGCAAACCGCTGCTCGACGACCACCTCGTGGCCGGCGAACGCGCGGTCGAGGTGGTCAGAGAAACTCTCCAGCGAGGAATCGAGCGCCCACTCCTCGACCGCCTCGCCGGCAAATGCCGCCTCGCCGCGGATGGTGCGGGTCAACTCTTGGCCCGCCTTATTGACGTAGAGCAGATAACGCCGCAAAGCGACCACGAAGAAGGGCTCCAAGACATTGTGAAATTGGGCGTATCGGTACATCTCGTCGGCGCTGGGGCCGCTCATCTTCGGCGGCTCGATAAAGCGGCGAAGCTGGGTGAGGACCTCTTCGGCGAGCATGTCGGCGAAAAGTTGGGGGTCCGAGGTGCGCACCAGGTGCGCCTCGAGGCCCTTGCGCTTGGCCTCGAGTAGAAGCTCCACCTCGTCGGGCTCACCGATCATGATCACCGGGCAGGCCGGGCGCAGCTCGCGGACCTGAGCGAGGACCTCGAGTCCGTAAGGCGAGACCCCGACGATCACCAGATCGTAGTTCTCAGGTTGGGCGAGCGCCTCGCGAAATTGATCGTGCTCACGGACGCACTCCGCAGACATCGGTCGATCGTCTCGAAAGGGCGGTCGACTGAAGATCTCGTGGGCCTCGGGCACGTCACCGAGGACCAGGGTCTGGAGATTTCGGGTGAGCATAACTCCCTAGCCGATCTATGAGTTCACTCGGGCTCTACACCAACGAGCGCGGGATGCTCGCTAAAAATTAGACACCGACGCTCTCCCCCAAAACTCCGTCTCCCCGACTGGAGCGACGATCGTCGCGCCGCCGGGAGCAGCGCGATCGTGCTAAACTGTATTGCGCAGGGCTGCCAAGTTTGTTAAATTCCCCTCAAATCACTCATAAGCTGCGTATAGCGGCGCTCTGGCGTTTGACCTGGAAGACTATGGCCTCCGAGGATCCCTATATCACCGACATTCGCAGACAAGTGGGCGCCAACTTGCGTCGTCTGCGCAGCCAGATGAAGTGGTCGCAGTCCACGCTCGCCGAGCAGGCCGGCCTGAATCGCTCCTACCTGTCGATGGTCGAGAACGGCCGTCGCAACATCTCTCTCGACAATTTGGTGTCATTGGCCTTAGCCTTGCGCGTCGAGCCGGTCGTGCTGTTGACGATGGTCGACAGCGAACCGGCGAGTGCCGAATAGCCAATTTCTGACACCGACCGGATCTGACATCTATGGGTGCGCCTCCAACCGCACGCCTTCGCGCCTATTTTATGGCGTTTTTTACGCTCTTTGGGCTGCTCCTCGCTGCCCCGGCGCAGGCGCATCAGACTGCCCTCAGCACGCTGCACGTCGAGATCCGTCCCGACGATCGCGAAGTCGACCTGCTGTTGGGCATCTCTCCGGCCGACCTCGCCGATCATCTCGAGCTCGATCCCAACGGCGACGGTTATGTCGACCAGAGCGAGCTGCCCTTTATCAAGCCGGCGGTGGGCAGCTACCTGAGCGAGAAGCTCGCCGTCTTCAACGACGGCCGGGAGTGTGAGGCGTCGCAACCGGGCTTTGTCGAAAGCTCCAAGCGGATGCCCTCGCTGCTATTTCGGTATACCGCCAAATGCGCCGGGGCACTGGGCGAGGTCACCTTGGAGAACCGCGTGATGCTCGAGGCCCCCAGCGGCTACACCCACTACGGGCGCATCCAACTCGGCGAGGATATCCACACGACCGTCTTCAACGCCGACACCCCCACCTATACCGTCGAGTTGGTCGACAGCACCGAAGCCGGCACAGACGGCAAAGCCGGTAAAGCCGGTAAAGCCGGTAAAGCCGGCAAGGACGGTAAAGTCTTTGCCGAGCCTAGCCTGTGGGATGTCCTGGCCCAGTATACCTGGCAGGGCGTACTGCACATCGTGTTCGGCTTGGACCACGTCTTATTCGTCATCTTGTTGCTCGTCGCCGCCCGTCAACTGCGCCGCCTGCTGTGGGTGATCACCACGTTTACGCTGGCCCATTCGATCACCCTGGTGGCCAGCGCCCTCGAGCTGGTCAGCCTGTCGCCGTCGGTCGTCGAGCCGCTCATCGCGCTGTCCATCGCCTGGCTGGCCGTCGAGCTGCTGCTCGACCGCAAGCCCGGCAAGCATATCTTCGTGCTCACCTTCCTCTTCGGGCTGCTCCACGGCTTCGGCTTCTCCTACGTGCTCCGCGACAACGTCGGCCTGCCCACCGACACCCTCATGCCGGCGCTGTTCTCCTTTAATATCGGCGTCGAACTCGGCCAGATCGCCATCGTCTGCCTCGCCTTCCCGCTGGTCGCCTGGACCCGGAAACAAGACTGG
The DNA here is from genome assembly GCA_964386725.1 of uncultured Bradymonadales bacterium. GTDB lineage: Bacteria > Myxococcota_A > Bradymonadia > Bradymonadales > Bradymonadaceae > CAYLTX01. Next base: position 10,158 of record CAYLTX010000065.1, on the reverse strand, counting down.
GGGCGGCGCGTGATGGTGGTGGTGGCGGCGTTGGTGTTGTTGGTGTCGCTTTATTGGTTTGTGACGCGGTTGGGTTGAGTGTCATTGCGTTGAATCGTTGCGTTCTACAAGACGGGCGTGGTGGGTGCCCGAGGCTCGCTGTGGGTGCACCCCAAGGGCATTCGGTCGCTACGCTCCCAGCCGCCCAACCGGTCGCGCCTACGGCACACCCGGTGGTGGCTTACCCACAGTTATGGTCTGGATCCCGCACGAAACCACATCGCAGGCCGAGCGGCCGCAAGAACTCACCGTCTGCATGATCGCACGACCCCGAAACCAAACCATAACTGGGGGTAAGCCCAGCCGAGTCGCCGCCCGGCGACTCGGCGAGGCGCACCCCCAGCGAGGGTCGCCGCTCATCGATCTCCAAACAACAGCTCGACCCGACCCGGGTGTATTCAGCCTGACTACGGTTATTTGCCCAAATCTTTGTATGAACCGCCGGCACTCGATAGCCTGATGGAAGAGTTGACCTCGTTCCATTCAGATGCTGAGGAGCTGTCATGCGACGCGTGTTGCTTGGATTTGTATTGCTAATCGCCGTCACCGCCTGGGGCTGCACCGAGGAGTCGGCTACGGGCACCGCCGGCTCGGAGGATGGCACAGATGCGGCCACCGCGGACTCCGGCGGCGATGATGTCGGCGATCTCTGTGGTGACTTCAGTTGCCCGCAGACCGAGCCTTATTGTCTGCCGTCGACCGGCGAGTGCGTCGAATGCGCCGCCGACGATGATTGTCCGGCCGGAGAGCCGCTGTGCAATACCTCGACCGGCCAATGTAGCAAATGCCTGTCTGACGGCGATTGTGGTGCGGCCGCCCCGGCATGTGACACCTCCGAAGGTGAGTGCGTCGAGTGCGCCACCGATGACCATTGCCCCAGCAGCGAGCCGGTATGTAACGCCCGCGAAAACGAGTGCATGGAGGCATGCACCTCGGACGCCGACTGCGACGGCGACGCCCCCAACTGCGACACCGACACCGGCCACTGCGTCGAGTGCTTCGATGGCGACGATTGCGGCGCCGACGAGCCGGTTTGCAACGCCGACAACACGTGTGTGGAGTGCGCCACCGACGACCATTGTCCGGCCGGCGAGCCGCTGTGCGATACCGCCGATGGCGAGTGCGTCGAGTGCCTCAACAGCAACCACTGCGGCGCCGCCGATCCGATCTGCGTCGACAAAGAGTGCGAGCAATGCGCCACCAACGACGATTGCCCGTCCAGCCAGCCGGTATGTGAGGACTTGGAGTGCGTGGTCTGCACGGACAACGACGGCTGCGGCGGCGACACGCCCATCTGCGACGGCGGCGACGCCTGCGTGGAGTGTACCGACGACGACCACTGCGCCGGCGCCGGCACCTGCACCGACGACAACACCTGCACCAGCGCCAACTGCACCGAAAACGCCGATTGTCCCGACTCGGCGCCGATATGCGACGACGGAGGAGATTGTGTGGTCTGCACCGCCGACAGCGATTGTAGCGCCGGCGGAGAGGACGTCACCGAGCCGTTCTGCGGGATGGTCGACGGGGCGGTCGAGTGCGTCGAATGCACCGACGCCGACGACTGCAGCGGCGACGACACGTGCTCCACCGACGGCCGATGCGTCGAATGTGCCGGCGACGGTGATTGCTCCGTCGAGGAAGCCTGCGATTTGTCGACCGGAACCTGCGCAAGCCGCTGCCAGGCGGGCCCGGGCGGCCAGGGCGGCCAGCTCTGCGGCACCGAGTATTGTCTGAACGCGGGCAACTACTGTGTCGAGTGCACCAGCGACAATCACTGTAGCGACAGCGGCGGCACCTGCCACCCGGATAGCAACGTCTGCGGCGAGTGCGGCGACGACGGTGACTGCGACGGCGACGTCTGCGACCCCGACACCGCCCAATGCGTCGAGTGCCTGGAGAATACCGACTGCGAGCAGGGTGAGTGGTGTACGCCGGACCTTCAGTGTGACGATTGATTGTTGGTTAGCGCTAGGACGTGGAACCCCCGCGGCGGCCTACGCCGCCGCGCCCCCCGCTGGCCGCGGGGGGCTATCATTTTGCCTCAACAACCGTTTTGGGTGATTCGAGCGATATAATTCTCCCCTTTTAGGGGAGATGCCGAGCGAAGCGAGGCAGTGGGGTTTTGCGTCGATGGCATGGAACTCAATGATGGCTGAGGACCCCCGCGGCGGCCTACGCCGCCGCGCCCCCCGCTGGCCGCGGGGGGCTATCAATTTGCCTCAACAACCGTTTTGGGTGATTGAGGCAGTGGGGTTCCCCGGCCGGCAACCAACCTCTCACTCAAAATCCCCACCCATGTGCGTAGCTTGAATGCGACCGGCATTCTGTGCCACGACACACCCGAACCTCTCCGTCCACCAGGCACCGCCCATGGCCACCGACGACACCAGACACGAGCACTCCAACCGGTTGATCGACGAGACCAGCCCCTACCTCCTGCAGCACGCCCACAATCCCGTCAATTGGTTCCCCTGGGGCGACGAGGCCCTGGAGAAAGCGCGCGAGGAGGACAAGCCGATCTTTTTGTCGATCGGCTATTCGGCGTGTCATTGGTGCCACGTGATGGAGCGCGAGAGCTTCGAGAGCGAGAAGATCGCCCGGGTGGTCAACGAGCACTTCGTGCCCATCAAGGTCGACCGCGAGGAGCGGCCCGACCTGGACAATATCTATATGAACGCCGTGCAGGTGATGACCGGCCAGGGCGGCTGGCCGATGAGCGTGTGGCTGACCCCCGAGCTCACGCCGTTTTATGCGGGCACCTACTTCCCGCCCGAGGACCGCTGGGGCCGGCCCGGGTTTTGCAGCGTGCTCGAGCAGATCAGCGACGCCTGGCGAGACGACCGCGACCGCCTCGAGGAGGTCGGCGGGAGCATCGGCGAGCGCCTCGAGGACATGGAGCAAACCGGCGAGGCCAGCGAGGCCCTGACCCGCCAGCCCATCGACAGCGCCTATCGGCACTTCGAGCAGAACTTTGACGGCCGCCACGGCGGCTTCGGGAAGGCACCGAAATTTCCGCCCAGCCAGCAGATTCGGCTGCTCTTACACGTCTGGGGCGATCTCAACGCCGACGCGGACACCCGCGATCGGGCCCTCGAGATGGCCGAGGTGACGCTCGCCCGCATGGCCTCCGGCGGTATGTACGACCAGGTCGGCGGCGGGTTCCATCGCTATTCGGTCGACGAGAAGTGGCTCATCCCCCACTTCGAGAAGATGCTCTACGACAACGCCCTGCTCACCGAGGCCTACGTCGAGGCGTGGAAGGCCACCGGCCGCGACTTCTACCGGCGCATCGCCTCGGAGACCCTCGACTACGTATTTCGTGAGATGGTCCACGACTATGTCGAGGACCGCCAGCCGTTTTACTCCACCCAGGACGCCGATAGCGAGCGCGTGGAGGGTAAATTCTTCGTGTGGACGCCCGAGACCTTGAAAGAGGCGCTCGGCGAGGATGATGCCCGCAAGGCCGCCGATTATTGGGGAGTGAGCGAGGAGGGCAACTTCGAGCACGGAAAGTCGGCGCTCAACCGGCTGCACCACCTCGACGAGCAGGGCTGGGAGGCCGCCTTCGAGCCGCTGCCCGATGACATCGCCCAGATCCGCGACAAGCTCTACGAGGCTCGCGCCCAGCGGGTGCCTCCGGCCACGGACACCAAGATCTTGGCCGCCTGGAACGGCATGATGATCGGCGCGATGGCCAAGGCCGGCTTCGCCTTCGACGAACCCAAATACATACGCGCGGCCGAACGCGCCGCCGACTTCGTACTCGGCGAAATGGTCAGTGGAGAGCTTATTGCTGGAGAAGCGAACGAAGTGTTTCAGCTCATGCGCACCTTCAAAGACGGCCGCGCCCGCTTCCCGGGCTACCTCGACGACTTCGCCCACATGGGCGCCGCGCTGCTCGACCTCTTCGAGGCCACCGGCGACCCCGAACGCCTCGAGCAGGCCGAGGCCGTCATCGACCGCATGACCGAGCTGTTCTGGGACGACGACGCCGGCGGATTCTACTTCTCCGGCGAGCACCACAAGGACCTCATCGTACGCCAAAAAGACAGCTACGACGGCGCGGTCCCCTCCGGAAACTCCATCGCTATCATGGACTTGCTGCGCCTGGCCGAGCTTCGCGGCCGGACCGAGCTGCGCGACAAGGCCGACCTCGCCCTGCGCGTCTTCTACCCGCAGATATCCAAGATCCCCCAGGGGATGACCGAGATGCTTCAAGCCCTCGACTTCCACCTCGAAGGCCCCACCGAAGTCGTGCTTATTAGTCGAGACGGCCAAGCCGATCCGCTAAGCGACGTGCTCCGAAAGACCTACGTCCCCAACACGGTCCAGGTCTTGGCCGCCGACAAACGTCTAGACCCGGCGCTCGTCCCGCTCGTGGCCGATCGCGAGCCCAAAGACGGTGAGTCGACCGCGTATGTGTGTTTTGAAGGGGCGTGCCAACAGCCGACCAGCGACCCGGACGAATTCCGCGACCAACTCGGGTGAGGGTGTGCTCACGCAACCAAACCAAACCGCCCGAACGATCGCCGGGCCACGAAATCAAACCAAACCATCCGAACGATCACATGCCCACGAAACCAAACCGTAGCTGGGGGTAAGACTCGGCGCTTTTTGCCGAGTCGCACCCCCAGAGAGGGTCGCCGCTCGGCCACGTCCAGCAAATCGATCGTGGCGGGTCTTTGAGGTTGGATAGGTTGAATGTGGCGGGTATCCGCGGTTCGACAAGATGAACGTGGCGGGTATCCGCGGCTCTCTGTGGGTGCGCCCCACCGGTAGCGCCTACGGCGCACCCGGTGGTGGCTTACCCACAGCTACGGTTTGGATTCCGCACGAAACCACGTCATGGGCCGATCGGGTTAAAGACGCACCGTCCGAATGCTCGCCCGGCCACGCCTCTTCTCATCGAACCTCGCGCGCTCTGCTCACCCCTCCCAATCCTCGGTCAAATACCGCACCCGAACGACCACCTCGTCGAGCTTGCGGTTGACCTCCACCGAGTCCTCCCACCGGAAGCCCAGGCCGGCGGCACACGGGACGACCTCGTATTTGGAGCGGTCGACCACACAGGCGTCGTCGAGGCCGTCGGCGCCGATGGTCTCGGGCACGCAAAAGCCGGTCTGCTCGAGTTTGTTGGCGGTGTCGGCGCCGCCCGCTACGAGTTGGAGCTCCATCGCGCTGTCACAGACTGACTCGGTGCTGTTGTTGGGCGTGACGCAGGAAGGATCGGTGTCGGCGTGGCGCAACTCCGGGCAGGCGTCGGCCGAGCCGTCTTGGCAGGGCAGCAGCGCCTGGTCGATGCAGTGGGGGTTTTGTATGGCGGCGAAGTCGCCGAGCTCGGCGAGGTACTGCGGAATCTGGCCACTCTCGCAGATCGCGCCGGGCATATGCTCGCCCTCCTCGGCGTAGGGAAAGAAGTTCGGGAATTCGCGCACGAAGCGCTCGTAACGATCGCCCGAATAGGCCGTGCCGGAGTATTCAGAGTTGCATGAGGGTTGCTGCTGGAGCTCTTCGGGGATTAGTTCACCATTCTCGCACTCCTCGAAGCTCATGAACGCGTCGCCTTCGGGATAATCGGCGGTGGCGCCGTAGCGCTTCCATCGGCCGTGAAAGGACGCTGCCAAGATCTCGTCACGCGCGACGTCGCGGCCCTTGGAGGCCGCCAGGTTCGCCAGCAGATCGTCGGCCACATCGGCCGGATCGAGCAGAGGGCTGTCGGGAAAGTCCGGGTGGTTGGCGACCTCGCAGATGTCGGCCATACAAGGGGTTTGCTCCTCGAGTGTGCCGTCGTGGCTGCAGTCATTTTCGTCGGTCAAAAAGATCGGCGCGAATTGGGCGTGCTCGCGCAAAAGCCCGTGGTTGGGCGCGCCGTCGTCGGTGGGATTTGTGGGCGTGCCGCCGGTCTTCTCCGGCGAGACGGCCTCGACCGCGGCCGATAGTCCCTTCTCCAATGGGGAGCCGCTGGTGCCGACCATGCTCAGACACGAGAAGTCCTTGGAGAGCTTTTCGACGTCGACCTTATTGACCTCGTCGTATGCGGTCGACCGCACCACGCGCGGGGTGTCTCGATACGGCGACTCGCCGTCGACCTCATGGGGGAAGACCTCGTAATACTCCCCACAGGTTTGCTCGATGTGGCATTTGATGTCGTCATCGTCGTACTCGAGTAGGTGCTGCCACTCGCCGGGATCGCGCGTGCATTCGACGGCGTCCGCCATATATTGTCGCAAGCGCTGGTAGCCATCGTCAGGATCGTCGGGGTCTCCCTCGTCTCCGAGGCACGTCGTAAAGGTGGCGCTGGGCGTCGGCTCGGTTTGGAGCTCACCGGGCCGGGCCTCGTTCATGTGGCCCGGATCCATCTGAGTGGTGGTCACCGCGACCTGGAAGTCGACGCCCCGGTCGGCGAGCTGGAGGACTGATTCCTGGAAGTTGTCACGCAGCAGCTCACGCTCGTCGCACATCGAGCCGCTATTATCGATCACCCACAGGATGTCCAGTGCGGGCGCCTCGGGCAGCACCGTAACCTGGCCGACGCCCGTCTCATCGACGGTATGCTCGCCGATATCGACGTCGGGGCGCAGATTGTCGTCAGGTGAATCGCCGTCGGCCTGACCGGCCGCGTCGTCGCCGACATAGACGCCGCCGTCGCTGTCGTCGCAACTGCCGCAGCCGGAGGCTGCCAGCGCCAGCACGCAAGAGAGGAAGAGTCGGGCTATGAAGCTCGTGGATCGTGTCGAACGCCGCATGGGCCACCCCAATGACTATAGTCGCCAAGTAGGGGGCGATGGTAGCCGATGCGGCGCAAATTCACAACGGGGCGCGTCAAATGTCGGTGTTTCGCCGTTCCGTCCAAATGACCATCCGGCCACGAAACCAAACCGCACCATCCGAACGATCGCCCGGTCACGCAACCAAACCGAGCTATCCGAATGATCGTATGACCACGAAACCAAACCGTAGCTGGGGGTAAGACTCGGCGCCTTTTGCCGAGTCGCACCCCCAGAGAGGGTCGCCGCTCACACACGACCAATAGGCCGGTGGCGGGTATCCGGCGTTCTACACGACGAACGTGGAGGGCGTCCGAGGCTCTCCGTGGGTGCGCCCCTCCGGCCGCGCCGATGGCGCGTCCGGAGGTGGCTTACCCACGGCTACGGTTTGGATCCCGCCTGAAACCACATCATGGGGCGATCGCGGGCTCCGTACGAAACCACGCCTCCTCAACCCCTCCGCCGCCACCACAAGCCCGCGCCGATCGCAAATAGGCCAAGCACGCCCACCGGCGCACGCCCACCGGGGGGGGTCGAGCAGCCGCCGTCGTCGCTATTATTCTGCGATCCCGTGGACACGCCCGCGTCGCCGTTGCCGGCGTCGGCGTCGGGATCAACTGCGTCGGGATCTACGCAGGTGCCGTCTCGGCACTCCTCTTCGGTGCCGCAGATGATGCCGTCGCAGGGGTCTTTGGCGCATCGGCCGTCGATGCAGCTGCTGCCGTCGTCGTGCTGGCATTGCGATTCGATCTGGCAGGCGCGCTGGCAGGTGCCTCCGAAGCATTCCTCACCTCGGTCGGGGCATTCGACATTGGCGCAGGGGCTGTCTGAGCAGCGCCCGCCGTAGCAGCGCTGGCCGTCGGAGCAGTCGGCGTCGGCCTCGCAGGCTCCGAAGCAGCCGCCCTGGTAGCAGATGATGTCCTCGCCGCCGCAGACCAGCGGCTCCTCGTCGACGTTGCCGTTGCAGTTATCGTCGCGGAAGTTGCAGTCCTCGGGGGTGCCCGGGTTGTGGTCGGGGTCCTCGTCGTCGCAATCGCCCACGCCGTTGGGGCAGGTCTCGGGCAGGCCGTGTTGGACCCAGGCGTTCATATCGGCGTCGCAATAGCCGTCGCCGTCGTCGTCGCAGCCCTCGTCGACGGTGCCGTTGCAGTTGGTGTCCAGCCCGTCGCACTCCTCATCGGCGCCCGGGTAGGCCCGTTCGGACAGGTCGTGGCAGTCGGTGCCGTCGGGGCAGGGGTCGGCCTGACATCAACGAAGTAGCACGCCCAATCACCCATTTGTGCCTGGACGTGGTACTGCAGATGTCGTCTTTAATCTTGGTGAGGAATGAGAGTCCTTGTGTCGATTGGATACAATGCTTCAAAAGAAGAGGAAAGCCGGGGCATGTGGCCCCGGCTTTCCTCTGGGAATTACGGTGTCGTTCCAGTTAGTTGCGGCAAGACAATCGTGAGGTAGGCGCCACAGTGGGTCGAGCCGGTTCCGCTACTGAAGATCGGAACTCACGAGCGAAACGTAGCCGGGCTCACTTCCAGCAATCGGAAAAGCCGTGAAATCACCAGGTTGAAAAAAGATCTTAGTGTTGAAACCACTTGAGTTGTAAGTAGAACCCCAAAGGTCGGAGACGACTTGTGGCGCACGAATCTCTGCCCCGCTCTCATCGACTACGCCGAAGCGCTCATCATCAGGATTTGCGGCATCGCGGTTGGCAGCGACAGCCCAAGCAATGCGTTCCCCACCAAAATCGGAGAACTCGGTGTCCACACTCCGTGCTTCGTGGTACAGAGCAAAATATTTAAGGCCGCCATTCCCAAAGTTGGTATTCCAGCTTCCGTCTTGTTGTAAAGACAGAAGAAACGGCTTTTCATTAAGGTCAAAATCTCCAACGGTGCCTAGCGCATACGTCTTTCCTGTTTCGTTATTGTGGACTACGCTGGAAATGTTCGAGAAATGATACCTGCGGTATCCGGTTTCGACGTCTCCATCTTCGGTATATATTTTCCCATAGTTTCCGAATGAATTGTCTTGCAGACCGTCCGGAGTAAACTTTACGACGAGGCCATCATGTGGATCAGTTTGGCTAGGGCGGTTGCTGACATTCCCACTAATGAAGAGTTCACCAGTGTTAGAAACGTCAGTACCAGCCGGGTAAGTATAGGTTGAGGTAGGGTCGCTCCAGGCGAGCGTCCCTCTCTTTTTTAGTACATAACCTCCACTCCAAAAGTCGTAAACTTGAGTCGTCGTATTACCAAAACTATCATCATGGGCGCCCGAGTTGGTGTAACGGACTGCGAGGATGTTTACATATCCTAAGTGGTAACTACCGCAGTCATATTTGGGGGTGCCGTCGCAAACGTATCTGGCACTTCCAGAACCAATCACGGTTACTCGATTGGACGAATCTATTTCAATACCGACAATTCTGAAATCATACACATTTCTTTCCGTTGGCACCGTTTCATATCGCGATGCGGGGAAAGCGGTGCGTGTGAATTCACTGAGATCGGTTTCCTGGATCCCGTCAACGGAAAACGTGTTGTCGAGGGAGCCGTCGTCAAGGTAACGCCTCACAGTAATTGTATCGGTGGCTTCAGAAACTGTTGCAACTACAATACGACCCTGTGAGTCCACTGCGACGCGTGTTCTGCCGTCGCGGTTTATTTGTTGAACCCCGGATTGTCCGAACGTAGTATCGAGAGAGCCTGTTTGATCGTAGCGATAGAGGTAGTTGCCGCTTAAATGGACATACCCACGGCTTTCGTCGCGCACTGTTATTCCATCATTTGGGAGGGTCAGCAGACCTCCGTTACCGAAAGAAGCATCGAGCGACGAACCTTCGTCGAGTCTCGCAATCCCGTTGTCATCTGCTGCGGCATCCGTTGGAGCAAGAAAAGGAACAATAAGAAGACTTATGAATAATAAAGCAGCGGTTTGGCTGTTCTTTAACATGATAAATGCAGAGCGTTAGAGAAGGGAGTGCGATTAGTTAGCTTAAGGGTGTTCTTGACGTGTTTGCACGAAGTCGTGTAGGGAATACAACTAGGTTGCAATTCTCCGCTGTTCGGCCCGCTGTTCGGCGCGGGTCAATGGTTTAATATTATATCCTCCGGATTAGCTCATGTGGGCTGAGGCGTTAGAAACGTGAAGCCAAGTGGCCGTTAATTTAGACCATCTAACGAGCGTAACTTATTTTACTTAGACGGAATGTGTGGCGACTAAATGTTGCTTGTTGCTATTATTACGTCTTGAGCCGAAATTGCCGAATAACCTCATGCGTTTAACGGGTGTCTCTTGACCTCACTCGTGTTCGGTTAAGCAGCAACCTCTTCAAAAATGGCCGAATCGCCCTCAC
>CAYLTX010000064.1:0-34303 GCA_964386725.1 uncultured Bradymonadales bacterium | reverse complement strand
TTGGCGTCCCACCCGAAGCCGATCGTCGACTGGTCGGGGAGCGTCGTCTGATCGGGACGCAGGGCCTGATCGTAGCTATAAGAGACCGTGTGGTCTCGCTGGCCCGAGGCGTTGTGTTTGGGCGAGGTGACGCTGCGGAGAAGACCGTGTCCGGGATCGTTCTGGTCGTCGATATGCGCATAATCCCAGCGCCGGGCTTCACTGCTCGACGGGTTACCCTGAATCATTTCTACGAGGCGTCCGTACTGGCCGGCGGTGGGATTGACGTCCTCATAGACGTAGTGGGTCGGCTCTAGGCCGGGCACCTCCACCAGGGTGGGCCGGTCGAGCGCATCATAGGTCACGGTCTGGGTATAACCCTCGGGTGAGGTCGTTGTGACGGTCTTGGTGTCGTCGGAGGGGTCGAGTTGCCAGACCGACTCGGAGGTTCGGCCGTTGATGGTCGTGGTCGAGCGGTGACGCTCGAGGCTCATCAAGTCGTCTTCATCTGCCAGCGAGACTTCGACTTGTCGGGAGATCTCAGTCGTCTTTCCCGAAGGGGTGGTCGTGGTCATTCTTCCCAATACCGGGGCGTGCATCTCGAAGCGGGGATCAGACGAAGATTCGGTGACCACTTCCGTTCCGTCGGGCAGGGTGGTCGTGGTGACACCACTCTCTGTTCTGCGTATATGCTTCTCGCCGGTGGGAAGCGTCCGCGTATAGCGGCTTTGCCCACTTTCAAAATGGTCGACACTGTAGCTTGTCGTGGCGTTTCGCGCCGTGGATACGTCGACTCTATAATTGATGCCGTAGCCACTGTAGCTCTTGGAGAGGGTCTTGGAGAATCCGCCGGGGCCGCTGTCTTTTAGCAGTCGGCCCTTTTCATCGTAGGCGAAGCTGTGTGTCGAACCCTGCGGTTCCTTGAAGGTCTTGAGGAGTCCCTCACAATTCGAGCCGTTGCTATAACAAGAGCCTGAATCGCTGCCGTCGTATTGATAGTAATCCAAGCCGTAGCGTTGCCCCGCGGGATCGGTGACCGCTTCGAGGTAACCATCACGCCCGCCGCTCCCTTCTTCGAAGACCTCCAGGTCGGTGCGGTGTCCAAACGGCCCGACGATCGCAGTCGGTTCGCCCGAATCAGCGTCTCGTTCGATACGGGTGCGACGGCCTAGACCGTCGATGACTTCCTCGAGCAGCCCGTCAGCATATTCAAAGCGGTAGATAGTCCTGCCCGAATAGGCATCGAGCGTCTCGAGGTGGCGTCCGTAGTAATCGAAGACAAAGATATGGTCGCCGTTGGCCGACGGGACTTTGTATTCGCCGGTTCGGATATTTCCGAGGTTTTCTTTGATTGTGCGAATCAGCTTGTTACTTGCATCCGCATAATGGAGCTTTCCGTCCGGTGAAAACGCCAGGCCATCGACGTAGCCGAGCTTTGCTCCGCGAGCCACCGTGCCGTCGGCACTAAAACCACGTTCTCCACCGACAGCCAGCCGGGCATTGCCGGACTCTACGGCATGAATGCGATCGCGTTGACCTATGTACAAGATTCCGTCATCGGAGAGAGCAATCGAGCGCGGCAGATCCAAATCGATCTCTGTGGCGACACCGCTTCCCTGCGGCTGGCGGTAATCGTTGACACCAGCCACCGTTTCAATGATCCCGGCATCGATGGCTCGAACACGGTCGTTCCCTTCATCGAGAACGTACAGCACACCCTCCGGGCTCAACTCGACGTCGATAGGCGTGTCCATCTCGGCCTGTCGGCTGGGGCCTTGGTCGCCCGAAAACCCGCTCGTTGTCGTGCCCGCTACGGTTTCGATGCGTCCGTCAGGGGTGACCTGACGAACCCGATGGTTGTTGGAATCGGCGATAAACAAACTTTCGTCGGAGCCGACCGCAATCCCCCAGGGACTGTCGAGTCGCGCATCAACCGCGGGACCTTCGTCACCGGCGAATCCACCGCTGTTCGCCGAGCCGCTTCCGGCCACCGTGATGATCATCTCATCGCCGTCGACGGGCCCACCGTCGGAGACGATCTTACGGATGCGGTGGTTCTTAGTGTCGGCGATGAACAGGCTACCATCCGGCCCGATGGCGATGCCCTCCGGTTCATGGAGTAGTGCCTCCACAGCGGGACCTCCGTCGCCTCGGAACCCGGAGGGAGTTGAACCGCCCCAGGTGTCGGCGCGCTTTCCCGCCACACGAGTGATGATTCCGTCGGGATCAACGCGGTAAACGTAGCTTGAGGCGACGAAATATAGCGATCCATCCGCGCCAAAGGTCAGATCGCGCGGGTCGTAAAGCCCCGATTCGGTGGCAGGAACCCCCGTTTTACCTCGGGATGAATAATAGTCATCCATGCGCCCGGCCACTGTATCCAGCGTCGAGCCAAGCGTGCCAAGTTTTCGACGACTTCCATCGCCCCGGTACAGCATATTGCCGGTAGTCTCGTAGGTATGGTGGATACCAAGGCTCCAGCCCCCGAGCGAGCGCTTGGGGAGGCTCCAAGAGTGCAGTCGATGGCCGGGGCGCTCACTGCCATAACAAAATAGCGAGGCGTCGACGAAAACGCTGCTACCGGAGGGAATGCTTCCAAAACGCCCGCTGTCATAGGTGCCCTCATAGCAGAAATCGACGTTTATCTTACTCTGGACCGTGGAGTTGACACGCCGGCCGTCGACGAAGCCGTTCCACTGGTATTGCAAGGTGCCGCCATCCTGCCCGGTTCGCTGAAACGAGATCGGTTGTCCCTCGACGACAACCAGGCTGTTTACCTTGGAGAGGCCCCTGGGTTTGCCCGTCCAGTCGTAGATTTGAATTCTGCCGCCTCGCTTGGCGGCGTAGCCAAATTGATAGTGTGTGCTGTAATGAAGGCCGAACGGAACTCCGACCAGTGGAATGGATTCACGAAGCGATTGGCTCTGGCACTCGATGATCGAGCCCGACTCGGTATCGCAGTCCTTGTCACGCATTTCTGTGAGCTTTGCCGCCTCGCAGTCTGCCTCGTCTTTATCGCAGCGCATGGGGAAATTCAGGTCCGGCTTGCTGAAATGATCCATGAGCACCCGCCACAGCGAGTCGCCGGGTGAATACAATTCAGCCAATTTTTTGAGTTCATCGTCGGTGAAGTCGTGCTCGGCGAGCGCATCTTCACCAGCCGCTTGGCCAGAGCCGTCGATGTCCACCTCGGCGCGACCTGCAGCGTCCACGCCTAAGATCTCGATAACTCGCCCGCTGTCCTCCGGAATCCAGGCCGCACGCTCGTCATCGTAAAACCCAAGCGGCACGCCGACGCCGACCGGTAAGCCCAGGAAATTCTCGAGATAATATGCCACCGGTTGATTGAACTCGACGCGTTTGGCGCCCGCGGCAGTGGCCTGATCGACGTTGACTGCCGAGGCATAGGTATACGACGAAGTCGGCGGTAGCTCGGCGGGCATTCGATTCGGACCGTCGTCTCCGACCGTATACTCTGTGATGCGCACATCGAGCGTCGTTAGCGGTTGGCGTGAATCGTCGGGCAGGACCATCTCGGCGGTGGTGCCCTCGCGAAAGATGACGGTCGCCCTGCGGCCTCCTCGCGCCCCGTCAATCTGCTCTCCTTGCGCCACTGAGGTTTGTGAAGGGTCGACAGTGGAAGCTTCGGCGTTCTCCTGAAGCATGACGACGACAGGAAGACGGTCCGAGCTTTGCCAATCGGGATCGAGTTGGCGGTGAACGGACAAATAGCCATCGCGCTTATACTCCACGGTCAACTGGCCTCCGCCGTTGACGACCAGATCGAATTCACCGTTGAGACGGGTCAGCGTATGTCCCCACTGGGGATGGCGATGAACGGATATATGCACCCCCGACAGGGGTTCCCCGTCTTCATCGACCACCTTCCCGGTCAGACGCGAAACACGCCGCTCTTCGATCGAGCCTGGCTCGACGTTTCGCTGAAGCGGGTCGTCGCCCTCGAAAAGATGGCGGTGGCGCTCATAGGCGGTCGAGCTGCGCGTGTCATCGAGCTCATCCTTGACTGCCGAGTCATCAGGCTCGGGCACGTCAAGCTTCAACGTCGTGGACAGGCGCTGTGAGGTGACCTTGTTCTCATCGTCACGCGCGGCAATCTCGAAGGTATATTCTTCGAGCGGGCTGAGGTCGCTGACGCGGTGGCTAAATGCCTGTCCGTGAGTGCGCTCGATGAGAGCGCCGTCCCGGTAGACCTCATAGATGGTGATCTGGGAGTCGTCTTCGGCGGGCACCCACTCCAGGCGGACGCTGGTCGGTCCCGAGGGTACGGCGTGCAGGTAGGCGTCGCTGGGCCAAAACGGATCCGTCACTGGCTCGGCGTCCGGTGCATCGTCGCCTCCGTCCCAACCGGTGTCGCTGTACACGTCGGCGTCGCCCACATCTGACGCGCCGAGCGGCGCATCGGGTGAGCTTGGTTGCGGATCACCGGAGCACGCGCTGAGCGCGATGGCGACGACTGTGACGATGATTTGCATCCAGATATTGCGGCGCTTGACGGGAGCCTCCCCTCATTCTTCAAACAGTATTTGCTTGCGCGATGAGGGGAGTTTGCTAGGCCATCGGCCGTTGGTCAAGAGGCGTCTCGAAATCGCGTGGCGACTGCTCCTTGGCAGCAGGCGCCGGGTTGGGTAGGGTCGGCACGTCCCATTCATATAGATCCCACGTTTTCTCGGGGGCCCCTCATGCGAGGCCAGCTAAAAATGATTCGGCCGACCAGCCTTGTTCGCTGCACTATTCCTTGGTTTTGCGCTCTCTTCATGGTCGGGCTCGCTATATTGCCCGCGTGTTCGGACGCACCCGGTGGCGACGATGACCCGTCATCTGTCGCGGAACGGTGCCGGATTGCACAGGAAGAATCCGGCGCGCAAGCCTGTGACGACCCGGAGTGCGCCGACCTGGAGATTTGCCTGGACACCACTGCGCCGCAAGTGCGTCTGACCTCGCCAACCTCCATCGAGACCACTGACTATGAGTTGGCCGGCACCGTTGATGATGACGGTGAAGTGGTCTCGCTTACGTACACGCTCGACGGCGGCCGAGCGCAGTCGTTGGAGGTCAGCGAGGGCAGGTTTTCGGTACAGTTGACCCTGAATGATGGCGAGAACCACCTCGATATGACGGCCACCGACGCAAGCGGCAATGAGGGGCACCTGCAGGCTACAATCCGCGTCGACGCTGCTCGCGATTTGTACGCCAACTTCACCACGAGCGGCGCCCTGAAGGTGGCCGAGCCGGTGCATTTCGACGGCGCCGCCAGCATCTTACCTCATGACACGAGCGCTGAATATTATTGGGATTTCGGAGATGGCCACACGGCCCGATCGGTGGGCGTCAGCCACGTCTATGACGAACCAGGCACTTATGTCGTGACCCTTAGGGTGGTCACGGAAACGAGTGAAGAGTCAGTGCATATCGATAACGTCGAGATCACCGGCCGCGATATATCTTCGGCGACCGGTCGGCTCGAGGGCGTGGTCGTCGATGAGAATGGCGACCCGGTAGTTGGGGCGAGCGTGAGCGTCAACGAGATCGATCGTCAGACGACCTCGAGTGGTTCGGGCCGTTGGGGCTTCGACGAAATACCCGCCAACTCAGCGATGGCGCTGGGAGTATCGCACGAAGACTACCTCGATCGTGTCTTACGTTTCGAAGTGGCCAACGATCAGCCCGAGACGTTTCTGCGTATCGAACTCGTCGATCCAGCGGCGTCTCAGGCTGTCGACGATGCTTCAGGCGAGACATCAGTGCAGTCTGAAGATGGCGCGAGCGTCGAGGTTGAGCAAGGAAGCCTCGTCGACGCCGACGGCAGTCCTGTCACCGGCGGCTTTGAGGTGGTGGTCACTCCCGTGGACATCGCCAGCCACCCCGAGCGCGTTCCTGGAGGCATGAGCGCTGTACTGGCCGATGGGAGCCAAACCGAGTTGCAGGGAGCTGGCGCGGTTCACGTAGCATTTTTCAAGGACGAGCAGCCGATCTCCGTGGCCCCGGGGCGAACGGTGTCCGTGCGGGTCCCGATGTATGTGCCGATGGCTTCCGATGGCGAATCACTTAGCACCTTCGGTCTGAGCGCGTCTTCCGGATTGTGGTTAGAGCGGTCCTCGGCGACGGTCGAGCCGTCCACCGAGGCTGTGACGGCTAGCGTCGCTACCTTCGAGATCGAACGCTCCGGATGGTGGCTGGTAGGCGATGCTCTCGAGACGGATATGAACGTCGATGGTCGCTGCATTCTCGCCTCGAGCAACGGCCAACCGAGTTCTGGCGGCGACGCGGGTCACGAGCAAGATGCGGACGGTCTCGACGCGGGTCACGAGCAAGACGCGGGCGACCCCGACGCCGGCCAAAGCGCTGATCCTGCGACGTGTTGGATCACAGCAAGCGCCGACGGTTGGTGGGAGCAATTCGGAACCCCTGTCGGAGATGCGTTTGCGCTAGATGCGCCCGGCGGGGATGTCTGCCTATCCGCGATGGCGCGAGGCGGGCTTTGTCGCGGACAAACGTGCGTCACGGGAAGCGCCGGGGACACTCTCGAGGCTGATGTCGAGCTCGAATGCCTCGACGATAACGCACAACCGGCCAACTACGGCGAGACGATCGATGTGTCCGTTGACGCAGATCGACTTGAGGTCTTTGAGTTCACCGGCCAGGCTGGCGACGGCGTCGTCTTCCAAATGGACCAGCAACATCCCGAGAGTCTCGCCGGCAAGCTCAAGCTCTTTGCGGCTACAGGTGCTGAGATGGCAGCCGCAGATTTCGGACAAGATGAGAACCAGGCCATCGCCGCAATCTTGCCGGATGATGGTCAATATTACGCGACGGTCGAGGTCCAAAACGATGCCAGCGGGACCATCGCAGCCAAGCTACTGCGGCGGGAAGTGCTCACTGTCGGGGATCGCGGCCGCGGAACCCTCGACTACGGAGAGGGCGTCACCTACTTAGTCGATACGGGGGCTGACACGCTCTTGAATGCGGTTCTGACCGGCGATCTCGGGATGGGCTATAACACCACGCGCTTTTATTGGGCAGACCTGTTGAGCAACTCACTACAGACCGCGCGCAGCGGCTTCGAGCGCGAAAGCGGATTGATTGAGACATCCGAGCGATTCGTCCAGCTTCGGCTCTCCCGTGACAGTTGGTGGGGATCGTCTCCCACTGACTTTGAGCTCACGATTGCGGCGAGCAATCCGACTCCACAGCAGTTGTCGTTTGGCACGCTGGGTCGAGCCGTGGCATCGGCCACGATCGATGACTATGGAGAGCATGAGTTCTTTCAATTTGATGCAGATCAAGGTGACGGGCTTTATGTCGAACTGCGCGGCAAGGGGGCGACCGCGGTGGAGGCGGCTAGCCAACTCGGTCTTCGTCTTTGGCACACCGGTACCGGAACCGTGTGGGATGGTGAAGACGAGTTGTATCGCATTGATAAAGACCCTGGCGTTATCGGGGCGATGGAGGCCATTCAACTGCGTGTCCCCCATTCGGGAGCCTACGTGCTAGAAGTCTTTAACTACTCAAAGGGTGACAACCCGGTCCAATTAGGTGACTTCGAGATCTCGGTCGACAAAGTGGCGAAAGCTTCAGATATCGTCGTCGGCGACAGCAGTTGCGCTGAGGCGGACACCCAGTCCTACAGCGCAGCCACTCGCGCCATTGAAGCGGACGGCACACTCGCCATCTGTGAGGGGACCTACTCGTCGCTGGCCAAAGGACTTATCGATCGAGCCGGAGTCACCGTCAAAGGCGCGGGACCTGACAAGAGTTTTCTGCGCTATACACACCAAGTTTATCGCGACGACGGACGTGTTATCCTCGCCGTGCAGGCGCCTGATGTGACGATCGAAGATCTAGGGTTTCTGTATTATCTGCCTGCCGAGCATCGGATGTCCGGCAAGGCATTCATCTCCGACCTCGCCTCCCGACGCAATTGGGGAGCCTCCTCGGGGCTGACAATTCGAAATGCTAAATTACAAGTAGATACTGTCTCGCGTAGGGTCAGCCATGGAGTCTCATTTTTCGGCGAGCAGGGCAGTGGTACCTCCGACATCAATATCGAGAATCTAGAAATCGACGGAGCTAATACGGGCATGGAGTTTCGGGGCGACGGCTTCTCCATTGTGGATTCTGTTTTGCAAACTCGTGGCACTGCGATCAAATTCGACGGCCGTGACATGGCACAAGTTGGCGCGACTGGCTTTACGGTCGAAGGGTGCACTATCGATGCGGGTGATGTTGGGCTGCGAGGCAGTAACCTCTCCGATGTACGCATCGCCGATAACTCGATCGTCTCCAGCGATGAGCCAGTGATCCTGTATCTGGATCGACTCGGCGCCAGCACGACAGACGTTGTCGGCAATATAATGACCTCCACCGACGCGCTCTCATCGATTATTGTCTGGCAACAAGGCCAGTCGGATACCGACCCTCGTATGATTTCCATCAGCGACAACCAGGCCGATTCGGCCGGGCGCAGGCTTACGGGCGGCGTGGTCAATCTCGCCATCAGGGATGCTACAACCGACGTCGAAATTGCCCGCAACCTGCTGGATACGGGCGGTGGCCAAGGCATCTCGGTGCATACCTCCGGAAATCCCGCTGGCGACTTGAGTATCGTCAACAACGTGATCGAAGAGGACTACAAGCGCAATCCGGCCATCGACATCGACGACAGCGAGCTATTTGAGGGTGTCGAAGTCCTGAATAACAGTGTACGCGCCGAGCCAACATCCGGGTGGTGGGGCGAGACTCACGTCGGCCTGCGGTTCGGCTTCGATGACCTGAGCTATAGCGGCTCCCTACCGGCGATCGTGCGAAATAATATCTTCCGCGGACCCGAGGATTCGGGAGCCCATGTGGGGATTGAACTCCGCACCAGCCAGTCGGTCAGCATCGACAGCGACTACAATCTTTTCTTCAAATATCCGGAGCCCTACAACGGCGGACAGCAGACGGTCGGTGCAAACGATATCATCGATCAAGACCCACAGTTTACTAACGCGCAATTAGAGGTCGGTCCCAATAGTCCCGCCGTTGACGCTGGAACATGCAATGGTGTGCCAAGCGAGGATTATCAGGGTGCCATCCGACCGCAAGGGGCCAGTTGCGACATCGGCGCGTACGAACAGTAACTCAACGGAACACGGCTATCGGGGGGGCGTACGGCCACAACGGACTGAACTGACGGGTGGCAAGTCAGTTCGACGCCGAGGTTTTTGTTCGGCGATTACTTCCTGTTCGTCCATCGACGGCGCACCTTGTGCAAGGTAGCTGTTGGGAGATGGCTCCGGCCTTTGCATCTACAACAAACGCCTCGAGATGGGCCGGTTTGCCCCACTGTGGCGCCAGCCCGATTAGCCCTTGCTCGAGCCGCGCAACCCGCGCGACTTATATGCACCGGTAGTTCAAAAGCGACATCTGCCCCCCTGCAAGACCAAGCCTACATTGACCCCGACGCGTCACTCTCTTATGGATAGCAGTTCACCCGTAGTGCGTGGTTTGGGAGCATCAATGACAGATTCACCCGAGAAGACACAAAACCAGTTTGGGGCGTTCGGCGGAGTTTTCACCCCGTCGATCCTGACGATCCTGGGCGTGATCATGTTCATGCGCTCGGGGTATGTGACCGGGCAGGCGGGGATTGGCTCGGCGCTGTTGATCCTGACGATTGCCACATCGATCACGTTTTTGACCGGATTGTCCATCTCGGCGATCTCGACCAATACCACCGTGGAGGGCGGCGGGGCCTATTTTTTGATCTCCAGGTCGCTGGGCCCGGAGTTCGGCGGGGCGATCGGCCTGGCGCTATTTTTGGCCCAGGCGCTGGCGGTGCCGTTTTATATCCTGGGCTTTGTCGAGGCGCTCACGACCACGTTTCCGGTGACCGAGCCGTATTTCTTATATATCGGCCTGACCACCATCGGCGTGCTCTTCACCATCAATTATATCGGGGCGAGTTGGGCGATTAAGACCCAATACGTGGTCTTGTCGATCCTGGTGGTCGCCATCGGGTCGTTTTTGGTGGGCGGGATCATGGACTTCGACCCCGAGATCGCCCGGGCTAATTGGCAGGCAGAATATACCAATAATACCAGCTTCTGGGTGATCTTTGCGGTCTTCTTTCCGGCGGTGACCGGCATTGACGCCGGCGTCAATATGTCGGGTGATCTCAAAGAGCCCGAAAAGTCCATCCCCAAGGGCACGCTCGCTGCCATCATCGTGGGCTTTCTAGTTTATGCCTTCAATATCTTCGTGTCAGGCGGCTCGACGCTGCGCGAGAACCTCATCGCCGATCCGTTCGGCTCACTTCTGGCCCAGGCCGGCCCGATGGCGTTTGCGGTCATCGCGGGTGTCTTCGCGGCGACCATCTCGAGCGCCATCGGCTCGCTTCTGGGCGCTCCGCGCATCCTGCAGGCGCTGGCCCGCGACGATATCTTCCCGGGCTTGGGCATCTTCGCCAAGGGTACCCTCAAGGGCGACGAGCCGCGCCGTGGGCTGTGGTTGACGCTGCTCATGGGCGTTATCATCTTGCTGATCGCCGGCGGCGGAGGCGGCGGCGGCGCGCTCAACGCCGTGGCGGTGGTGCTCACGATGTTCTTCCTCTTCGCCTACGGCATGACCAACGCCGCAGCGTTCATCGAGCAATTCAGCCGCAACCCGTCCTTTCGGCCGCGGTTTCGCTTCTTTCACTGGTCGCTGGCGATGGTCGGCGGCATCGGGTGTCTGGTCGCGGCGTTTTTGATCAACGCGATGGCGGCGGTCGTCTCGTTCTTTTTGGTCACCGGCGTGTACTTCTTCATCTCCAGGCGCGTCCTCAAGAACACCTTTGGCGACGCGCGGCGCGGCTTTTATTACGAACGCGTGCGCATGAACCTGAGCAAGTTGGGCACCTTCGCCCAGCACCCCAAGAACTGGCGGCCCACCTCTCTGGTACTGTCCGGAAACCCCAAGACCCGGCTCACTCTGACCCAGATCGCCACCTGGCTGGGCAGCGGGCGGGGGATTACGACCCTGGTCAACGTGCTCGAGGGCCATATCCACGACAAACTTGACGAGCGCGCCGAGTCAGAAGAAGAGCTCCGGGATTATGTCGACGAGAATCATATCCAAGCGTACGTCGAGGTCGTCGTCAGCCCATCGTTCAAGCAAGGTCTGGGGGTATTGCTCCAAGCTCACTCCATCGGGCCGATCAAGCCTAATATGGTCGTCTCCGGCTGGCCGTCTCGGCCGCGCGTGTACACTGACTTCGCGCGGCAGCTGCGCACCACCCACGAGTTGGGCATGAGCCAGGTCATCGTGGTCGACCACGACCTCCCCGAAGAACCCGAGCGCATCGACATCTGGTGGCGGGGTCGCCGAAACGGCTCGCTGATGGCCATCTTGGCCTACCTGCTCACCCACAACTGGGACTGGACCCAGACGCGCATCCGCATCATCAGGATGCTCGAACCGGATGAGGCTACTGACGAGGCCGCCGCAGCGGTCGAGGAACTCATCGACGCCGCGCGTCTCGAGGCTGACTTCCTGATTTTGCCCGACGGCAATTTCGCCGAGCAACTCCCCAAGACCTCCAAAGATGCCGACCTTGTCATGCTGGGATTTCGGCCGCCCTCCGACGAGGCCGCCCAGGCATTCCACGAGGCCTACAGCGGCTTTGTAGACGGGATGCCGACCACGCTGCTGGTCTGCTCGACCGGCGACGCGGATCTATTGTCGTGATGAGTCGTGGAGGCATGGAGCCAGGGAGTCGTGGAGCCAGGGAGGCGTTGAACCTCGGAACATTGCTCTCCATGGAGTCGCGGAAGAGCACATGGAGCAGCCTGGAGGACATTGAGCTGGGCGCCCGCAGTTTCAAAGATTCAAAGCTGCTCCACGGGCTCTACCATGCCTCCGTGAAAGCAACGTTCCATGGTTCCGTGTTCCGTGCTTCCGGCTTCCATGTCTCCAATTTCTTGCACTCTTGCCCCTGCGCATCGAGAATGCGGACCAGGTCAGCTCACCCCGCATCGCAGACAAACCGCCATGGACCTCGATAGCGCCATCGACTCATACGCCTTCTCGCTGAAGGTCGAGCGCAACCTGTCGCAGAACACCCTCGACGCCTACACCCGCGACTTGCGCCAATTCGCCGAGCACTGCGCCGCCAAGGGCGTGGCGGGCGATGTGCGCGAGATCGACCCGATGCATATCAGCGGATTTATGAAGGGCCTGCTCGACCGGGATCTGGCCACGCGCACGGTGGCCCGAAAGCTGTCGAGCGTGCGCGGGATGTTCAAGCATCTGCGCCAGGAGGAAGTGCTCGACAAAGATCCCTCCCAGAAGGTCGACACGCCGCGCTACGGCAAACGCGTGCCCCGCGTGCTCACCCTCGACGAGGTCGAAGAGCTCCTGGCCGCCCCGGACCGCACCGTCCCGGAGGGCCACCGTGATTGGGCGATGTTCCACGTGCTCTACGCCACCGGTCTGCGGGTGACCGAACTCGTCGAGCTGATGCAGCGCGAGGTCGACCTGCGCGCCGGCTACGTGCGCGTGGTCGGCAAGGGCAACAAACAGCGCATCGTGCCGCTCGGCGAGCAGGCCGTCGACGCGGTCGAATCGTATATCGAGCATACGCGTGGTCGGTTGCTCAAAAACTGCGGCGGCCCCGGCTCCACACCGTATCTCTTCGTCACTCGCCGCGGCAGTTCGATGACCAGGCAGGCGTTTTGGAAGAATATCAAAAAATACGCACGCCGCGCCGATATCGACGCCCCCATCAGCCCGCATAAGCTGCGCCACAGCTTCGCCACCCACCTGCTCGAGCGCGGCGCCGACCTCAGGATCGTCCAGACCCTGCTGGGCCACGCCGACATCAACACCACCCAGATCTACACCCATATCGCCCAGGCACGCCTCAAGCGCATGTACGACGAGCATCACCCGCGCGCTTGAAAGGAGCGCAATGGAGCGCGGACAGCCTGTCCGCAAGCGGGTGACGAGCGCGGCCCTGCACCGCCGAGGAACCCGCTAGAGCCCCTGAAACTGGCGACGCTTGTGATCATCTGGGCATTTCCTGTACTGATCGGACGTTGTACATCGCGCTCGTAGGGCGTGTACAATGCTCTCGGTGCTTTTGGGCGCCTATGTAGTCTTGCGGTAGATGTAGGTAGATCGATGGCCACTCAGCCAGTAGCCGAGCCCCCACAACAAGCAGCGCCGGACGTTCCCGAGGAACTCGCCGTGCGCCTGGAGAGCTTCGAGGGCCCGCTGGACTTGCTCCTCGAGCTGATCCGCAAGCACGAAGTCGATATCTTCGACATTCCGATTGCGCTGATCACCGAGGAGTATCTGGGCTATGTCGAGCGCATGGAAAAGCTCGACCTGCACGTGGGCGGCGAGTGGCTCGAGATGGCCGCCACGCTCATCTATATCAAGTCGAAGATGTTGCTGCCCGACGACGACACCGACGACGAGGAAGACGGCCCCGACCCGCGCGAAGAGCTGGTGCGCAGGCTCATCGAGTACCAGAAGTATAAGCTGATCGCCGGCAAGCTAGACTCGCTGCCCAAGCTCGACCACGACGTGTTCACGCACCGCCCGCAGGCCGAGGAATTCGAGAAGCTAACCGGGCCGCCCGAGCTTCGCGAGGCCGGCCTAGGCGACTTGGTGTCGGCGATTCGTCGGCTGGTCGACAAGAGCGAGGACAACGCCGACTGGGTCGTCGAGATGTCCCGCGAGGAGCTCACGCTGCGAAGCGTCATGCTCGACATCGCCACGCTGCTGCAGGATTCCCCGCGGGTGACCTTCGAGGCGCTCTTTGCCGAGCACGAATTCACGCGTTACCGAGTCGTCACTACGTTTTTGGCGCTGCTGGAGATGACCAAGCGCAAGATCATCAAGCTGATGCAATCACGGATCGACGGCGACCACCTGTATATCGAGCGGGCCGTCATCGACATCGTCGAGGTCAGCCAATCACTCGATCTGCCCGATTCTCCCGAAGCCGAGGCCCACACCGATGTCTGAGTCCAGCGAGAAACCGCCCGGCTCGACGCCTCCCACCCCGGAAGCACACGGAAACCGGGAAGAGAAAGGGAGCAGCGAATCGGTCGAGGCGCAGTCCCAGTCCGAGAAGTCCAACAAGGCCGAGCAAGTCGAGCGCGCCGACGCCAATAAGGTCAAGGCGATCCTCGAGGCGATCTTTTTTGCCAGCGATGACCCGCTCACTCTCAAGACCCTCGAGAAATGCCTGCCCGAGGTGGAAGGAGATCTCGTAAAACGGGCGCTGGAGAACCTGCGGCTCGAATATGGCGGCACTCACCGAGGCATTCATCTAGCGGAGGTCGCCGGCGGCTTCCAGATGCGTACGAACCCGGACTTCAAGGACCATATCCTGGAGATGTACGAGGCGCGCCCGCGCAAGCTGTCGCGCGCGGCGATGGAGACGCTGGCCATCGTCGCCTACCAGCAGCCGCTGACCCGCGCCGACGTCGAGGAGATCCGCGGCGTGGACTCCTCGGGGGTCATTCGGACCCTCGAAGACCACGATCTGGTCAAGACCATCGGCCGGCTCGACGACCTGGGCCGTCCACATATCTACGGCACGACCGAGCGCTTCCTGGAGTTCTTCGGGCTCGATACGCTCTCGGACCTGCCCGCCCTCGACGAGTCCGAGCTCGAGAGTCTCGAGGAGATGTACGCCGAAGAGCTCGAGGAATTCGACAAGGCCGACCGAGATGCAGCCCCGCAAGACGTTGAAAAAGCTACTGAACCCGGCGCTAACGACGCTTCCGGCAAGGAATAGCGCCGTTGGGCCAACCGTTTGATTTCCGTATTCGACAAGACCAAAACTGTTACAAAGCGACATAAATGATGGCGAACGAAATGCGCGTTCAGAAATTCTTATCCAAAGCAGGTGTCTGCAGCCGCCGAAAAGGCGAGGAGCGGATGCAGGAGGGCCGCGTCAAGGTCAACGGCCAGGTATGCCGCGAGCTCGGCTCGAAGGTCATCCCCGGCCAAGACGAGGTGCGCGTCGACGACGAGGTCGTCACGCTACCCGACCAATATATCTATATCGCGGTCAACAAACCGGACAACTTCATCACCTCGCTCGACGACCCCAAGGGACGGCCGGTGATCACCGACCTTCTGCCCGACAAGATGCCACGCATCTGGCCGGTGGGTCGGCTCGACTGGGATTCGACCGGTCTGCTGATCATGACCAACGACGGCAAGCTCACCAACTTGCTGACCCACCCCAGCCACGACGTCACCAAGCAATACGCGGTCAAGGTGCGCGGACTACTCAAAAACGACTCACCGAAGCTCGAGCGCCTCAGAAAGGGCATCAGTCTCGACGGCCGCAAGACCAAGCCCGCCCACATCGAGGTGGTCAAAGACAACGGAAACAACACCTGGCTCGAATTTATCATCACCGAGGGGCGTAACCGCCAGATTCGGCGCATGTGCGAGGCGATCGGCCACCGCGTCATGAAGCTTCGCCGCTTCGCCATCGGCGGGCTGACCCTCCAGGGCATCCCCACCGGCTCGTATCGACCGCTGTTACACGATGAGGTCGAGGCGCTGTACGAGGAAGTCGAGGCCAAGATGCCCCCGCGCGCCGTTCCCAGCCGCACCGCCGAGAAGCGCGAGCGCCAGCGCAAAAAGCGCCACGGCAAATATGACGTGCGCACTCACGGGCCGGGCAAAAAGCATTAGTGAGCCGGAATATTCGGCGTTCTTCGCCCCTTTCAGGAAAGCGACTTGACAGGGGATCGAACCACCCTTATGGTCCCCGTCCCGGTCGCAAGAACCCAACAGTTTGGGCGACCTTGATGCGGGGTGGAGCAGCCAGGTAGCTCGTCGGGCTCATAACCCGAAGGCCGCAGGTTCGAATCCTGCCCCCGCTACTCAGCACGCTGTTTTGACAGCGTCCGCATCTCTTTGAAAATTATACAGAATTAGACCCTTCGGGGTCTTGTTGCGGGGTGGAGCAGCCAGGTAGCTCGTCGGGCTCATAACCCGAAGGCCGCAGGTTCGAATCCTGCCCCCGCTACTCCACAAAAAAGCCGCGCCGATTCACTTCGGCGCGGCTTTTTTATTTCTTGTACGGCTCTCGCCGATGGTTCTACTGCTCTTTGGGCTCGGCGGTGCAGACATCGTCGGCGCCGCACTCGAGCCGAAAGCTAATGGCGTCGAGGATATTCTCGTCGCAGGCATTGGCCACCGCCCGGCTCTTGCACTGCTCAAAGGCCTGCGCGTCGATACGCCCGCCGCCGCACTCGTCGGCCGGCCACATATCGTTGTAGGTGCTCTTCACTTCGGTCAGGCAATCGTCGTAGTCGGCGAATTCGCCGTCGGGGCCAAACGCGTCGCAGTCACGCATCTGATCGCAGACCGACCCGGCGAGGTCGTCGCGATAGTCGGCGCGCGACTTCTCGCAGCCGACCAGACCCAAGAGCAAAAGACCGCCGACGAGGCTGAAAAGGATCGAGAGTTTCATATTCGGGGACCTCTTATCTAAGACGTGGACATCTTTGCGTCGCCCACAGATTGTGTATTTCGAGCGTATCGGACAAACTTACTGCCTTCCAGAAACTAAGAAGGATCCACCGCAACACAAGGCGTCGGCTCACTCGCGAATCTTCTTTCCGGTCGACAACAGCCACCACGCGATCGACCCGAAGACCACGTTCAGTCCGATGACGACCAGGTAGCCGTGCCAAAGTGGCACGTCGGTCACTCCGGTCATGCCGTAGCGAAGCCCGTTGACCATGTAGAGGATGGGGTTGAACTTGGAGACCACATCCCAGGGCTCTGGCAGCATCTCGATGGAGTAGAAGACGCCGCCCAGAAAAGTCAGCGGCGTGATCAGGAAGTTCGGCAGCAAGTTGATGTGGTCGAAGTCCTCGCCGACGATGGCGATGTCCAGGCCGATAAACGCAAACGCCAGCGCCGTCAGGACCATAAACGACAGCGTGATGCCAAAGTGTAGGAAACCGGCCGGCCCGGTCATCGTGGCGATGACCTGATCGGCGCCCATCGCTACCGCCACCACCCAGATGATCGCCCCGATGAGCACCGCCCGCACGATCGAGGCGGCGGTATAGCCGAACATCAACTGGGCGTGGGTCAGCGGCGTGACCAAAATATCGACGAGCGTGCCGTGGATCTTGTTGATGAAGAACGAGAACGCCGAGTTGATAAACGCGTTGTTGATCAGCGACAGCATGACCAGGCCGGGCACCAAGAAGTCGACATACGGGATGCCCTGGACTTCCTGGAGCCTATCGCCGAGCGAATAGCCGAAGACCAGAAAATACAGCATCGTGGTCACCACCGGGCTGATGACCGTCTGTCCGGCGATATTCCAGAAGCGTTTGATCTCTTTGCGAAACAGCATCCACGCGCCGTACCAGCCCTGGTTTTCGGCGATTTCGGCGATTTGAGGGATGCGCTCGCGGGCGGCCCGCTCGGCGTCGGCGGGTGGGCGCCCGGCGGCGTTTTGCTGCGATGAATATTCTATGTCGCTCACGCCTCCTCCTTGTCCGCCCCGACCAATTCGGCCTCGGCGTCGGCGTCGGCGCTGACGACCTCACGGAAAATCTCCTCGAGCGAGGTGCGACCGCCCTCGACGTAGTCAATGCCGAGGCCGGCATCGAGCACCGCGCGAAGCAGCTTTTCGACCGGCGAGGCCCCCGGAGCGTGAACCTCGCGCTCCTCGACGACGACCGCCAGACGGTCCGCCTCGACCTGCTCGACGTCGAGCTCGCCCAGACTCTCCACGAAGCCCCGGGGGACCTCCTCGGTCAGGCATACGTCGACACGCCGGGTGCCAAATTCACTCATCAATTGCTCGCGCGGGGCCACGCGCAAAAGCCGGCCGTGGCTGATGATGCCCACCCGATCGGCCAACTCTTCGGCCTCCTCGATATAATGGGTGGTCAGCACGATGGTGGTGCCCTGGTCGCGCAACTGTCGGACGTAATCCCACAACTCCTCGCGAAGCTCGACGTCGACCCCGGCGGTCGGCTCGTCCAGAAATAGCAGCACCGGCTCGTGCATCAGCGCCTTGCAGATCATCAGCCGGCGCTTCATGCCCCCGGACAGCCAACGGGTATTTTGTCCGACCTTGTCGGCCAGCGAGAATTGCTCGAGCAGCTCGTCGATACGCTCGTAGTCGACGCGCTTGCCGAAGTAGCCGCCCTGGTATTTGAGGACCTCGCGCACGTTGAAAAACGAGTCGTAGTTGAGCTCCTGAGGCACAAGCCCCACCAGGCGCCGCGTGATCCGGTAGTCGGCCCGAACGTCATAACCGGCCACGGTGATATCGCCGCCGAAGCGGGTGATCATCCCCGTAATACAGCCGATGAGGGTGGTCTTTCCCGCCCCGTTGGGCCCGAGCAGGGCAAAAATCTCGCCCGGGACGATATCGAGCGAGACGTCGTCGACGGCCGTCAGATCCCCGTAGCGCTTGGTGACATTTTTGACCGATAGGATATATTCGTCGTCGAAACGCCCGCTCACTCGCCTTCCTCTCCAGTCAGATGCAGCCCCACGCGCTTGCTCAACCGAGCGAGCTCGACCTGCTCCTCGTCCGAGAGCACCCCGAAGATATCCACGATCTTGTCGACGTGGCCGGGGAGCACCTCCTCGATGAGCTCACGGCCCTTGTCGGTGAGGTCGACCGACACATAGCGGCGATCGCTCTCCAGCCGACTGCGGCTGACCAGGTCGCGGTCCTCCAGATTATTGACCACCATCGTGATATTGCCGCCACTTTTGAGCAGCTTCTCGCCGATGGTCTTCTGACAAAGCGGCCCCAGATGGTAGAGGACCTCCAAAGTGCCAAACTGGCTCAATGTTAAATTATAATCGGATAACACACCCGAAAGGTGCGCGATGATCGACTCGGCCGCCCGCACAAATTTAATATACGTATCGAGCGCGCGGCGCTCACTTTCACTGCCCTTATAATGAGTTGGCATGGGATCCAATGGCCTGAGAATGCGTAAGACTCGCCCGACCAAAGTAGCCTGCACACTGCGGGCGTCAAGCCACCGGTCCGGTGTGAGAGGATGCTCTTGCCAATCACGGGCATCAGCTGGACAATGGGCCTGATATGATCCGACTCCTGCGCGAAATACTGCCTCGACTGGCGAAGGCCAAGCTCAGCCACACCGGTCTTGGCCGGCCTCCGGCACCGATCAACTTGACGTATTCGGTGACCAACAAGTGCAATTCCCGCTGTCGCTCCTGCGATATCTGGAAGATCTATCCAGCCGAGCGCGAGCGTCTCGCCGACGAGTTGAGCCTGGATGAGATTGAAAAGCTCTTCGAGACCATCGGGCCGGTCTACTTTTTCAATATCTCGGGCGGCGAGCCGTTTTTGCGCGGGGACCTCGTCGACATCATCCTGCTCGCCTGTGAGCACCTCGACCCAAACGTCGTGCATATCCCGACCAACGCCTTGATGCCTCGGCGGGTGCTTCGCCGGACCGAGGAGATCCTGCGCCGACTGCGTGATGCCGGCTTCGGCCGCGTGAAGCTGACCCTCAAGCCGAGCATGGACGGCGTGGGCACCGACCACGATTGGGTGCGCGGCGTAAAGGGAAATTGGGAGAAGCTCCTAAGAACGGTCCGCGGGCTACAACAGCTCCAAGACGACTGGCCCACGTTGGGCGTGGGCGTCGGCACGGTCATCTCGACGATGAATATCCACAAGCTGCCCGAGACGATCCGTGCCGCCGAGGAGCTCGACGTCGACACCTACATCTCGGAGGTCGCCGAAGAGCGCCTCGAGATGCGAAATAGCTCGACGGGCATCACCCCGGACCACGAGCGCTACCGCGTAGCCATCTCGCCGTTTCAGCGATCCACCCGAAAACGCATGGAGAAACTCGGGGGCTTGGAGCTTCTGACCCAGGCCATGCGCCACGTCTACTACGACCTGACGGCCGATTGGCTGGAGAAACGCGAGCAGGTCATCCCCTGTTATGCGGGCGTCACCAACGTGCATATCAATCCCTACGGCGAAGTCTGGCCGTGTGCAGTGCTCGCCGACAGCAATTCGATGGGGAACGTCAAAGACCACGACTACGACTTCTGGTCGGTGTGGCATTCAGATCGCGCCGCAGAGGTGCGCGGGAGCATCAAGCGCGGCGAATGCGATTGTCCGCTGGCCAACCAGGCCTACGCCAATATGCTGCTGTCTCCCGAGAAGATGGTCGAGACGTTTTCGCTTATGGCGCGCACCAAGCTTCGGGCGCTCGGCCGCACGGTCGGCGTGCTCGACGACGAGGCAGCGCCCATGGAGCGCGCCGAGCAAGCCGACGTCACGCGTAACGAGCCCCACCCCTTTGATGAAGCCCATCCGGACCTGGTGCGCATGGCGCGCGGTGAAGTCATCGACGCGTTCGGCACGCCGCTTCCCGGCCCCGAGCAGCCCGAACGACCGGTCGGCGAGCTTCGCGCGCCCACCGGCCCCAACGCCAGCCGCGCCGCCCAGTCCTGAGCAGTCACCGGAGCCACGTTGCACATCGCCATCCTCGGCCCCAGCCATCCCTGGCGCGGCGGAATCGCCCACCACACGGCGAGCCTGCACGCCGAGCTGATCCGCCAGGGGCATCGCGTGACGCTGTTCAACTTTCGGCGCCTCTATCCCGAGATTTTCTTTCCCGGGAAGAGTCAGCTCGACGACAGCGAACACGCTTTTGCGGCGCCGGCAAAGCGGATCTACGACCCGCTCGATCCCCGAAGTTGGATCGAGATTGGCCGACGACTCCGCGCCGATCGTCCAGAGCGCCTCATCCTACAATGGTGGCATCCCTTCTTTGCGCCAGGCTACGCGGCGGTGGCGACACTGGCGCGGCTGGCCGGCTGTGAAGTGGTAATGATGTGCCACAACGTCGAGCCCCACGAGTCGACGCCCGTCGATCGTACGCTGTTGCGGCTGGCTTACGCCCTCCCCTCGCGCTTTGTGGTGCAGTCGCAGGCGGAGCGCGAACGGCTCGAAGAGCTCATCGGAGCTCGGAGACCGATCACAGTCGCCGCGCACCCGCGCTACGAGATCTTCACCGAGCTCGAAGAATCCTGCACACGCGCCGAGGCACGCGAGCGCTACGGCGTCGAGGCTCGACATCTTCTGCTCTTTTTCGGCCTCGTCCGTCCCTACAAAGGACTCGACGTACTCTTGGAAGCAGCAAGTGACCTACCCGACGATATCGACTGGGAGCTCATCGTCGCCGGCGAAATATACGGCTCAGAACAGGATTACCGCCGCCAGATCGAGCGGCTGGGACTCGAGGAGCGTGTGCGACTCGAAAACCGCTATGTGCCCAACGAGGAGGTCCCGGTGCTGTTTCGCGCCGCGGATGCGTGCGTATTGCCCTACCGACAGGCGACCGGTAGCGGCGCGGCCAACGTCGCTCTCGCGTGCGGTGTGCCGGTCGTCATGAGCCGCCTCGCCACCTTGGAGCACGCCTTCGAAGGTGAAGCCATCGAGTGGTTCACGCCGGAAGACCCCGCTGATCTCGCCGAAACGCTACGCCGCGTGTTGTGTCAACCTACTGAGGCCCCGCCGGTCGCCGCCAATGACGCGGGGTGGCAACCGCTGGTCGACGCTCTGCTCGGTTCATCCTAATATGCCTTCGGTCCCGACCTCCCAGACAACTACTACCCGAGACTCATGACAAACGACCCGACACCTCCCAGACGCGTACTCGTCACCGGTGCCACAGGCTTTGTGGGCGGCCATATTGCAGCAGCCCTATGCAGAGACGGCGTCGGTCTGCGGCTTTTGGTGCGCCCGAGTAGCAACCTCGACAGGCTCCCGTCGAGCGTACGCGATGCGCTGGCCAAAGAGGCTGGCGACGTCGAACTCTTCGAGGGTGATCTGACGCAGCCGGCATCGCTCCAGGGAATCTGCGAAGGCGTAGACGCGGTCATTCACTGCGCCTGCGCGGTCAAAGGCACCTTCGACGAATCACAAGAGTCACAAGAGATCTTCATTCGGGTAAACGTCGACGGCACGCGCAATCTGGCCCGCGAGATTGCCGAGGCAGGCATCCGTATGGTCCACCTGTCCTCGACCGCCGCGATGGGGCCGGTCACCGCCACAGAGGTCGACGAGACCACCACCTGCATACCCAAAGCGCCCTACCAGATATCCAAACGTCGAGCCGAAGTCGCACTCCTCGAGATCCACGAGCGCGACGGGCTCGACGTCGTCATCCTGCGACCGTGCTTGATCCTGGGGCCCGGCAAGGACGGCGGTGAACCGCTCGAGCTCTTCCGTCTGGCGCGCTGGGGGCTTTTCCCGAAGATTGGCGGCCAGATGAACCAGACGAAGCCGCTCATCGACGTGCGCGATGTCATCCAAGCGGCCACGGCCGCTCTGACGCGAGGACGCGCCGGGGAGATCTACCTCATTCATTCTGACGCCGATCATACCCTCGATGAGATTTTGGATGTGACGCGACGGCTGATCGGATCGGGCCGAAGTGGAGTGCCCGTACCCGTGTTGCCCGTGCGCGGTGCGGCGCACGTCTTTGAGGCCCTGGCCAAGGTGGTGAGCTCGTTTGATCCGCCGATCACGCCGGCCAGGCTCGATCTATTCCTGGCCGACCGGCGCATCTCAGTTGCCAAGGCTCGCCGCGAGCTCGGCTTCGACCCGCAGGTCCAAGACCTCTTCGATATGCTCGGGCGGACCTATGTGGGCTATGTGCGAGACGGACAGCTAAACGATTGAGGTGGCGAGACGGGCTCCGTTGGGGCCGCTGGTGGTTATACGGAAAGTGGACAGCCTCGCTGGACTCACCTACCATCGAGGGCCCTGCATGCAGTAGCGATATCGATGCGTAATGACTCCACATCTGATCAGGCTTTAGTCTCGGTGATTGTCCCCTGTTTTAACGAGGTGGACAACGTCCCGCTGATCACTACCAAGCTGCGTTCGGTTCTCGAAGAGCTTTGCGGAACGACGGGAAGCTTCGAGATCATCTTCGTCGACGACGGCTCCACCGACGGTACCAGCGAGGCGCTCGACCAAATCGAAGGCGCCCACTCCAGCGTGAGGGTCGTCTCCTTTCGCCGAAATTTCGGGAAGGCCGCGGCGTTGAGTGCGGGCTTCGAGCGGGCAACCGGCGCGGTTGTGGTGACTATCGACGGCGATCTACAGGACGATCCCGATGAGATCCCCGCCCTATTGGCAAAGCTCGACGAGGGCTACGATGTGGTCAGCGGCTGGAAGAGGGATCGTAAAGATCCGTGGACCAAGAAACTGCCCTCCTGGCTATTCAATCTGACGCTTCGCAGCGTCTCCGGGATTCCCCTGCACGATTATAATTGCGGGCTGAAGGCCTACCGGCGCGAAACACTCGAAGAGCTCGAATTATACGGCGAGCTGCACCGCTACATCCCGGTGCTTCTACACCACCAGGGGTTTCGGGTCACCGAAATCGCCGTCCAGCATTACCCGCGGCGCTTCGGCCAATCCAAATACGGCCCGGAGCGGTTTACCCGCGGCTTCCTCGACTTGCTGACAGTGGTCTTGCTCACCCGCTATGCGACGCGCCCGCTTCACGCGTTTGGCGGCGTGGGTCTGATCTTGGCCGGCGGTGGAACAGGTGTCTTGCTGTATTTGAGCATCCTCAAGCTCGCCTACGGCATTCCACTGGGCGATAGGCCGCTGTTATTCTTGGGGATTTTGCTCGTGCTCGTCGGCATTCAGCTGGTAAGCACGGGATTGGTTGGAGAAATGATCGCGCGCTCGCAACACGCGAGAAAGGCAAATTATAAGGTGACCACCAAGGACCAAAGCCGTTCAGCTCGGGCGTTGGCCACTCTCCGCTCGGAGCATAGCCCGAGCGTCGAGGAGCCCGAGTTGGCCTCCGAGACGCTCGATTCGATCTCATCATAAGCCTCACCACGCCCCCTTGGGCCCTTATTTATGAACGACACGTCCGCCCCCACCCGCCACGAACGCGAGCCCTACGGAATCACCTACGATCGACTGCGCCTCGATCGCGTCTTCGAGCAGTTGCTCTCGCGCTACCCGATCCAGACGGTGCTCGAATATCCGGCGGAAGGCGCCAAAGCGATGCCGTCGATATATAGCCTCGCGCTGGGCGCGCTCGGCTGCGACATCACATTGGTCAACCCATCCCCCCAGGGCGTCAACGTCTGGCGACGACTTGGTCTCGAGGACCGCATCGAGGTCGTCGAGGTCGATCAATTGAGCCGGTCCGACCTGGAATCGGGCCAATGGGATCTGGTGTGGAACTTCGTGAGTGTCGGGTTTCGCAGCGACTTCGAGCAAGTCTTGGCGGAGATGGTCCGCCTATCCGGACGCTATGTTCTGACGGTCCACTGCAACGCATACAACCTGGGCTACCCGTGGCATCACTTCCTGCACTGGGCGCTCGGCCTGGAGTGGACGCATGGTGAGACGGACTATTTCTGGCCGCATCGGGTCCGCGCCGCCTATCGAGACGCGGGCGCTGCTCCCTGCGACTTCGGACTCTTCGACATGCCCGGCTGGCCCGACCCTCCCGGGTTTCGGGACGTACGTCTGCACCTTAACGGCGGCGATGACGTCGACATCTTCGAGTGGAGCGCACCCATCGCCGACTTTTATGCGCGCGGTGAGTTGCCGCCCCTGATGCAATGGCTCAGCCGAATCGAGAGCGGCCCGGTACCCCGCGCGCTGCGCTACATTTTTAGCCATCTCTTCTTTGTGCTGGCGTCAGTAGACGGTAAATAGATAGTCGTCAGCGGCTAGTAAATTGACACGTTGGGGGGCGGCTGATAGGCTCGACCACAGTTAACGGCTTCTGCCAACAACCTGTGATGGATCCGACGTATCGCCCTCAGCCGTCGCCAACCGGCGACGCTCAGCAAGCGTGGATCCGTGGTTTCTGCTTCATTCTAAGCCCGCATACGGCAACTGATATATGTCGAACGATTCGAAGGACCGTCTCGGCGAACTTCTCGTCCGCGAAAAGGTCATCTCCCCCGACCAACTCCGCAAAGCTCAACAACGCTCCCAGCGTCAAGGAAGCCGGCTCGGCTACGAACTGACCCGGCTGGGCTATGTCGATGCCGGAGATCTGACCTCGTTTCTGAGCAAGCACTACGGAGTGCCCTCGGTCAACCTGGCGGATATCGACATCCCCGAGAACATCATCCAGCTCATCCCGCGCGAGGTGGCTGAGCGGCATCAATGCATGCCGGTCAACCGCTCCGGGGCGACGCTGGTGGTCGCGATGGCCGACCCGTCGAATATCTACGCCATCGACGACCTCAAGTTCATGACCGGCTATAACATCGAGGTGGTCGTCGCCAGCGAGTCGGCCATCGAAGACGCCATCAACGACAGTTATGGCGTCAAAGACGAGATGGACTACGACTATGACGAGATCCTGGGCGATCTCGACATCGACGAGGTCGATTATGTCGAAGACGACGACGGCGCCGTCGACGTCAGCGATCTCGCGTCGGCCTCCGAAGATGCCCCGGTCATTCGACTGGTCAACTTGATCTTGGTCGACGCCATCAAACGCGGCGCCTCCGACATTCACATCGAGCCGTATGAGAAGGACTTCCGAGTACGCTTTCGCGTCGACGGCGTCCTCGACGAGGTGATGCGACCGCCGGCCAAGCTCAAGAACGCGATCACCTCGCGTATCAAGATTATGAGCAGCCTGGACATCGCCGAGCGCCGGCTGCCCCAGGACGGGCGCATCAAACTGCGCATGGGCCGAAACCAGGAGATGGACTTTCGCGTCAGCGTGCTCCCGACGCTATTCGGCGAAAAGATCGTCATGCGTCTGCTCGATAAGTCCAACCTCGAGCTGGACATGACCAAACTGGGCTTCGAGCCCGAGCCGCTCAAATGGTTCAAGACCGCCATCCACCAGCCTTTCGGGATGTGCCTGGTCACCGGCCCGACCGGCTCGGGTAAGACCACCACGCTGTACTCGGCCTTGAGCGAGCTCAACCAGGTCTCCGAGAATATCTCCACGGCCGAGGATCCGGTCGAATTCAACCTCGACGGCATTAACCAATGCCAGATGCAGGAGTCGATCGGGCTTAACTTCGCCGCGGCGCTGCGCTCGTTTTTGCGCCAGGACCCCGACATCATCATGGTCGGTGAGATTCGCGACTTCGAGACCGCCGAGATCTCCATCAAGGCTGCGCTCACCGGCCACATGGTCCTGAGCACGTTGCACACCAACGATGCCCCGAGCACGATCAACCGTCTGCTCAATATGGGTATCGAGCCGTTTTTGGTCACCTCGGCGCTCAACGTCATCGTCGCTCAGCGTCTGGCCCGACGCATCTGCATGGAGTGCAAAGAGCGCATGGAAGTCCCCAAGAAGACGCTCATCGACATGCAGGTTCCCGAGGACAAGCTCGACGAGCCCATCTACCACGGCAAGGGCTGCTCGGCCTGCGGGGACACCGGCTATAAGGGACGTGTGGCGTTTTATGAGATCTTACGCTGCAACGACGAACTCAAAGAATATATTTTGCAGGGCTACTCCACCGCCGAGCTCAAAGCCGAGGCAGTGCGCATGGGCATGGCCACCCTGCGCCAGGCGGGGATCAACAAGATGCTCGCCGGTGTCACGACCCCCGAAGAAGTCGCACGCAACACAGCTCCGGACGGCGGCTGATCGTCGCTTGCTTATTCAACCCAACGGCAGATTCTATGGCGAACCTACATCAATTATTGAAGATCATGGTCGACAAGGGAGCCAGTGACCTGCACGTCACGGTCGGCTCTGCTCCCCAGCTGCGCATCGACGGAACGTTGGTGCCGCTGAAGACCAAGAAGATGGCCCCCCAAGAGACTCGCCAGCTCTGCTATAGCGTGCTCACCGACGCTCAGAAGCAGAAATTCGAGACCGATAACGAGCTGGACCTGTCGTTTGGCGTCAAAGGATTGAGCCGTTTTCGCGGCAATATCTTCATGCAGCGCGGCGCGGTCGCCGGGGTCTTTCGGAAAATCCCCTTCGAGATTTTGGATTTCAAAGAACTCGGCCTGCCTCCGGTAGTGGGCTCTCTGGCAGATACGCCGCGGGGCCTGGTGCTGGTGACCGGCCCGACCGGCTCGGGAAAGTCGACCACCCTCGCCTCGATGATCAACAAGATCAACGAGGAGAAGCGCCTTCATATCCTGACCGTCGAAGACCCCATCGAGTATTTGCACCCGCATAAAAACTGCATCGTCAACCAGCGAGAGGTTGGCGCGGATACCTCGGGCTTCAAGACGGCGCTTCGCTACGTGCTGCGCCAGGACCCCGACGTCGTGCTCATCGGAGAGATGCGCGATTTGGAGACGATCGAGGCGGCGCTGAGTATCAGCGAGACCGGCCACCTGGCATTTGCAACGTTGCACACCAATGGTTGTGTGCAGACCATCAACCGCATCATCGACGCGTTTCCGTCCCACCAGCAGGCACAGGTGCGCGCTCAGCTGTCGTTTGTGCTCGAGGGAGTGGTCAGCCAGCAGCTCATCCCCCACGCTTCGGGCAATGGGCGCGCGCTGGGCGTCGAGGTCATGGTCCCCACACCGGCCATCCGCAACCTGATCCGGGAGGACAAGGTCCACCAGATCTACAGCTCGATGCAGGTCGGCCAGGCCAAGAGTTATATGCAGACGATGAACCAATCGCTGTACAAGCTGTACCGCAACAACGAGATCACCCTTCAGGACGCCATCAATCGGAGCACCGACGCCGATGAGCTGCGCTCGATGATCGATGAGGGCGGCGGCGTCAACAAGAAACGATCGGGCCGAGATTCGCGCAGCGGCCGAAATAAGAAGATCCGCTACACCTGAGCCACTGCTTTTTTGACAGACGTGCTTCGCCGTGGTGAACTCATCGGTGTTAGGATGTCAGACAGTCATGCAGGATTGAAACATGCCCGTTTTCGTCTGGAAAGGAACCACCCCCGGTGGGGAAGAAAAATCCGGTGAAATGAAGGCCACCGACGCCGATGAGGTCCAGGACCGCCTTCGGCGCCAGGATATCAATCCCTCGAAGGTCAAGAAGAAGTCGGCCTCCAAGGGATTCAGCCTCGGCGGCGGTGTGCCGCTCAAGAGCCTGGTCGTCTTCACCCAGCAGTTCGCCACGATGATCGACGCCGGCTTGCCGCTGGTTCAGTGTCTCGAACTCCTGGGCGGCGCGGAGCCCCACAAGGGCTTCAAAAAGATCATCCTGCAGGTCAAGTCCGACATCGAATCGGGATCGACGCTGGCCGACGCCATGCGAAAGCACCCGGGCGCCTTCAACAATCTGTACGTCAGCCTGATCGAGGCCGGCGAGGTCGCCGGTATCCTCGATACGATCATGAACCGGCTGGCCAACCAGCTCGAGAAAGCCGACAAGCTGCGCCGAAAGATCCGCTCGGCGTTCTCCTATCCGGTCATCGTCTTCGTCATCGCGATTCTCGTCGTGCTGCTTTTGCTCTACAAAGTCATCCCGACCTTCGAGGCGATGTTCGCAGATATGGGCGGCGGCGAGCTGCCGGCTCCCACCCAAATCGTCATCGACATCTCCGAGTTCGTACAGAGCCAATTTCTATTCATCGTCGGCGGCCTGATGGCCGTCACCGGCCTGATCATCTTCATCCTCCGCTATGAGCCCACCCGCGCAGTCTTCGACAAGATGCTGCTCAAGGCACCACTGTTTGGCCCCCTCGTCCGAAAGAGTGCCGTAGCGCGCTTTACCCGAACTCTGGGTACGATGGTCTCGTCTGGCGTACCGATCGTCGACAGCCTCGAAATTGTGGCCAACACCTCCGGCAATATGACTGTGAGGGACGCGATCATGCATGTGCGCGAGCGGATCAGCGAGGGCCAGAATATGGTCGATCCGTTGATGGAGACCGGCGTCTTCCCTTCCATGGTCGTCCAGATGATCGGCGTCGGTGAGTCCACCGGCGCGCTGGATACCATGCTGACCAAGATCGCCGATTTTTATGAAGACGAGGTCGACGTCGCCGTCGACAACCTCACCTCGATGCTCGAGCCGATCATGATGGTCTTCTTGGGCCTCGTCGTCGGCGGCATGCTCATCGCGATGTATCTGCCGATCTTCACGATGGCAGACAATATCAAAGCCTAAGCAAGGGCTGCTTGAAAGAGCACGCTCTCACGGTTGCTCCTCCGCAGTCTGTGCCTGAGACTCCATGACCGACAACCCGCGAGAGCACGCTGAAATCTCGCTGCGAGAGCGGCTCGAAGGCCTGATGGCCTTTCGGGTCGTCATCGTCACGGTCCTGCTCGGCAGCTCGATAGCCATCGACGCCCAGGCGCTGTCGAGTCTCTCCGACCCCAAAAACCTCACGTTGCTGTCGCTGATCGTCGGCACTTATCTGCTGACGATCCTATATGCAGTAGGCCTAAAAAAGCTGTCGAATCTGCACTTGCTCGCCCAGCTGCAGATCGCCGGAGACTTGCTCGTCACGGTCATCCTGGTCTTAGCCACCGGCGGCCTCGACAGCCTCTTTCTCTTTTTATTCTACCTCAACATCATCAACGCAGCGGTGGTGACCGGGCGGCGAGCAGCCTTTCTTATGGCCACAGCCACCGCCGGGACCTTCGTGGTACTCGCATTGGTCGCCTGGGGAGTGGTCGATCTTCCCGGCATTGAAGCCGCTCGCACCTCGCGTTCCGTCGGCTCCCTTCTCTACGAGGTCGGCCTGAATTCGGTGGCCGCCTACCTCATTGCCGTGCTCGCCGGCTACTTGGCCCAGCGCCTCGGCGAGGTCACCGGCGAACTCGAGCGCCAGCAATCGAGCATCGAGGAGCTTCGGGCGCTCAACGCCAATATCTTGGCCAGCCTCAACAGCGGTCTTTTGACGGTCAACCGTTCCGGCGAGGTCATCTTCTTCAATCACGCCGCCGAGTTGATCACCGGGCGTTCGGCCGAGGATGTCTACGGCCGGCCCCTCGAGGACGTCTTCCCAACCCTCGCCCGCCGTCTCGAGGAGGCCGGACCGAAGATCATCTCGGGACACCAACCGCCTCCCCAGCCAACTCTCCAGGACCCACGGCTCGAGAGCGTCTATCGACGTCCGGATGGCGAACAGGTTTTCCTGGGTTTTTCGGTCTCTGTGCTGCGCGATTCACGCGGGCGCGCCGCCGGCCGGATCGTCATCTTCCAGGACCTGAGCGAGGTCAAAAAACTCGAGCGCGAAAAGAAACGCTCCGAAAGACTCGCCGCGGTCGGTGAACTCGCCGCGGCGATCGCCCACGAGATTCGCAACCCTCTGGCTTCGATCAGCGGGTCTGTAGAGATGCTCGAGGCGATGGCAGATCTGGACAGCGATGACGCTGCATTGATGAATATCGTCGTGCGCGAGGTCGACCGGCTCGACAACCTCATTACCAGCTTTTTGAACTATAGCCGGCCGCGGGCGCTCGAGCTCGGACGGGCCGATCTACTGGAGTTGACCGACGAGGTGCTTGGTCTCTTCGGCCGGCGCACCAACCAACCGGAAATGGACGTCGAATTCGAGGTCGCAGACGGCATTCAAGAAGCGCCTGCTCGGGTTGACCGCGAGGCATTTCGCCAGATCGTCTGGAACCTGCTCAACAACGCCAGCGAGGCCATGGAAGATATGGACACACCGCGGCGCATCCTCATCGAGGTCACCGACAGCGACACCGGGTGGGTATTGAGCGTCGAGGACAACGGCCCCGGAATGGCCGACGAGGTCGCCGAGCGCGTCTTCGAGCCGTTTTTTACCACCAAAGAAAAGGGCACCGGCCTGGGGCTGGCCACAATCCACCGGCTCATCGAGCAGCACGACGGAAGGATTCGCGTCGGCGAGGGCCAGGAACTCTCCGGAGCGCGCTTCGAAGTAGAATTGCCGCGCGCAGACAAACACGACGACGAAGATGACGACGAAAGAAACTCGCTCGACACCCAAAACCAAAGTATGGTCGAAGCATGAGCGACGACGCCCCTGACAAACAATCCGCCGCAGGTCTCGCGGAGCAATCCACCGAAGAGCCCGCACGCCCCATCCTGGTCGTCGACGACGAGCAGAGCATGCGCGAGTTTCTGTCGATCATGCTCAAAAAGCAGGACCACGCCGTCGAGGTGGCCACCCGCGGCGAGGAGGCGCTCGAACGGCTCGAAGATGGCGCACGGTTCAGCCTGGTGATCACCGATCTGAAGATGCCCGGCGTCGGCGGCCTGGAGGTATTGCGTCGCGTCAAAGAGCTCGACCCGGCCTGCCAGGTGGTGGTCATGACCGCCTACGCCACCCCCGAGACGGCGATTTCGGCGATCAAAGAAGGTGCCTACGACTATATCACCAAGCCCTTCAAGGTCGACGAGGCGCGGGTGGTCGTCGGGCGCGCGCTCGAGAAATTCGAACTCGTCAGCGAAAACCTCTATCTGAAGAAGACGCTCGAGGAGGAGCAAGGCTTCGCCGAGATGCTCGGCAAATCCAAGCCGATGCGCCAGGTCTTCGAGATGATCTCGCGGGTCGCCGACAGCCAAACCACCATCCTCATCAGCGGCGAATCCGGCACGGGAAAGGAACTCGTCGCCCGCGCCATCCACGAGCACAGCGCTCGCGCCGACAAGCCGTTTATGCCGATCAACTGCGGCGCGATCCCCGAAAACCTCATCGAGAGCGAGCTCTTCGGCCACAAAAAGGGCTCGTTTACCGGAGCCAGCGCCGACAAAGAGGGCCTCTTCGAAGCCGCCCGCGGCGGCACGGTCTTTTTGGACGAGGTCGGCGAGCTCCCGCAAAATACCCAGGTCAAACTCCTGCGGGTGCTCCAGGAGCGCAAGGTCAAGCCGGTCGGCGGCGCCCACGAGGTCGACGCCGATTGTCGAGTCCTGGCCGCCACCAACCGCGACCTGCGCGAGGAGGTCGCCGAGGGTCGCTTCCGAGAGGACCTCTACTACCGACTCAGCGTCATCCCCATCGAGCTGCCACCGCTTCGCGCGCGCCAAGGCGACGTCAAATTGCTCATCGAGCATTTCGTCGAGCAATTCGCCACGCGCATGGGCGTGGACATCGCCGGCGTCGACTCCGACGCCATGCGCGTCCTGCTCAACTACCCCTACCCCGGCAATGTGCGCGAGCTGCAAAATATCATCGAGCGCGCCGTCACGCTGACGCGCGGCGATATGATCACGACCGACGTCCTGCCGCCTCACCTCCAGGAGGAGTCGTTCTCCCGGATGGCCGAGGAGCTCGAGGTCACCGAAGACGGCATCGATCTCGAGGGCATCGTCGAACAACTCGAGCGCTCGCTCATCAACAAGGCGCTCGAGCGCGCCGACGGGGTCAAAAAGGACGCCGCCAATCTACTGGGCATCTCGTTTCGCAGCCTGCGCTACCGCCTCAAGAAGTATGAGATGGGCGACGAGGAATGACGGCGCTGGCGTAGATATTGCTCACCCACTACCATGAAGCACACAGTCTCAGCTTCCAACAATAACGATTGGTCCCTGTTTTGCGGAGGAATAACGCCATGAAAGCGCTCAAAGTATCGCTGTCGCAACAACGCGGCATGACATTGGTCGAATTGATGATCGTCGTGGCCGT
The DNA here is from genome assembly GCA_964386725.1 of uncultured Bradymonadales bacterium. Classification (GTDB taxonomy): domain Bacteria; phylum Myxococcota_A; class Bradymonadia; order Bradymonadales; family Bradymonadaceae; genus CAYLTX01. The sequence goes on along the minus strand of CAYLTX010000064.1, from coordinate 1,756 downwards.
CGTGGGTGTTCTGGCCGCGATCGGAGGAGTCTCGTACACCAAATATATCAAGAGCTCCAAGGTCGCCAAGCTCAAGCAATATGCCGCTGAAGTGGCCAACGCGCAGGAGCAATACAAATCGCAAAATAGCGGCTACCTCGATCTAGACGGCGCCACTTATACACACAGCACAACCGGCGATGATGAGACCAAGTGGGAACAGCTTCTCGGCTTTTCCAAGGACACCCTCCAAGAGACGGTTGAGATCGACACCATTGCCGGCGACAGCTCCGATACTTCATGCAATATATGCGAGGGGATGAATCCGTCCTTCGACCGCATCTGGTATGCGGTTCGGGTCACTCAAGACTTGGATGGAGACGACGGCAACGATCCGACCACCGTCGTCCTCCACAGTGAGCTCGAGAACCCGATGCTGTTCAACGAAGGACAGTGACAAAAATTGTCACCGCCGACAATTTGCGGCAGTCTCGCGACCCAGAATGGCGTGACTCTCATAGCTACAAGCCGCGGCGGAGTCGACGAGCACCCGCCAGGAGCCGCAAGGTGGGGATCGAAATAAAAAACAAATTTTCTTTACTGCTTGGCAAGCAGGTTGCATAAACTAAAAAGCGACAATGAAATCCCGTTACCTCGTGTAACAGGTTGTCCCATCACCAAGACCAATACTGTGAAAGGAGCAGGCATGTTGAAGAAGATCAGAGACAATAAAGGTTTTACCCTCGTCGAACTTATGATCGTTGTCGCGATCATCGGCATCCTCGCCGCGATCGCCATCCCGGCGTTCATCAAGTACATCAAGCGCTCGAAGGCCAGTGAGGCTCCCGGCGTCGTCAAGAAGATGATGGACGGCGGCAAGTCCTACTTTGAGTCCGATCAGGCCAATTACGGTGGTTTGAGCAATGCGGCCGAACCGTGGCATACCGGGGACAAAGGGACGATCGTCGACTTTGATAGCAAGACCTTCCCCGGCGGCAACGCTGAAGAGCTTAAGACAATGGATACCTTCCCGGTCGGCGGCACGAAGAGTTCTACGTACCGAGATCTCGACGGTGCGGAGCTAGCAACTGCCAACAAGCTCAACCTCGAAATGGTCGAACCGATGTATTTCGGCTACGCTTACGAATCTGCTGGTGAGGGCGATACCGCGAGCATGACTGCCTGGGGTTGCCACGGCTTTAATGCGAGCGGCGGGGGCGATGTTCAAGGTTGTAAGAACGGTGGTGGCGACGAGGTGCATACGTTCCAGTCTGGCTGTAGTGTCACAGACGCCACTCAGGGCGTCGAATGTACCCAGGGTTTGACCTTCAACGAGTTCGAATAATCACTCGAACTCAGCGCCGGCGACTTTGCCGGCGTGACGTTTTCGGAAAGATGCCGCGATGGTACGATGCCATCGCGGCATCTTTCTTTTCTTGGCAGTTGACGTAATGGACACCAGCCCCAAACCCACAGTGCGACGGCGCAGTTTCGAGATCCTCGCCACCCTGCTTATTGCGCTCGTACTACTCGTCATTTACTTTCCCGCGCTCGGCGGCGGCTGGCTCGGGGACGACCTCCTGCTCGTGGTCCAGAAGGATTGCGCCCGCGACTTTGGCGACCTGTGGGCCATCCTGACCCACGACGCCGGCCGGTGTAATTATCGGCCGATGCGTTTTGCCTCGTATACCCTCGACCACATCATCTGGGGGCTAGAGCCGTTGGGCTACCATATCACCAACCTGTGGCTGCACCTCTTAGCCACCGGCGTGGTCTA
>CAYLTX010000063.1:0-36713 GCA_964386725.1 uncultured Bradymonadales bacterium | reverse complement strand
GCAGGACCGGATTTTCTTGGTGCCGCCGCCTCCGCCGCCGCCGCCGCCGCTGCCGGGCTCGCCGTCTGCTCCAGCGCCGGAATTCGACGGAACCCAATTGGACCCGCTAAAGCTGCCCTCCATGTTGGTGGATGGCTCGCCGGGCGCCGTTCCGTGAAAGCCAGGAAAGCCCGGCGAGCCGTCGGCGCCATCGGTGATGCCGTCACTGTCGGTCAGGGGGCAGGAGTTCGGGCAGGTATTGGCTCCAGCGTCTCCACCTAAGCCCGAGACCCCGTCGCCGTCGGAGCCATCATTCGACCAGCAGTCCCCGGTGGCACCGCCGTCTCCCCCGCTGTGGGGCGAGTTGACTTGACCACCGTCGCCTCCTGCTGCACCGGGGGCACCTAGACCCCCTTCGAGCGACACCTGGCTGAGGGTCAAACGATCCACCGCGCCGGTGTTGGTGACCAGCAATGCGACCGATTCTGCGCCGGCGGGGGCGCTCAAGGTCGGCCCGACGATCTCCAGATACGACAGCACCGTGTCCTGATTGATGTTGTCAGCGTGGACCGTAGGCGACTTAGCGCCGGTGATTTCGACCGCGCCGATCGGGCGGTTGTGGTTCCAGCTGGTGTTGAATCCACCGTAGATGCTCACCCCAGCCTGCAGATCCAGGGGCTGGGATTGGTGGTAGGTTCCCTCGGCGACGTAGACTTGGCAGTCGGGGTTGCACTGATTGGCGATGCTGATGCCCGCGCTCAGAGTCGAGACCGGACGAATGTCGAGGCTGCCATCGGCGGCGATCTCTCCGCGGCCGTCATTGGAAGCAATGCCCGTGGTTTCCGACACGAAGACCGCGCCGGCCAGATCGCCGTCGATGCCGTCGCAGTTGTCATCGGTGTTGTTGTTGTCGGGCAAATCGGTGGCGTCGGGGTTGATAAATTCGTCTGCGTCGTTGCAATCGTCGCCGTTGGCGACATAGTCCGTCGGAGCACTACAGGCCTCGACAGTCTCGTTGGGGTCGCCGAAGCCGTCGCCGTCGGAGTCCAGGTAGAAGCTCTCCGTGCCCATGGCGCTGGGCTCGTCGACTTCACCATTGCAGTTGTCATCGACGCCGTTGCACAGCTCGGTGGCCCCGGGATAAGTCGTCTCCGCGTCGTCGTCGCAGTCTCCACCCACGCCGACGTAGCCTAGCGGCTGCGAGCATGCTTGTTGGGTGCTATCTTCGTCGCCGAAGCCGTCGCCGTCGGTGTCTTCGTACCAGGTGACACTTCCGATGGCGTCGCCCTCGTCGATCTCGCCGTTGCAGTTGTCGTCGACGCCGCTGCACGCTTCCTCGGCGTCGGGATGGATGCCGGAGTCGGCGTCGTTGCAGTCGGCGTCATTGTCGACGTATCCCGTCGGAGCCTCACACGCGGTGAGTGGGTCGTCCGGATCGCCGAAGCCGTCGCCATCGCCGTCGGCGTACCAAGTGGTGGCGTCTTCGGCGTCGTTATCGATCTCACCGTCGCAGTTATCGTCTCGGCCGTTGCACGTCTCCACGGCACCCGGGTTGACGTCGAAGTTGTTGTCGTCGCAGTCGACGTCGGCGTCGTAGCCGTCGCCATCCTTGTCTTCGGCGCCGGCCTCCTCCTCGGAGGCGTCTGCAGCGTCGTCGGAGGAGTCATCCGCGTCGACACTGGTGTCTACGCCGGCGTCGACTTGTGGCTGCGGAGACCCGGTGCCGCTTTCTTCCGTGCATCCGGCCGCTAACAGCGTGAAGCCGAATCCAAGGTAGACAACTCTTTCAATCCATCGATTCATCATTTTCTCTGTGTCCTGGCCCCAAAAATTCATTAGCGAGACGTCCGCTTCAGCAGCGATTCGACGCTGTGGTGAGCGGCCGATGTGGAGGTGCCTCGTTGAAGTTTGGGGAGTATACAAAGCTCGATGGGGGGCGTCTTTTCTGCGTGCGCCTCAATGCTTCGCATTTTGCGCCAGTGTGCATTGCATCGATAAATCTGACGGTGTTTGATGAGATTAGGTCTTCCGCTTAGATTGTCCGCTACCGTAAATAGTGTATACGAGGAGCAGATGTATGCAGGCCAAATTAAGCGCCAGTCAATGGCGTCGTATCGCAAAGATGTGGGTCGAGATCGGGCAGAGCTCGCACGTCGATATCGACCCGGCGTGTCAACGCGCCGCCGAAGGATTGACGTCGCTGTTGGACGCCTCTCATGTGTTGATGGTGGTCCATCGCCGCATAGCTCCGGAAGCCTCGCCATTGGGAGGCTTCCGGCCGGTGTTTTCTCGCTACTTGGGGCCGGACGGCGAGCGTCGCCGCCGCATCACTCTCGAGTGGATCGAGAGTGAGCCCAACTTGGATCAGGACCCAGTTTTACGGCGTTTGGCCGCCGGCGCGGGCAAGATGCGCACGGTCCGCCACCGCGCCGACATCGATCCGAAGCGTTGGGAAAACGCACCGACACGCCGGTTGCTCGAGCGGCTGGGCCTCGAGGACCGCACGAATGTCGTGGTCCCTCTGGGGCCGGATGTGGAGGTCTCATTTTGTATCGACCGACCCACGGGAGCGCCCATCTTCGACGGGGCGGACAACAAGGTGATGCTCGCCGCGGTCGAAGGACTGCGTCCCCTGGCAGCCAGTTTTGTGCGAAGCCACGGCTTGATGCCTGGCCAACGCAACCTCGACAGTCGCGAGCGGCGAGTTGTCGAACTCCTGCTCAGCGAGGCCGACGATGACGAGATCGCCGACTCCCTGGGCGTATCGCGCGAGCGCGCGACCAATGAATGTGATGAGGTCTATCGCAAGTTGGGCGTCAACGACCGTGTAGAGCTCATGAGTATGTGGCTGAAGGGGAACTGCACTTCCGAGGGCATCTCCGCGGAGGCGCGAGGAAAGACGGCGGAATCCCTTGTTCTGTCACCGCTCGAGAAAGTTCGGGAGGCGCTGCGGAGTTTAGAGACCGACGACTTCCAAATCGAGACGGTCGCCCGTCGGCTGGGCATGAGCGTGCGAAGTCTGCAGCGTCAGCTCAGCGTGTCCGAAAAGTCGTATCGGGAGGTGGCCGACGACTTTCGGCTCGAGCGCGCCAAAGAGCTGTTGTCGCGGCCTTCGCTTTCGTTTACCGAGATCGCGTTGCGCTTGGGCTATGGACAGGCGTCGAGCTTCAACCGCGCCGTCAAGCGGTGGACGGGCCAGACCCCCAGTGAGCTGCGGGACGAATTGCTCGAGGATGCCTGAATCCCTCATCGGGCCTCACTGGTGGTGGCTTCGTCGCTCGCTCACCGGTGGCCGGTTTGGCTCTAAAAAAGTTTGGGAATTTTGCGTGACAAATACCTGCTTCATATACGATGATATGCGCCAGTGAATGAGCGTTCATTCGTTTCCCCACAGAGAGGTTAAATCATGCAACGGTATTCTCCCCCCCTTAAAGAGATGCGCTTTGCCCTCGAGGCGTTCGACTACGAGGAGAAGCTCGGCGATTTCGATGAATTCGAGATGTACGATCTGGCCACGACCATGGCCGTGCTCGAGACCGTCGGCAACGTCAGCGTCGACAAGCTGTTGCCGATCAACCGCAAGGGCGACGAGGAGGGCATCACCTTCGATCCCGAAGATAACTCGGTGACCCTGCCCGACGGCTTTCATGAGGCGTACCAGACCTTCGTCGACAACGGACTGATCGGCCTGGCCGGCGACCCGGAGTTCGGCGGCGGCGGCGCTCCCGAGGCGCTGGGCATTCTGGCCAGCGAGATCATCACCGCCTGCAATAAGAGCTTCTCGATGGCCCCGGGGCTTACCAACGGGCTGGTCGGCGCGCTGCAGGCGCACGGCTCCGATGAGCAAAAGGAGAAATATCTCTCCAAGCTCATCCCCGGCGACTGGACGGGCACGATGTGCCTGACCGAGCCGCAGTCCGGCACCGACTTGGGGTTGATCAGCACCAAGGCCGTGCCCCAAGACGACGGCTCTTATAAGCTGTCGGGCACCAAAATCTGGATCACCTTCGGTGAGCACGATCTCACCGACAATATCATCCACTTCGTGCTCGCTCGCTTGCCCGACGCTCCCGAGGGGATCCGCGGGATCAGCGCGTTCATCGTGCCCAAGCTGCTCGACGACGGCTCCAGAAACCCGGTCTTCTGCACCGGCCTCGAGGAGAAGATGGGCATCCACGCCTCGCCCACCTGCGTGATGACGCTCGAGGAGGCCGAGGGCTATATGGTCGGCGAGCCCAACAAGGGCATGCGCTCGATGTTCACGATGATGAACCTGGCCCGCCTTCACGTGGGCATGGAGGGCGTCGCGCTCGGCGAGATCTCCTACCAGACCGCCCTGGAGTTCGCCAAAGAGCGACGCCAAGGCCGCTCGCTCGACGAGGACAAGCGCGAAGAGAATGAGCCGGCGGACAATATCCTGGTCCATCCGGATGTGCGCCGTATGCTGCTCAACATCAAGTCGACCACCATGGCGCTGCGCGCGCTGGGTGTTTGGATTGGCGTGGAGTACGAGGTCTCCAAGCACCACGAAGACGAGCAAGTGCGCCAGGAGGCCGACGATATCGTCGCCCTGATGACTCCGATCATGAAGAGCTACGGCTCCGAGCGTGGCTTCGAGAATATCTCCGAGGCCATGCAGGTCTGCGGCGGCTCGGGCTATACGGCCGATTGGGACATCGAGCAATATATGCGCGATGAGCGCATCGCGATGATCTACGAGGGCACCAACCACATCCAGGCGCTCGATCTGGTCGGCCGCAAGCTGGCCATGAAGAAAGGCCGACTGGTCATGACCTTCCAGAAGCGCGTCCAGCAGACCATTGAGGCCTGCAGCGAGCACGACGAGCTCCAAGGGTTGCTCCAGTCGTTCCAAAAAGCTGCCGGCCGCCTCATGGAGGCCACGCAGTTGATGGCCACCAATGGCCGAGAGGACCAGGAGTGGGCGGCCGCGGTCGCCTCGAATTACCTCAACCTCTTCGCGCTGGTCTCGCTGGGCTACGTCTGGCTGAACCTGGCCAAACACGCCGTCGAGAGCGACTCGCCCGAGAGCGCGACCAAGCTCAAGACCGCGCGCTACTTCATGGAGATGGTCCTCCCGGAGACCGGGCTGTACGCCAAGCTCATCAAGTCCGGCAAAGAGTCGATGATGGCCTTCGACCACGACGAGTTCTAATCTCCAAAATGAGCTGACAACAAAAGCGCCCGCCGGTGAGCCCGGCGGGCGCTTTTTTGTCTCTGGAGCAACGGCTCACCCTGTCAGTGATGACCACCGCCGTGATGCATCTGCTGAGCGCCGCCGGACGGCGCGCCCATGCCGGTCTTTTGCGCCCAGACCTCTTCGGTCACGATCTTCTGCTTGTATTGAGCGTGGCAGGAGGTGCAGGTGTTGATGGTGTCGCCGAGCGCACTCATCACGCCGTCGTAATCCTCGCCTTCGGCCGCCTCGATGATGCCGTCGGCGGTCTCGTGGAATCCGAGCGCCAGCTCGGTGAATCCGTCGGCGCCGGCGCCCATGTGGTTGCACATCTGGGCCATCTCGGGAGACGAGCCGATCTTCTCGGCCGCCTTCTCGATGCCGTCGAAGTCTTTTTGGGCGGCCGCGCCCACGATCTGCTCGATGGCGACTAGGTGGTCACGCATATTCTGTCGCTGGTGGTTGGCCATCATCGGCGTCAGCGGCACCGGCTTGCGGCCATCCATCTCGTGAAATTCGGTCATCGCTTCGCTCGCCCCGGGCGTAGCTGCCGACTCCGGCTCCGATGCCGGCTCTTCGGCAGAAGACGCTTCTTCGGCCTCTGCCTTCGGCGGCTCCTCCGATTCGACCGAAGTCGTGTCTGGAGTGTCGCACCCCCCCGATAATAGGAGCGCGCCGAGCGTGACCACGATCATGATTGGGCTACGATGGTACTTCATGGTGATTTATCCTCTTGGAAGGTGTGGGCGAGGGCATCGTTGAGCGTGGTGATTGCCGCGATGATCGGCGCAAGCTCTTGACCTTCGACTGCCGCGGCGAGCTGAGCGAAGCGTTGTAGACTGGCCTCGTCGACTCGTACGGCGAGTTGGCGACCCTCTTCGGTCAGCCACAGCCGCTTGGCCCGGCCGTCGTCGGGGCACGGTCGGCGCTCGATATGCCCGTCCTTCTCCATCCGAGCACACAGCCTGGATACATTGCTCTTGTCGATATTGAGGTGCGCACCGAGCTCGGAGATGCGCAGGCCGCTCTGCGCATCGAGCAGTCGCATCAAAGCGTGGGCGTGGGAAACCGTCAGCGGCTGGCCACACGGTGTCTCGTGTTGTTGATGCAGACCAAAGCGCTGCAGGAAGGTCTGTATCTCTTTGCGCAGGCTACGCGCCTGCTGCAGGTCTGTGTCGCTCATCGTCGTCGACCCTCGGGAAAGAGTGTTATCGAGAACATCGTAGATGAATTTAGTTGCGTTCGCAACTATAAGGGCTGTGTTCGGCTCAGTTCCCAAAAGGGTGAGGACAGGAGTCACCTTGGGTGTGACAAGATGTCATAGCGTCGGGCGGTGTAGGATAATCGAGTACAGGTCAATACACGTAGGCACGCAGCTTGCACTACATGCTTGGTGCTGGACGAGCCGCCCAACAAGCCACCCGAGATGTTCGAGGACAAGGAGAACTGGCGATGCGAAACACACACCTGGCACTGATTCTGGTCGGTTTCTTCGTCATTCAAGGCTGTGGCGGCGACGACGGCCGTCTCATCTCCAGTAACGCCGACGGCACCCAGCTCGACGAAGACGGCTCGGAGCATGGCCACGACGGAGACCATGACTCGTCGGCCCACGGTGAGGTCCACGACTTTAGCTTCGCCGTCGGAGAGCAGCGCAGCGACGCCGACTTCGAGGCCGGCGCCGATATGGGCACCCAGGTCGTCACTCCCGACGCGCCGTTTCGCGGCGTCAAAATGATGATCACCGCCAGCCGTCTCGACCTCGAATACCGCGTCGTCCACGTCGACGGTGAGACGACCCCGTGGCAGCGGCTGGACGCGGATCAGAGCGTTGATCGTTTTCACAACGGTCACCTCGGGCTTTTCAAAGATGCCAGCGAGTTTCACTTCCGCTCGACCAGCCCGATGGATTATCTGCGCTTGGAGTTCTTCGACCAGCCGGTCGACAGCGCCGACAGCCACGACGACGTCGGACTCGAAGAGGACGTGCGCCGCCAGGCGCTGGCCCATCCGGGTCGCTACGAGCCGCCGGCTGATGTGCGCGAGGCCGGCCTGGCTCAAAAGGGCAACTTCTCGTACGAGTCGGCGCCTGCCTGGAGCGGCGGGAGCAATTGCACCGGCACATTCCTGCCGGGCGCCAAGGCGCTGGGCAACTTCCTGGTCTCCAACTTCGAGGGCGCGGCCTACTTTCAGGGCTATAATTGCCGGCAGGTGCGCGGGAGTTCTTCGATGTCCATGCATGGCACCGGCCGCGCCATCGACGTCTTCGTCCCCGTCGACTCGAGTCAGCCGTACCACAATCAGGCCGACAACGACCTCGGCGACGAGATCGCTAATTATCTGATCGAAAACGCCACCGAGTTGGGCGTGCAATACTTCATCTGGGACCAGGCGAGCTGGAGCATCTCGCGCGGCGTCACGCGCAACTACTCGGGCCAGCATCCCCACCACGACCACCTGCATATCGAGCTGACCAGCGCCGCAGCCGGCGCGGCCGCTGAGGACTTTCCGAGCTCGTTCAATCCGCACTTCGCCGACGACGACGACAGCCCGCACGAAGACGCCATCAACGCGATTTATGAAGAGGGAGTCACCCGCGGTTGCGCCAGTGACCCCGAGCCGTTGTATTGCCCCGACGACACCGACTCGCGTGCCAACCTCGCCGTGATGTTGATGCGCGCCTTCGACTTGCCGCGCGCCGGCCAGGATTACTTCTCCGATGACGACGGCATGAACTCCGAAGACGCCATCAACGCGCTGGCCGCCACCGGCGTCAACTCGCGCTGCAGCCTCGACGACGACCGCAAGTTTTGTCCCGAAGAGAAGGTCACGCGTGGACAATTCGCGTTGTGGCTCGACGGCCTGCTCGAACTCGACGAGACCGCCCAAGACTACTTCGCCGACGACAGCGGCAGCACCTACGAGGGGGCCGCCAACCGCATGGCCGCGGCTGGCATCACCCGAGGATGCTCCCAGGACAGCTTTTGCGGCGGCGAGTTGATCACCCGCGCCGAGGTCGCCTCCATGCTCGCCTGCGCGCTCGACCTGGTCGATTGCGGCGAGGCCGCCGAGCCCAACCGCCCCGTCGAGATCGTGCTCGAGTGGTCTTCCGACAGCGTCGACCTCGACCTGGCCATGCACGCGCCCGCCGAGGTCGACTATCAAGACCGCTCGCCGACCCCTCAGGGGTGGATTCACTCCGGCGACGCTTGCCCGGAGGGCATGGAAGACGGCTGCCACGACACGTTGGTCGACGGAGCTTTCTCGGAGACTATCTGGTTGGCCCCCCGCGGCGCCTTTGGCGGTGATATCCCCGAGGCGACCCTCGAGCGAGGCGACCGAGGCGCCGAGGTCGAGGCCCTCCAGGAGGCGTTGAATCACGCCGGGTTCGATGTCGGAACGGTCGACGGTATCTACGGCGGCATGACCCAAGACGGCGTCGAGGCCCTGCAGGCCACCGACGAGGCCGTGCCGGTCACCGGCGTCTACGACGAGCCGACCCACCAGTTGCTCACCGACAAATTGACCCCGCGCGGCTCTTATCACATCGAGGTCGAGACCTTCGGCGTCGAGGAGTCGCTGTCGAGCTTCGAGGTGCACGTGTTGCAAGATGGCGAGCAGGTCGAATCCTTCGCCGACCAAGCTGCGCCGCTCGGCGAGTCGCGCAGCTTCGAATTCAGCCTCGAGTCACGCTGATATCTCGCCTGCCTCCTCGATTGTACCGGCTTGACTGCGCCGGCTTGACTGTACAGGGCGATTCCCAGCGCCCTTTGTGTACGCCCATAGATCACGGTAAGACTATGTCTACCGGAGGCTAACCGATCCCATTGTTGCTGCCTGCTCGCACGCCGTAGGGAGGCGTATTTTGGGTGTTTTGGGCGAAAACTACTGGCGCAAGCACGTTCCCCTGGCCGCCGCGGTCGGGCTCGTTTCCACCGCTTTGTTCATCTACGGGGTGGTCCTCGACGACTACTGGCTGCGCGTGATCACAAAGCCCTTTCCGGTGCTCGCGATGATGGTCGCGGTCGCAGCCCACGGCCGCGGCCGATACGCTCGGACCATCCTGGTCGGGCTGGGCCTGTGCATCTTCGGAGATATCTTCCTCGAGATCGGCCAGTCGACGTTTCTGATGGGGATGATCGCGTTTTTAGGCGGTCACATAGCCTACGTGGTCGCCTTCTTGCGCCGATCTCGGTCGCTTCGCCCGCTCGAGGCGCTCCCCTTTGTGTGCTGGATCGGCTGGGCCGCCACCACGCTGTGGCCTCACCTGGGCGAGATGCGCATCCCGGTGGTGGCCTACACCTCAGTCATTTTGGTGATGCTTTGGCGGTCGGCGGCGCTCGTGGCCGGCCAGAAGCGGCCCGGGGGTTGGGATTGGGCGGCGCTGGTAGGAGCTGTGCTATTTGGCTTCAGCGACACGCTCATCGCGCTCGACCGATTCCAAGCGCCGATCGACGGGGTGCGCGTGCCGATCATCTTGACCTACTGGGGCGGTCAGCTGCTCATCGCAGCCTCGACGCTCAGCGATCGAACGGGCAAGCCAGATCGACGTCTACACGATTGAGCAGTAGCGGGAGCAGGGCCGACGCGCCACGGGATTGTTTGGGTTTTTGCCGTTGCGTCCCCGGGCACTCGTGGGCTGCATGCATGCCTGATAGCCGCGTGAATGCCGTGGCGCGGCGGGGGGCGGTTTCGGCCGGATCACCTTGACGCTGGCACCGTCAGGGCGGGATAATTGGGTATCGCCCAATGACGACATCCCGAATTCGAGAGAGTGCAAATGAGGCCTCATCCGTTTCTTGTGTTGGCGCTCGTGGGGGCTCTTCTGGGCTTTGTATTCGCCGGAGTGTCGACCTACGACTTCGAACAGCACCTCGATCGTCAGGTCCACAATGTTCATTGCTCGTTCGTCCCCGGGCTCGACGACGCCGATGCCGGCGGCTCGGACTGTGAAGTTACGCTGATGAGCCCGTACTCGTCGGTGCTACGCTCGTCGACCTGGGGAGGGGTGCCGATCTCGCTGCCGGCGATGTCGGTCTTTGCCTTTCTGCTCTTTTTCGGCGTCGACCTGCTCATCGGAAGACGTCAGCGGGATCGCCGGGCGACCGGCTTTTTCGTGCTGGCGGCGCTCCTGCCGGCGCTGTCCTCGGCGGTGATGGGCTATATTTCGCTGAGCGAGTTGGGGGCTGCCTGCAAGCTGTGTATCGGCATCTACGTCTCCAGCGCGCTCGTCTTGACCGGCGCGCTGGGGCTGTGGGTTCGGGCCCGCGGCGAGGCGGCGATAAGTGGCGCCGGCGTCGACCTCTCCGACCCGGAATGGGCGAGCGAAGAGCAGGGCGACTCGGCCTCCGTCGAGCCGGATTCGGACGAGTCTTCGTGGGACTCCAGCCCCGCTCACGCCGGCGGGCAGGTATCGTTCGGGATGCTGGCGGCGATGTTCGGGTTGGGCCTGATATTCGTGGCGGTGCCCGTCGGCGCTTATCTGGCGTCGGCCCCCGACCACAGCCGCTTCGTGGGGGCCTGCGGTGAGCTCGACGAGCGGCCCGACGAGTCGCTGCTCATCGAGATGGGGCCGCAGACCGGCGTGGGGGCCCTGGAGGTCTTCGACCCGCTGTGTCCGGCCTGTCGCGGCTTCGAGGAACACCTCGAGCAGACGACATACCACGATCAGCTCGCCCGCAAGGCGGTGCTCTTCCCCCTCGACGACGAATGCAATTGGATGATCGATCAGGCCGTCCACCCGGGGGCGTGCGCGGTCAGCGAGGCGGTGCTGTGCGCCGAAGACGACGCCGACCGGGTCATCGACTGGGCGTTTGCCCATCAAGAGGAACTCCTCGAGACGGCGGGTTCGTCGGGCGGCTCCGACCAGGTGCGTTCGATGATCACCGCCGAATTTCCCGATATCGACGGCTGCCTGGGCTCGCCGAAGGTGCGCGCCCGGCTCAACCAATCGCTGCGCTGGGCGGTCGACGCCGAGCTGCGGGTGCTCACCCCGCAGATCTACGTCGACGGGGTGCGCCTATGTGACGAAGACGTCGATCTGGGGCTGGAGTTCGCGCTGTCGACCATGCTCGAGCGCCACGCAAACGGCACGCTGCACTCACCTGATACCGACGGAGAGCAACCATGATGAACGCGATTCGTATGGCCGTTGCCTTCGTATGTCTGAGCATACCGGCGGTCCTGACCGCCACGTGGGCGTCGTCGGCCTCCCAGCGCGTGGAGGCGATGGAGTCCGAGGCCGACGCCGAGGAGACCGCGCAGGTCGCCACCGCCAGCGCCGCCAATGAAGATTATTGTACCGGCGATCTCCAGAAGGTGCTGCGCCGGGTGCTCAAAAGCTGCGGTCTGCTCGAGTCGGGGACGGTGCGCGGCTGTCAGCCGGCTGACGCCAAGACCGTAGCCACGATGAGCGGCAACGACTTCAACGCGCTTTTTCGGCCGATGAAAGACCGCGGCGGAATCATCATGTACGATAAGGAGTCCTCCGAGCTCGACGCACAGGCAAGAGAGCTCGTCGACGAGATCTTCGCCGACCAAGGGGGCGCCAGCTACTTCTTCGTGGTCTCACGCGCCTCGCCCGACGGCGCCACAGAGTTCAACCGAACCCTGTCGAAGGGGCGCGCTCAGGCGGTCATGGACCGGCTGAATCAGAAGTTCGAGGACCCCGACCTCGACAAGCAGGTCGGGCTTCTGTGGCTCGGCGAGGAGTTCGCCCAGCTCGACCAGGAGTTCTGCGATTGGCGTCGCAGCCACGGCGGGTCCTGTACCGAAACAGATCTCAACCGGAGCGCGTTTATCGCATGGATCGACTGCAAACTATAATTGCAATTCTATGCGTCGGCCTGGTGGCCGGCGCCTGTGACGGCGAATCCTCCCAGCCCTCCAGCCGCTCGTCTGGCCGCGTCAACGCGGTCCAGGCCAAGCCGGCCCCCGAGGCCCCGGCCCCCGAGGAGTTCTGCGACGTCTACGACGGCTCCGACGCGGCGCCTGCGTTCGCCTTGCCCGAGCTAGCCGAAGACTCCGCCGACGCCCCCGACGCATCTGCCGTCGACGGCTGGCGATGGGTCAACGTCTGGGCGAGCTGGTGTGTGCCCTGCGCCGAGGAGATGCCGCTTCTGGCCAAGTGGGACCGTGAACTCGACCAGATCGACTTGTTGCTGATGTCGACCGACGAGACCGCCGAGCAGGTCGACGGGTTTCGAACAAAACATCCCCAGACCCCCGAGAGCTTGCGCATCGCCGCCCCCGACCTGGTCAAGCCCTGGTTCGAGACGTTGGGCGTCGATCGGGGCGCACCGCTGCCGGTTCACATCTTCGTCGATCCCGCCGACAAGGTGCGCTGCGTGCGCGCCGGCGGCGTCGATGAGGATGACTTAGCGGCCATCGAGCGGCTCCTCGCCGGCTAAGTAGAAACACGCAGGTTATTTAGCTTACGGACGGTTTTCGCAATGCCGGCAATAATTGCTGATCGGCAGCGAGAGAGTAAGAAAGTGAGAAAGTAAGAAAGTTAGCTACGGCTACCCGCTCGAGGACGGCTTGGTTGTTTGGAGCTTTGTTCTCACTTTCTCACTGTCTTAATTTCTTACTCTCTCCAACGTATGCGCCCATCGAAGGCTGGTGGCGTCGAAAGCCGAAAGATCGACGTGATTGCACTTAGCGCTGGTTTTTATGCGCCGGGCCGGCAAAGCTGTTACCCTTATGAAAATGTCTCAAACTGATGTTGTTCGTACCCCCGGAGTTCGAATGTTGCGTCGTTTCGTCACACTTATCGCGATTTCACTGACCCTTCTCATCGTCGGTTGCGGCGATGACGCTGCCGAAGAACGCTGCGAGCCCGGCGACGCCAACGCCTGTGGTGCCGGCGAGCGTTGTGTGGCGGACGGCAATGACGGGGTCTGCGAAGAGCTCGATTCGTGTGATCCGGACGTGGCGTCGAGTTGCCCCGATGGCTTTGTGTGTCGGCCGTTGACCGATCGTGCGGTCTGCGAGCCGCAAGAGACGGCCGGCCGCATCCCCAGTTGCATCGACTCCGAGGGCATCGACGTGTTCGCCGTGGAGGCCAGTCGTGCGCTGAGCGTGAGCTGGAATGTGCGCGGGGACTTCGACCACTCGGGCGGCTTTCGAGTGGAGTATGGGACGACCTCCGAGGAGTATGACGAGTCTGTGGAAGTGGGCGCCGAGGTGCGGCAGACGAGTCTTCGCCCGCTCGAAAACGGCGTCGAGCACTATGTGGCGGTGCAGGCGCTCGACTCCGACGGCGAGGTGGCCCATGCCTCATGCGAGCTCACCGCGCTGCCGCACGTGCTCGAATTTCAGCCCGACCTGCGGGTCAACACCGCGACCGACGGCGACCAATCCGCCCCGACGCTTGGCGCTAACGGCGAAGGAACGAGGCTCTATCTGGCTTGGCAAAGCGAGTCCGCCATCGAGTTCGCCGTGTCCGACGACTTCGGCGATACGTGGACCGACGCGCGGGTCGTGGCCTCCGGCGCGGAACAAGCCAGCCCGGACTTGGTGGTGAGAAACGCAGTCGAGGACGATGATGGCGAGGTCGTGACCCCAGAAACGGTGTTTATCGCATGGGAGGACAGCGGTGATGTGATGTTGGGCCGGTATCATCCCGGCGACGACACCTTCGACGACCCCGTCACGGTTGCCGCTGGAGGCAGCCCCAATCTTGCAGTGAGCCCGGATAGGCTCCACGTCGCCTTCGAGAAGGACGGCGAAGTTTTCCATACAAGCTCCGGCGATGACGGGCAGAGCTTCGAGCTGCCCGTCAAGATCAGCGGAAATACGTCACAGGCGGCGGCTCCGGTGGTGGCTACCAGCGCCCTCTCTGGCGATGTCTATATCGGCTGGCACGGAGTGATGGGGCAGGGCGACACGGATATCTATTTTGCAGGGACGCCGGCAGGTGGGACGGGTTTCGCAGAGCCGGTGCAGGTCGACGACGATACCTCCGGCCAGAACCAGAAGCACGTCTCGATCGCCATCGACGAGCGCAGCCAGACGATCTACGCCACCTGGGAAGACCGGCGCGGCGGGGCGAACGTCTACTTTAGCTGGTCGGAGGATTGGGGGGCGACGTGGGAGCCGAGTGTCGACGTAGGCGCCGGCCTCGGCGGAGACCAATTCCAGCCTCAGGCGGTCATCGATGTGGCCGGCAACGTCTACGTCGCCATGCAGGATACCACCGACGGCGCGCGGGTGATCTTCACGCGCTTCAACTCCGAGGGAAGCTTCGACCCGCCCTTGGCGCCTAGCAGCGAGGCGGGAAGCTCGGGCACCGTGGCCGATCATCCCGTCGTCGCCACCGACCGGTACGGCGCGGTCTACGTCGCTTGGGAGGAAAACCGTGGCGGCCCGGATACGGACATCATCTTCGCTCGGGCTGAATAGACTGATATTTCATCGAAATGGTGGCGCTCGTATCGTGAGGCGGTCGCAGCTAACTTAGCTGATGAGCAATCAACGGAGGACGATTATGCGTATCTTCGCGACGAAAAGACGTCATCGCTCGCTCATCTGGATGGTGGGATTGGGGCTGTTGCTGTTGGCGCCCGCGTGTGCCTCCAGCTCCGACAAGACCGACGAGCCGGCCACCGAGGCCCAGACCCAGCCCACGGAGCTGAGCGCGCCGCCGTATGTCGGCCGGCTCGAGTCTGCGCCGATTTCGGGGATGGGCTTCCAACAGGCGGTCCTGACGATCGAGGTCGCCTCCGACTTCAGCGCCACCGGACTCTTTGAAGGCGGCTACGACGGGCGCAACTTCGAGATCCCGCTGGAGGGCTCGGTCGACCGACAAGACGGCAGCATCGAGCTGAGCGGAAACGTCGCCGCACACGACGTCACGGTCGCCGGCGAGCTGTCCCCGCGCGGCTTCCAGGGGGCGATCACCGGCGATGTCTCCGCCGATGATGTCAACCTCCCGGTGGCCGCGGAGCCCGTCGGCCCCACCGAATAGCCCAGAAGGTTGAGGCGAACTTTCCTCATTCCTCCCCGGAGAGATCCAGGTTCGGATAGGGATTGTAGTCCGGGATTTTGGGCTTGATGAAGCCGTGGCCGGTGCTGTGATGACAGCTGCCGCAACTCTTCATCACGCTGCGATACGAGGCCTCGAAGGCCTCCGGGTCGGAGGACTCGACGGCCTCTTCGACATCCTCGAGGCCACTCAGAATATCTGCATCGAGCCGCTCGACGACATCGACCCCATTTTCCTGTGGGGCTGCCGGCCTGAGTTCGTCGACCATCTCCTCGATCTCGTGGATCTGGTAGTCGACCATCTCGGCGTTGCCGGCCTTTCCGGCAAACCACACCGCCGAAAACCTCATCGTCAACTCGTTCATCGACTCACCGAGGTGGACCTCATCGTGGTGGTCGTCTCCGTCGTGGTCGTCTCCGTCGTGGTCGTCTCCATGCTGGTCGTCTCGGTGCTGGGATTTTCGATCTTCACGGGCCTCGCCAGCTTCATCCTCACCATGCGCCTGCCGATCGCAGCCGGTCGCCAAGAGCGGGGCTGCCACGACCAACGCGATGACCAGCTCGAGCAGTTTGCGGGGCGTGTCTCTCTTCATCGTTCTCTCCTGGGCTGGCTCTGCCTGAGTCTCATTACCGTCCGATCGTGGCTAGCTGTTGCAATCACGCTCGTCAAGGATAATGAAAATCATTTTCAAGTAGGGTGAGCGATGTTGTACTGCCACCCGGCAAATCTGGTCACCCAACGTTGGCAACCCAGCCGCAGGAGCGCCAAGCGAATGGCTTGGACCTTCGTCGTCTTCGTCGCGGTCGCGGCGCGCAGGGGCGTTGGGAGGGTGCGCTGCGAACCGGCAGGGCGTCGCTTTTTGAGGGCGCCGATCGGCAGTGGCGTTGCCTTTTGAGGGGTTTGCGCCTAGTGCTGGGATCTGGAAATACATACGCACCTGAGCCGACCAGTCCCCCCGATGACAGCGTCGACGTTTGCTCGACGATGTGCTGCATCGCCTGCGCACGTCTCCTTGTCCTCGGGGGGCTGGGTAGGCTCAGGATACCTCGGCGAGCTGGCTTCGGGGAGGCCAAGGCGAGGCGACGACAGTGATACGTATCATGGAGGAGCCTCAACGCAGGCATCGTCGAAGCCAGCCGCCGAGGTGCTTACGTATTTCCAGATCCCAGCACTAAACCGACACCCGAGATGCTCCAGCTATCACCACAAAGTCGAGCGAGGATGCGCCGAGCGCCGTGGGCGGCGTTTGTGCTCGTGTTGCTGGTCGCGTTCGCGCTGCTGATGCCGTCGGCAGCGCGCGCGGACGAGCCCGACGGGCCCGACGGGCCCGCCGCGCCCGCCGCGGTCGACGAGCCGGAGGGCTGGGACTACGTGATTCCGCTGGGGAGTATGGTGGCCGCCAACACCGTGTTCTGGGCGACGGCGCGCTATGTGTTGGACGCACACTACGCCTATATCGGGCCCGGCTCCATGGCGGCGAACTTCCGCCACGGCTTCGAGTGGGACGCCGACGGATTTCCGGTCAATCAGCTCGGCCATCCCTACCAGGGCGCGCTGTACCACACCGGGGCGAGGTCGGTCGGCTTCGGGTTCTGGGGCTCGTTGCCCTATACCGTGGCCGGCAGTCTCCAGTGGGAGATGTTCATGGAGAATGAGAAGCCCTCGTATAATGACCTGGTTACGACGACGGTCGGCGGCGTGGCGCTCGGCGAGGTGTTGTTTCGGCTGTCTTCGGCGCTGCTCGACGACTCCAGCCAGGGCTTGGAGCGCGGGGCGCGCGAGGGCGGGGCGTTGGCGCTGAGCCCCATCTACGGCTTTACGCGCCTGTTCACCGGCGCTGCCACGCAGGAGGGCTCGGTGGGGGCGACCACGCCGGTGTCCACCCGGCTGGCGCTGGGGCTCGACGAATTTCGCCCCGCCGAGCTCGACGACGGGGTGCCCAGCCTGGGCTTGGACGCGCGGGTCGTCTACGGCGACTTCGTCGACGACGGCGAGCCCTACAGGCCCTTCGATTGGTTCACGCTGGGGGTGGGTCTGAATTATGGCCAGACGGAGTTTTACGCCGCCCAGCTCGACATCACCGGTCTGCTGGCGCGCTGGGGGTTCGGTTGCGGCAACGGCAATCAATGTGTCTGGGGGCCGTTTATGCACTACGACTATTACGATAGCCCGCTATTCAAGGTGGGCACCTCGTCGGTGGGCGCCTCCACGTTGGGGCGCTTCGACTTGGGGTGGTGGTCGCTGAGGCTCTTCGCCGAATTCGAGCTCGGCGCGATCGCGCTGGGCGGGTTCGACTCGCCTTATGCCGAGGTGGTCGACCGCGACTATAATCTGGGCTCGGGCGCCATCGCCCGAACGGTTTTAGTGCTGACCAAGCCCGGTTGGTTTCAGCTGCGCTCGATCAGCTCGCGCTATTATGTGCGCACCCTCCACGGCTCCGACGGCCACGAGCTAGCCGGTATCACCCGCTTGGAGCTCGAGGTCCCCATCTACAAAGGCTTCGCCATCTCCGCGGGCAGCGTGGTCTACGACCGCGTCGGGGTGCCCGACGACTACGAGCCGCTGAGGAGCAGCCACGTGGCCAGCCAACTGCAATTTGTGTGGCGCTTGGAGTAGGCGCATCCGTGCAGGCACGAGCGCCTTTGCGTTTCTTGGGAACGTTCAAAACGTGTTCATCGTTATGATGGAGATTGGGCAGCGTTGCACCTCGAGCCGTCGGAATGCGGCTCGGGGGCTCTGAGAGAAAGACCCTTGCGCATTAGGAGAGAAGGTGGTCTCTCTGCACGATCAACCTGATGTGCGTGTTGGATTTGGAGGTGTCTATGACGGGCAAGCAGCTCGATGATCTAATTGGCGACGTCGATCGAGCGGGTGTGGCAGGCCCAGAGGAGGACGTGCCGACGCTTCGGGATGTCAGCCGGATCGAAGAAGAGTGGCGTGAGTTCGTCGACGGTCTCGCCGAGACCGCCGGTCTGCGCGACGTCATCAAGCAATCGTGGTTGCGCTCGCGCGAGCATGGTGTCGACCCGATCGAGAGCGACTTGCGCAGGGTAGACGACGATGAACTCGAGCGACGCCGGGAGGAGAACCGCGCGCTGGTCGAGATCGCCAAGCCTCACCTCGATTGGCTGTCGGTAGTCCTGCGCGACGTCGAACATGGGATCTACGTGACCGATCGCGACGGGGTCATCTTGTGTAGCGTGGCCAACTCCGACGAGTTGCGTGAGCGCTACGGCCTAGAGCCGGGCTACGACTGGAGTGAGTCGACGATGGGGACTAACGGCGCCGGCACGGCGCTCGCCGCCCGGCAGCCGGTGGCCATCGTCGGCCCGGAGCACTTTAGTCAAAATCTGCATCGTGGCATCTGCACCGCCGCGCCCATCCAAAACATCGACGGCGAGCTCATCGGCGCCATCGATATCAGCGTGGGCATGGTCGAGGGCACGCCCAGTCGCCTGGCGATAGCGGTGCGCTCCGCGGAGATGATCGAGAGCCAACTCGCCCGCCAGATTGCCCGGGAGAAGCTCTTGGCGACACGCCGCACCCTGGCCAACGTCAGCCACGAGGTGCGCACGCCGATGACCGTCATTCAGACCTATCTTACGATCCTGCGCGAGACGGTCGACACTCCCGAGCAACTCCACGTTTTGGACGTCATCGAGCGCAATAGTGAGATGATGCTCGACCTCTTCGACGACCTGCTCGATCTGTCGCGGGTGGAGGCCGGTCACTCTGGCGTCGAGAAGCAACGCTTCGTGTTAGATGAGTTGTTGGGGGACGTGGAGATGATGATGGGTATTCGTGCCCATGACGTCGGCGTGAACTTTGCGATGGAGCTCGACGAAGACCTCCCCGAGCAGATCAATAGCGACAAAACGCGCCTGCGCCAGATCCTGGTCAACCTCGTCGCCAACGCCATCAAATTCACCCCCGAGGGGGGCGCCGTGACGCTTCGCGTTCACTCGAAAGCTCCCGATGCCTCCAAGCTCGTCTTCGAAGTGGAGGATACCGGTATTGGCATGAGCGACCAGAATATGGAGCGCATCTTCGAGCCATTCTGTACCAACGGTCAAAGCGCCGATCGAAACACCGAAGGCACCGGCTTGGGTCTGACGATCAGCCGGGAGCTCGTCAACGCCCTCGGCGGCGAGATCGAGGTCGAGAGCACGCTGGGCGTCGGCTCTACCTTCCGTTTCGATATCGAAAGAGATGCTTGAGGCTTGTGCGGACTACCGAGAGTTGGTTGTCGGTTTACATTGGAGAGCAGGTTGTCTAGGTATGGCCCCTCCTCGTATCTAAACTAGTATTCCCACCCGGCCAGGACCATTCATGAGCGACCTCTCGGTTTCTGCGACTGGAGGCGAAGAAAAGTTCGTCCGATGCGTCGGAATCGGGGCTTCTGCCGGAGGCTTGGACGCATGTAGGGGACTATTCGCCCACCTCCCGTCGGATACCGGCATGGCGTTCATCGTCGTGCTCCATCTCGATCCCACCCACGAAAGCCATCTGCGCGAATTACTGGCCCGGTCTACCGAGATGCCCGTGGTCGAGGTCTCCTCCGAGATGCGTGTGTTGGCCGATCACGTCTATGTGATCGTGCCCGATACCGACCTGGATCTGCGCGAAGGTATGCTCCGTCCGCGTCGGCGCGAAGAGAGCAGCGGCGTGCGACGGCCGATTGACGCGCTGTTTGGAGCGCTGGCGCGCAGCTATCGCGAGCGAGCTGTCGCCGTCGTTTTGTCGGGCACCGGTGAAGACGGCTCTGAAGGGATGCGCGAGGTCCGCAAAGCAGGAGGGGTCTGCCTGGTGCAGGAGCCCGACAGCGCCGATTTCAGCGGGATGCCCCGGGCGGCCATCGCCACGGGCGCCGTCGACCGGGTGCTGCGGCCGGCCGAGATGGGCGAGGCGTTGGCTGGCCTGGTCGGCCGTGAGCGAGATGCCGTCACGCCACAGCGCCCCGACAAGCCAGACCAAGACCGTCGAGACCAACAGTATCGAGATTCAGATGCTCGAGGCCCCCACGAAGACGATATCGAGCCCACATCAGAAGGCTTCAAGGATATCCTCGACTTGGTCTCCGCCCACCACGGGGTGAGGTTCGACAATTATCGTACGGGGACGCTGACCCGGCGCATCTCGCGACGGATGAGGCTGAATCACTTCTCCGATGCAGCCGGCTACGCAGACTTCTTGCGCGACAAGCCCACTGAGATTGAAGCGCTCTACCAAGATCTGTTGATCGACGTGACCAGGTTTTTCCGGGACTCGGCCGTCTGGGAGCGCCTGAGCGATGATATCATTCCGGCGCTGGTGGAGGCGGCGGGAGAAGAGGAGAAGCCTCTGCGGTTTTGGGTGCCCGCCTGCTCGAGCGGCGAGGAGGCCTATAGTCTGGCGATCGTCGCCCTCGAAGCTCTCCGGGACGCCGGCCTAAATAACTCGGTGCAGATCTTTGCCACTGACGTCAACGAGCGCTCCATCGGCCTGGCCCGGCGCGGCCTCTATCCGGGCACCATCTCCGAGGAGGTCGACCAGGACCTCCTCGATCGCTACTTCCATCGACAGGGTGAGCATTATCAGGTCAACGCACGTGTCCGCGAGCTGGTCACGTTTGCCGTCCACGACCTGTTGGTCGACCCGCCATTTTCCCGGATGATGCTGGTCAGTTGTCGAAACCTGCTCATTTACCTCGAGTCCGACGCTCAGCGGCGCGCGCTCGAGTTGATGAGCTACGCTCTGTCGCCCGGTGGATACCTCGTCTTGGGTACGTCGGAGTCGATCGGGCGGGGCCGTGACGATTTGGAGGTCGTCTCCGAGTCGCTTCGCATCTACAAGTCGAAGGCCACCGGCCCCGAGTCGCCACGACAGACTCCTCGCTGGATGGCGACGCGTCACCAGTCAGCACAGGATTCACCACCCATGCCGGATCGCGGTGTTCGGGCGCCAAACCGCAACGTCGAGCGCCATCTCGAACACCACATCTTGAGGCATCATGCGCCGGCGTCGGTGGTGATCAACACAGACTACGACATCCTGCACTTCTACGGGCCGACCGAAGAGTTTTTGGCCGCGCCCACCGGGGCCACCGAGCTCGATCTGCTCGCCTGGCTGCGCCCCGGACTCTACGCCGAACTCCGACCAGCCCTCGAGCGAGCGATCGACACCGACGAAACGGTCGACATCGAGCGCATGTACCTCGAGCGTGGCGATCAAGTCCGGCCGATTACCAGTCATATCGAGCCGCTCGATTCCATCCCGGGGGCCGAAGGCCTCTACCTGGTCACCTTCCGCACGCTGCCCCCCGAGACGACCGGCGGCGATGCGATCCCCGACGAGGAGCAATCCCAGGTCAGACGCCTCGAGGCTCAGCTTCGCACGGCGCGTCGGGATCAACGCCAACTTCGACAGCGCCTCGAGGACAGCAGCGAGGAGTACCAGGCCCACAATGAAGAGCTGTTATCGCTCAACGAGGAGTTGCAGTCGACCAACGAAGAGTTGGAGACCTCCAAAGAAGAGATGCAGTCGCTGAACGAGGAGATGCTCACGGTCAATCGGGAGCTCGAGGAAAAAAACGTCGAGCTGCGCGAGCTCAACAACGACCTCAATAACCTATTGCTGAGCACGGATATCCCGACGATCTTTTTGGATATGCAGATGCGGGTGCGCCGATTCACCCCGGCATCCACTCGGGTGATGCGGCTGGTCCCGTCGGATATCGGGCGATCGATCGAGCACGTCAAGGAGCGCTATCACAACGGAAATTTGATCGACGAAGCGGCCGCGGTCGCCGCCGGCGAGGGACCGTTCCAAACCGAGGTCCAGGCCGACGACGGACGCTATTATACCCAGCGCATCCTGCCGTACCGCACCGACGAAGGCGATATCGACGGGGTCTCCATCATCTTCACCGACATCACCGAGCAGAAGCAGCGGGCTGCCGAAATCGAGGAAGCTCGCCAATATTCCGAGGCGATCGTTCGCACCATACGCACTCCATTATTGGTGCTCGATGCCAATCTGCAGGTTCTGTCAGCCAACGAATGCTTCCACGAGACCTTCGAGACGAGCGCCGAAGTGGTCGAAGGCGAGCGCATCTTCGAGATCGACGCTGAGCAGTGGGATATCCCGGGGCTTCGCTCGCTTCTCCAGAAGGTTCTGCCCGAGCGTCTCGAGGTCGAAGACTATGATATCGAACACAATTTCGATCGCTTGGGCCGGCGGTTTTTGCGGCTCAACGCCCGTACGATGGCACGACCTCACAGCGATCCGTTGATCTTATTGTCCATCGAAGATGACACCGCGCGCCGGTTCGCCGAGATGGAGGCGACTCAGCGAGCAGACGAGTTGCGGGAGGAGCACGAGCGCAAAGACGAGTTCCTGGCGATGCTCGGCCACGAGCTGCGCAACCCGCTGGCGGCGCTGTCTTACGGGCTGGAATATCTCGGAGAGGCCGGAGAGCGCAGTCGCGACGAGCAGACCCGCTTGATGATGGGGCGTCAACTCACCCGCATGCAGATGATGCTCGATCAGCTCCTGGAGATGTCGCGAATCGCCTCCGGCAAGATCGTCATCGAGTCCGAGCCGGTCGATCTGTCGGAGATAGCTCATCACGCACTCGAGGTGGTCATGCCGAGCATCGAAGCTCATGACCACCAAATATCCACATCGTTGCCTCCCCCGGGAGAGGTCGTGGTGATCGGCGACGCCAATCGGTTGGCTCAGGTCATCGAGAATCTGTTGACCAACGCCGTCAAATACACCGAGGACGGCGGTGAGATCGCCCTGATCGTCGAGGCAGACGGCGATGATGCGGTAGTGAGAGTGCGAGATACGGGGGTGGGCATCGACCCGGAGCTGCTGCCTCATATCTTCGGGCTGTTCACGCAGGCGAGCCAGACTCTGCAGCGCTCCGAAGGCGGGCTGGGGCTCGGTTTGTCGCTGGCCAACGAGCTCGTCGAGATGCATCACGGCAAGTTGAGCGCGCATTCGGAAGGGCTCGGCGAGGGAAGCGAATTCGTCATCAGGTTGCCGCGCGCCGGGGGGACGCCGGTTCGACACAAAGAGGAGCCGGTATCCGACGGAGAAGAGCGACCTCGTCGTGTGCTCGTGGTCGATGATGAAGAGGACGCCACCGAACTCCTCTCGTTGATCCTGGAGTCCCATGGCCACCACACCCGCGTCGCCAACGATGGCCGGTCGGCGCTCGAATGTGCGCGCTCCTTCGACCCGGAGGTCATCTTGCTCGACCTGGGGCTGCCCGGTATGAGCGGCTATGAGGTCGCCCGTCAACTGCGTGAGGAGCACGGCGATGGAGCGCGTCTCATCGCGTTGACCGGCTATCGCGAGGACGCCGAGCGACTCGAGGCGGCCGGCTTCGACCGGCATATCGTCAAGCCGCCCAACTTCGACCGCCTCATCGGCTGGATCACCGAGTCGGATTGACGGCAGCGCTCATACCTCCAAGCCGGCCAGTCGGCGTTCCCGGTCGAGGGCTTCGAGTACGGAAGCATCAGCCGGCGTTGCGTGCAGTTCGGCTAGACTTCACGGGCCGACGGCAGGGCGGTAGCGCTCTTTTACCCTTGCGACTGATTGGCCGTGTCAGTGGGCGCGTCGACGCGATCGGCGCCTTCCTCGGGAGGCTCGCCGAGAAATTCGACCCACGCCTTCTGGATGCACGGGTAATGTTTGGCGGCCTCGGCCAGCGACAAGAATGCATCGAGGTTATCCTCGAAGCGCTTCTGCAGGCCTTCGTTGGCGATTTTGTCACCGTCGAAGGCCTTGTGCGCTGTCGCCAGTGAGAACATATCCGGGAAAATGCGCGCGCCCAGGTGCTCGAGAGGCACGCGCAAGGCCCACAAACCGCGGTTGCCGCCGGCCATCGACGGCGACGCCGACATCAACATGCCGTGGCGCTCGTCGAAGGGTTGCGGGCGAAACCGCGAGGTCCAGTCGATCAGGTTTTTGATCGTGCCCGGCATCGAGCCGTTGTACTCGGGCGAGACGATGATGAAAGCGTCGTTGTCGAGCAGCCGGCGGCGCAGCTCCTCGGCCCCTTCGGGGATGCCGTCTTCGGTCTCGGCGTCGCCGTCGTAAAGCGGCACGTCAAACTCATCCATCGACGCCAGATCGACCGTCGCCCCCTTCTGCTCGGCGACTTCGGCGGCGAGCCTGGCGAGCCTTTTATTCAGCGATTCATCGCGCAGTGAGGCTGCGAAGATGAGCACGTCGAGTTCTTGGGGAGCGGGTTGGTTTGTCATGGGTGTCCTCATCGATGTCTGAAATGCGATAAATGGACTTCGAGCAACTATAAGCACATGAGCGTCCCGTTCACCAATTGACAGGGTCCCCCACCGCGAGCGCTTCCGAGCGTCACCTGAAGTACGTTGGCTGTCTCTGGTCGATTCGTCATAGGGAATTGGGGACACGGTCGAGTCATCTCGCAAATCACGAGTTCTCACACTTCTTCGGCATCTGGAACCTGCGGTGCTTCAGAGGGCGTTTGGTTCTCCACCACTCGCCCCAATAAATCACTCAAATAATTCGCCTCCCGGTCGGGGAAATACACGCCCGCTTCTCTAAGCTCGTCGAACTCTTTGTCGGTGTAGGGGTTCGGCAGCTTGTCGGTGGTGGTCGTCGATACGACGAATGAGTGGAGGTGGACGTCGTCGCGGCCGGTTTGGGCGGCGAGGAGGTGTTGGTCGTGTTTGATGGACTCGTGGAGGCAGACTTTGGCGTCGCGGAAGAGGTTGCCGGCGTGGGTGAGGCCGTGGGGGTCGATGAAGATGATGTGTTGGAGGTCGTCGGATTTCAGCCAGACGATGAAGTCGGGGTAGACCTGCTCGAAGGCGGCGCCGGGGACCGGTTGGACCGAGAAGGCGACGCCGGCGCCGCGGGATTGGTTGCGTAGCAGGTAGAGCTCGTAGTCCTGGAGCAGCTTGGCGCCCATGTCCGAGCGGGTGAAGTTGGCCAGGGCGCGGACGAATTGGACCTCGCCTTTGTTGAGGCCAGTCGGGGTGAATTGCAGGACGAGTTGGTCGCCGAGGCCCTCGGCGCGGGCGGCTTCGTTGTCGAGCAGGAGCGGGGCGTAAAGGTGGCTGTCGAAGTGGACGCGGGGCGGGAGGACGCCGTCGTCTTCGAAGAGAGCGTCGGGTGCCTCGGTGAGCATGGTCTCGAGCTGGTCGAGGCGCTCTTTGACCTCGCTGTCGCGTCGGTAGCGCGCCTTGATGGCTGCGGGGATGTTGGGGTCGTCGGCGTCGACCGGGCTGAGGTTTCGCTGCTGGTCTTCCCACTCCTTTCGGGCGTGGCTGTATAGGTTGTCGACGTATTTGGTCAGGATCATCGCCGCGATGCGCTCGATACGGCGCATGTCCTCGGCGGTGTCGACCCGGAGCATCGAGTCGGGGCAGTGCAGGCGGAAGTAGCCGGGTGGCTCGATGATGCGCTGCATGTCCGCGCGGCTCATGACCAGGTTGTCGTAGCCCTTGGCGCGGGCGTGCTGCCAGACGCGGGCTTCGAGCGTGCGCCAGTCGAGCATCATCGCGACCGTGTTGGGGATATGCTGAGTGTTCTCGCCGCGGCCGCCCGCCAGTTGCAGGTCGGGCGCGGACGAGTCGATGTCCTCGACGTTTACGCGTAGGTCGACGGTGGGTGCGAATGCGCGCTCGGTCTGGAATTGGACGAGCGTCTCGTCGCCGAAGCGCGCGCCTTTGGGGACTTCTATGCGCGGTGTGACGAGGCCCTTGTCTTCGAAGTTATCGAGGTTGCGCACGGGCACCTCGAAGCCGACCTCCTCCCACTCCTCGACGTCGATCCCCTCGCGCTCCAGGTATTTGCGAAACTCGCTCATATACTTGGCGCGCACGCCGAAGATATGCAGCGTCTCGAGCCGTTGGATGTGATCCGGCGAGGCGCCCTCGAGCTCGCGCGAGCGCTTGAGCGACTGGTTCTTGCCCAGCAGGCGCACACCCCGGCCGAATAGCTGGATGATCATCGGCCCGGGTGACTGCCCGAAGTTCATCAGCCCCATCGCCGAGACTCGCCAGGAGCTCCATCCCTCGATGAATTTGCGAGAGCCCAGCAAGATCTGGACGTCCGAGCCCTGTTGGTTGATGTCCTGGAAGAGCGAGTCGGTCATGACGTCTTCGTCGGTGGCGACCTCGTCGAGCTCTTCCTCGGCGAGCGACAAAAAGGCGCGCTCGTTGCCGATGTCGATGACGCCGAAGTATCGGTCGGTCGAGCCGGCGCGCAGCCCCAACTCGCCGTCGGCCGATTGCAGATTAACCAGGTGCAGCGGGGCGCTGGCGTCGGTGTGGAAGACGCCCTCGAGCATCTCGTCGTAGATGCGTGCGCCGTCCCAGCCGTGGTCTTCGCGCAACTTCTTCAGGTACGAAAAGACATTCTCGAATAGATCGGTGCCGTCCTCGCGCAGCAGGCCGGATTGGCGGCTCAAGATCGCGTCGATGGACTCGGCGACCCAGCCGTCGTCGTTTCGCAGCACTCGGTCGAGGAAGACGACGAGCTTCTGGACGTCGGTGAGGCTGCGGTCTTCGTTTGTGGTCAGGCTGCCCAGCGTCTTGCCGGCGGTGACGCTGTTGCCGACGAATATCAGCAGCGGCTCGGCGATGTTGTACTCGCGGCGCGCGGTGTCCGGGTCGTGCGCCCAGCAAAGCTTTTGTTCGACGAAGGTCAGTAGGTTCGCCAGTAAGTAACGGTCGGTGAGTTGCCTGTCGACGTCCTTTTTCAGGTTTAGGATGTGGTAGTCCTTCCCGTAGCCGTCCTCGTAAAAGTAGGGGTAGGAGTAATTGAACGCGATGGCCTGTCCGTACGCCTGTTGGACTGGCATCGAGGCATTGTACATGGCTTGCCCGAAGGTCGCGCTGTATTCGAATGCGAAACCCTCGCGGGCCATCTGCTCACGAGAAGCCATCCAGCCATCACCCGACACGCCCTTGTGCCCTTCGTCCACGAACAGCAGGTTTCTTCCTTCGAAGGTCGCCGGATCAACGCGCTTGCCAGTGCCAGATGCGTCGTCGAACAAGTTGTAGATCTCAAGCACCTGCACTACGTCCCGGCGACCCTGGTCCGGCTCGTGGAAATGCCGGCATGGGATGCCACTCATACGCATCTCCTTAATGTGCTGTCGAGACAAGCCCGAGTTCGGCGTGAGCAAAAGTATGTTGTCCATCGGCTCTCGGAGCCGGTCGGCGTAGTGTTGCCACTGGTAGTAGTTGATGTGCATGAGCAGCGTTTTGCCGCTGCCGGTAGCCATCCAATACGCCAGTTTATTGAGACCGCCAGGCTCAAAGGGCGTGTACTCCTCGTAGTAGGGACGGCCCTCGTTCTCCTGACGGATGAAGACGTTGATGTCGTGGCGAAACTTTTCGGGCTCGCGGGTGACGCGGTCCAGGTAGATCTCCGAGCACAACGCGGCAAGCACCTGGAAGTATTTGAGCGTGATGGGGCGGTCGCGGTGCTGGTTGAGCTTGGCGACGTGCTCGCGGATGTTCGAGTCGTATTCGAAGAGCCGAACGGCCGGAATGCCGCAGCCCTGCCTCGCCGAAAGGTATTTGGCGACCTCGCTGCGCTCCCCATCGTAGCCCTCCTTGAGCTTATTGAGAGCCTCCAACAAAGAGCGCACCTCTCGCTCGTCGGTCGGATCACTCACCCCGAATAGATGCATGAAGTAGGCGGCGAGCCCCAACCTCCGCTCGAATTTTTCGAGATCACTCTTAGCCATGCTCAACCATCCCAATCAGCTCGCTCCAAGCGCAAATACTCAACCAAGAAACCCTCAACCCAATCAGCTCGCCCCAAGCGCAAATACTCAATCAAGAAACCCTCAACCCCCAACCCTCAACCTCTACCGCCATCACGCAGCGGTGGCTCAACCCAACACACAAGTCCACCCAAGAAACCCTCAACCCCCAACCCTCAACCCCCAACCCTCAACCCTCAACCTCTACCGCCATCACGCAGCGGAGGTCCAACTCAACACGCAAGCCCACCCAAGAAACCCTCAACCCGCTCCACCATAGGCCGGATCCATCTTCTCCCGAAAAATATACTCGATGCGGGCATAGCCGGTGATGCCGCTGGGGCCGTTGACGTAGACCCGGTCGACCGGCTCGTCCAGAAGCTCCTCGCGCGCCCAATCGCGCTCCTGCTCGTAGTCCAGCTCCGGCTCGAGCTCGCGCCACACGACCACCGCCGACTCCAGCCCGCTCGGCCCGGGCACCTGCCCGCGGCTTACGCGGTACTCGCGGTCCTGGTGCTCGTGGAACTCCATCTTCTGGACGCGCATGCCGATGAGGTAGTGAAACGTCTCCTGCAGGTCGACGGTGGTTGGCTTGGGCGTGACCTCGCCGCGCTGGATATTCAGCTTGTAGTCGAAGGGATGGGTAAACGCCTCATGATTGAGCAGCGATTTACTCCCGCGTGACTCCACATCGAGCATGTAGCCGAGCATATAGTCGCTCGGAAATTCATGCTGCTCGAGCTCCGGCTTCGTCAGCTCGATATTGTTTAGCGCGTCTTCGTAGGACTCGAGGCGTACTGTTCGAAAGCCACCGCCCCCCGACCATCCTAATCGACTGCTGACGCCACGTCCGTCGCCACGAAGGACATTCATGAGCCGACGACGAGTAACGCTGTTGAAGAACGCCCCCGAATCGATAGCTAGCCAATGGCGTGCAGACTTCTGTGCGACGGCTGCCGTGGTTCCACTCCCAACAAAGTAGTCGACGACAATGTCACCGGGATCGCTACACATTTCAATCAGGCGGAGAATTAGTGATTCGGGCTTCTTGCCGTACTGAAAGCTCACACCACCTTCGTTATGTAGATCGTTCGGGAGTGTATCGAGCCAGATATCTGATGCCCTTTCGACGGTTACCGGTTTGCCGCTTATTTCCTGAACTTTATCGGATAGAAAGAGGATCTTTTTCCCTTCGAGAAGGTAGACGTCGGGATATCCGTCCCGGGCATGTAAGACCGGGGTCTTCAGGCTCTCGGATTTATTCACTGCCTGACGAAACGTCTTGCCAATAGCCGACTTGTTCACGGTCGCCAGCTGGATTACCGACTCGGCATTCTCGAGTGCGAAGCGATCTAGCTCCCGATCGAAGCTCGAACCGACTTCATCGCGAACGCTGTCCTTGGTGACGCCTTTGTGATCTGCGAATGCTTCGAGCAAAGTACCGAACTTCCATTCCTCACATGGTTGATCACGATTGAAAATGAAGTTCGAGTAGCGCTCGTCCCGCTCTCGTTCCACGTATACTGTGTTGCCCTTCCAAAAGTCTTTGTCGCGTGCGTAGAGAAGTACGTACTCAGCGATATTAACGACTCCTGGGTTAATCGTCTTATGCCCCGTAATACTTGAGCGTTTGATCGTTAGAATAGCAATTCGATTCTTCTGCCCAAAAACCTGGTCCAAGAGTTCGCGACAAAGAGAAAGCTCCTTTTCGTCGATGCTGATGGCAATAGAGCCATTGTCCATCAATAGCTGACGCGCCAGATTCAAGCGATCTACCATCATCGTTAGCCAAGAAGAATGTTGATAGCTGTCTTTGTAAATGAACGTGTCTTGGCCGGTGTTATAAGGAGGGTCGATATAGACAAATTTGACGCGATTGGCATATCGATTCTGCAAGAGACCGAGGGCTTGTAAGTTTTCGCTGTGAATCAGAGTACCGTTAAATTGAGTCTGGATATTTTCCGCGTCTCTCCAGAGGCTTTTGCGGAAATCACCGTCGAATAGAGCTGTGTCAATCGGCAGGTGGGGTTGGCTCCGCAACAGGTCCAAGTCAATTTCATCGATAGAAGTAGGCGCGTCATCGAGTCCGTCGGTGGCATATAGTTCGAGCCAAGCTTCGAGCTGCCCCTTGTTGTCAAGGATAGCGGGGTACAGCTCCTCAGGCACCCGGCCGAGTGTAATGCACCAGTCTGTCTGGGTGACGAATTTTTTCTTCTCGAAGAGTCGCTTCTGAAAGTTCTCAATTTGGGCGAGGAATTGGATGATGCGCCCCGCGATGCGGCGCACGGCACGCGCCCGGAGCAGCTCGCGCTCGTATGCCTTCTCCCCGCCATCGCCGAGCAGGTAGTTGTCGACGTCGAGGACCTCGTTTTTGAGGAAGAAGTCGAGCTCGCCGCGCAAGAAGCCGCCCAGGTCCTTGTGGATGAAGTAGTCGTGGGTGTTCGAGGCGGTGTAGCGGTTGAGGTGGTGGCCGAGCACGGTGCGGCCGATGGTCGAGTTTGGGTGCTCGGCGAGCAGGGGCGCTTTGATCTCGGGGGCGGAGAGGGCGTCGAAGATCTGTAGTTCGGTGACTTCGTTTAGCACCGAGCGGTCGATGGTCTTGCGCTTGTCGCCGGTCAGGTCTTTGTAGCGGGCGCGGTAGTCGTCCTGCTCGTCCTCGGTGAGCTGGCGGTAGGCGAAGCGGACGGTGAGCAGCTTGGCGTCGGCGTCGTGGTCAATGCACCCGTCGCCGGGGACGATGAAGTAGCGACCGTTGGACTTGTTGTTGTCGTCGGGCGTGTCGGCGAAGGCCAATTCGAAGCGGACCTTTTGGCCGCCCTTTCGCTGCTCGGCGTCGAATTTGTAGTCGGTGAAGCGCTCGCCGGTCTTGATGTAGTACTGGTCCTTATTGGCCCAGTGGAGCATGACCTCCTGGCCATCGTAGGGGACGACGTATTTATGGCCTCGAGAGGAGTGGCGCCGAAGCGTGGTGAAGTCACCCTTGTCGTAATAGCGCGAGAAAAATTTGAGCAGGTCGCTGTAGATGCGCGCCTCGGTCACCTCGGCTACTCGGATGGCTTCGAGCTTGTCCTGCAGCTCGAGGTAGTCTTCGGCCATCGGGAGGTCGTGGTGCTTTTCGGCGAGCTCGCCATGATCGTTGATGGCGGCGGGGCCGAGGTTGGTCTGGAGCTTGGTCTTCTCCTTTTGGAGCGCGGCCTCGACCTCCTGTTTTTGCTCGCCGGCCATCTCGTCGAGGGCCTGGCCGACCGCGTCGAGCAGATCTTCCTCGATGAAGCGCTCGATGTCGTCGCGCTTGTGGTTGAGGATGCGGTAGATCCCAAAGTCGAGGTCGGAGGACTCGAATTGGAAGAGCTCGCGCAGCTTGTTCTGGAGTTTTTCTCGGATCGATCCGGCGGAATCGGTCATCTCAATGGCCCCTATTTAGCCCATTTTCAAACGCAGTAGATCTGGCGCGGCATCCTAACTCGCCGCGGGTCGGCGAGACAAGCCCGCGGCCTGAGATGGACATTAGGTTCTGTTCTAAAACCCACTCCGGTCGCCGAAGGTCGATGATTCGCGCATCTCCGGCGCCGCCAAGCCTCGACGATGCGCTGCATCGCCTGCGTTTGCCGGCATCCGAATCTGCATCGAATCATCTGGCCTCGGCTCAGTCCGGGGTATTAGAACAGAACCTAGAAGCAGCGGGTGGAGGCGGGCAAATTGAGGTCGCTCGTATGGCGAGGTGTTTACGCGAGCAGCGTGTGCTCTACTTGGCTGCTGTGCGGAGACACAGCATCGCTGCAGACACGCAAGCCGCGGCACGGAGGCCGCGGGGCGAGGACAGAGCCTCGCGCCCCGAGGGCCTAATGCGGCGATGTGAGGGTGGCGCTTCGACGGGCCTTGTGTGTGCATGCCCGTACGTGTTGATATTCGGCTATGATGGCCAGTCGAGCTACACTGCGGGATGTCACGCTGTATGAATCAACTTCTCGATAAAGCCGCCGATCTCATCATCGGCCATCGCTGGCGTGTCGTCGGCGTGGTCCTGGTGGTGACCGTGTTGTGCGGGCTGGGGTTGTTTTGGCTCAGCGCCGACTTTTCGGTCGAGGAGTTGCACGCCACCACAGGTGAGCAGGGCGAGGCTTTGGCCGCGGTCGACGAGGCGTTCGGCACCGATCAGAAGAGCTTCGTGCTCATGGTCATGGCCGACGACGTGCTCCAGCCGGAGGTGCTCGGCTGGATCCATCGCGCCTCCGAGACATTCGAAGGATTCGACGGCGTCGAGCGCGTCGACAGCATCACCCACACGTCGATTCCGCGCGTGAGTGCCGAGGCCCGGCAGACGAGCTCGCTCGAGCCGGCGTCGGTCGGCGCGATGGTCGAGCGAATGACGACCGGAAAGGTGCGCGTCGAGCCGCTGATCGATGACCCCGACGTCAGCACTGAGCAGGCTAGGGCGCTGCGCGATGCGCTCGCCGACGCCCCGCTCATCGAGGGCCGACTGGTCACCGAGAGCCGCGGCGCGGCGTTGGTCGTGCTGCACCTCGACCCGGACATCGAGACCAACGCCCAGGTCGGCCCGGTCGTCAAAGAAGTCGAGCAATGGCTCGATGATCAGAGCTTAGCGGAGGGCGTCGAGGCGCGTCCGTCCGGGCTCCCCTATATCAACGCGACGATCATCGAGCGCATGAAGCGCGACCAGACCGTGCTGCTTCCCGGCGCTATTCTGCTGGCACTGCTCGTGCTGTACCTGGCGTTTCGCTGGTTGCCGGCGATCTACCTGCCGGTTGCGGCGGTGGTCTGTGCGGCGGCTATCCTGACGGGCGTGCTCGGCTGGATCGAGCTGCCCATCGACCTGCTCAACAATATCGTGCCGATCCTGATCATCATCATCGGCATCACCGACGCCATCCACCTGATTCACCGCTACGGCGACTACGTCGACGGCGGCGAGCTCGAGGAGGCCAGCCGCCGCGCGTTCGAGTCGATGGCGGTGGCCTGCTTTTTGACCTCGTTTACGACCGCCGTCGGATTTACCTCGTTGGTGGTCTCGCACACCGCCATTTTGCGTCGATTCGGGCTGGTGGCGGCCGCGGGCATCGTGATCGTCTATGTGGTCATCATCACCCTGGTGCCGGCGCTTCTGCCGGCAGTCGGCGAGCCGCCCGAGTCGGTCAAGAGCTCCCGTCGCGCGGGCTTTTTGCGGCGCTTTTTGGACCGGCTGGCCGCCGCCCATATCGCGCGGCCCTGGATCGCGGTGAGCCTGTTTTTGCTGGTCGCCGCGCCCGTGGCCGCCTACGGCGTGGCCGAGCTCGAGGTCGACAACGCCGTGCTCGACCAATTCGACGCTGACGACCCGATCTATCAGACCGTGCGCCGCATGGAAAAGGAGGGCTTCGGGGTGGGCTCGTTGGAGGTGGTGTTTCGCGCCGATGCCGACGACCGACTGGCCAGAGCAGACTTCCTCAACGAGCTAGACGCCTACGCCGATTGGGTCGGCGCTCGGGGGGCCATCCAGCAAGTCGAGGGCCCGACCGACATCTTGCGCGAGGCGTGGGTGCTGAGCACCGGCAACCCGCAGGCGCGCAGCGAGGCGTTACCGGACACCGAGACCGTCGCCACGTTGCGCCGGCTGGTCTCGCTGGGCGGGCACAATCCGCTCGCCCGGTATATGACCCGCGACGCCGAGATGGCTCGCCTCAGCCTGCGTATCGAGGGGATTGGCGGCAGGGCCACGCTCGCCCTGGCCGACGAGCTCGGCAAGCGCGCCCGGGAGCAATTTGGAGGGATGGGCGTAGACGTCACCGTCACCGGCGACTCGCTGGTCGGCTCGCAGGCCATCAACCTGTTGATTCGAGACCTGCTGACCAGCCTGGCGTTCGCCTTCGTGATCATCTTCGGGTTTATGACGCTCGTGCTGCGCAGCGTGCGCCTGGGACTGATCAGCATCCCGGCGACCGTCTTGCCGTTGATGATGACCGCCGGCTATATGGCCGCTCGAGGCATTCCGCTGAACGCGGCCACCGTGATCATCTTCTCGATCAGCATCGGACTGGCCGTCGACGGCGCTATCCACGTGCTCGCCCGCTTCCGCGAGGAGGCCGCCGACGGCCGCAGCACCGACGAGGCGCTGCGCCTGGCGGTCGGCGGCACCGGCGAGGCGGTCATCTTGATGTACGTCGCCCTGGCGCTGGGCTTCGCGTTGATGATGGTCAGCTCATTCGTGCCGGTGCGCCGCTTCGGCGAGTTGGTGTCGGTGACCGTGCTCATCTGCCTCTTCTCGACGATGGTGCTGCTGCCGCCGCTGCTCAAGCTCGGCTGGCGCTCCGCGGAGTGAACGAATCTCATTGTCCCGACATCGCCATATAGGCGTTTCCGGGCTCGGCGATACGATTGTAGAACATCGCCATGGCGACCATCGAAATCGGCATCGTCACCAGAGTTCCCATGCCGCAGGCGAGCATCCCGCCGATGTTGAGCAGGGCGATGAGCAACACCAGCACGAATAGCTTTCCCTTATAGCCGACCATGATTCGCCAACTGGCCTTCAGGGCCTCGACGGCGCGCAGGTTCTTGTCGAGGACCACGAAATTCGCCATCGCCAGGCCCAGCGCGATGATGATGCCGGGGACGATCAGCAGCACATAGCCGGCCATGACGGCCACGGCGTTGAGCAGGCCGACGACTAAAAGTGGTACGATCAGCGGCTTGATGGCGTTCAGATCGGCAAATGAGGTCTCCTGGCCGCGGACCAGGCGCAGCAAGAAGAGCTGGTAGGCGGCCATGGCCAGGGTCTGGACGACCACCATGACGGCGATCATCGCGATATAGCCGATGCCCATGCCGGCAAACGTGACCACCATACCGAGCGTCTCGTCGACCGAGCTGAGCGCAGCGCCCGCCAACATCCCGGCGAAAAGCAAGGCGTAGAGGCCCACCTGCAGGACCATCTGGACGCCCATCGACACACCGAAGGCGAGCAGCAGGCCGCCGACGGTCTCGATGAGCTTGTCTTTGACGACGTTCCAGCCGTCGCCGATGAGCGCGCTTGCACCCAGCGAGGCCGTGGGCATCCGTCTGAGTGCGATGTCATTGGCGCCCAGACGTTGGCCCGGCGGATTATACGACGGCTTCTCGGAGTTCCATTCGTTCATGGTAGCGTCCCTCTCTTAAAGTTTTCTGTCTACGGAGTGCCCACCAGTAAAGCAGGATTGCTAGTGGCTGTCACGGCGGAATCTCTGGGAGCTCGTGACGGACTGATTCGTGACAGACCATGGCGCCCGGCGTCCAAATCGTGTAAACGCCGGGGTCTTCGCGGAATCTCCTGCAGGGCCGGGTGGTTGTCAGGGCGTTCCGTTTTTACACTGTTCCGTCTTTACAAAAAGAGTCTTATGCGGATGCCACCGCGGCTTGTGCCGCTTATCGAATACGGGGTCATCGAGCGCGTCGTCCGGCCGCTGTTGAGCGGCAAAGAGGCGCAGGTCTACTTGGTCGAGTCGCGCGGCCAGCTGCGCGCCGCCAAGGTCTATAAGAGCATGCAGGAGCGCTCGTTTCGCAATCGATCCGAATACGTCGAGAACCGCAAGGTGCGCAATTCGCGCGACCAGCGGGCGATGAATAAACGCAGCCGCTACGGCCGCGAGCGGGAAGAGGCGGCGTGGAACTCGGCCGAGGCCGATATGATCAAAAAGCTCCACGCCGCCGGCGTGCGGGTGCCCAAGCCGTACGACTTCATCGACGGCGTGCTGGTCATGGAGTGCATCGCCGGGCCCGACGGCGGCGTCGCCCCGCGCATCTCGGATTGTAATCTCGACAAAGAAGAGGGCCTGGCGATCTGCGAGCAGATCTTGGCCGAGGTCGTCAAGATGCTGTGCGCCGACGTCGTCCACGCCGACCTGTCGGTGTTCAACGTGCTGCTCGAAGAGGACGGGCCGGTGCTCATCGACTTCCCGCAGTCGATCGGCGCGGCCGGCAACCACCACGCCCGCAAGATCTTGCTGCGCGACGTGGCCAATATCACCGACGCCCTCAGGTACGGCCGGCCGCCCCGCGAGCTCCGCTTTGGCTACGAGATGTGGGACCTTTACGAGCGCGGCGAGTTGACCCCGGATTCGGTGCTGACCGGCAAATTCGACATCCCGCAGCACGAGGTCGACCCCGATTTGCTGTTGCTCGAGATGCAGCAGATCGAAGAAGACGAGGCCCTGGCCAAGGTCGATATGGACTTGGACTACGACGCCGAAGACTGAGCTGGCAGGGGTTCAGGGGTCCAGGGGTCCGGGGGTCCAGGGCGCTGATTCGCTGATGGGCGCAGGATGTTGGGAGCCTGGCACCCATTCTTGCAAGAAAGCGGCGCCTCTTCAGTCGCCCGGTGCAGCCGCGGAATTGAATTCAACGCCCGCAAACGACCGCAAACCCGCATCAACACTGGGCTGTAGCGTGCCTGTCACCCATTCTTGCGCGAAAAAGTGGGGAGACATGAACCTGTCACCCATTCTTCCCGCCGCCGGAAAATCCCCTCCTCGAGTATTTTTCTCCAAAACCTACGTCCCTACACTCGCTCCTTCGGTGCCCGGGCTTCTAGCCCTGGGTGCACCATGTGCAGTCCAGACCAAGTGGAAGTTTGAGAAAATAACCGCCGCGATGGATGAGGTTGGAGCGCGCAGCCTCCGTGCT
Organism: uncultured Bradymonadales bacterium; assembly: GCA_964386725.1. GTDB lineage: Bacteria > Myxococcota_A > Bradymonadia > Bradymonadales > Bradymonadaceae > CAYLTX01. The sequence goes on along the minus strand of CAYLTX010000063.1, from coordinate 149 downwards.
CGCCGCGGGAGCTCTGTCTCCCGCCGTAGCGTGTCCATGAGGTCGCAGCATGGACCACGTTCGGCGCCGACGGAGCACGGTCAAGCCGCATAAACGGGCGCCGGCGTCGACGGAGCGAACGCGCCCCAACCTTCGCTGCGCGCCCCAAC
>CAYLTX010000062.1:0-36879 GCA_964386725.1 uncultured Bradymonadales bacterium | reverse complement strand
CGACCCTCTCTGGGGGTGCGTCTCGCCGAGTCGCCCGGTGGCGACTCGGCTGGACTTACCCCCAGTTATGGTTTGGTTTCGTGGGCGTGCGATCGTGCGGGTGGTTCGGTTTGGATTCGGAGTCGGGCGATCGTTCGGGCGGGTGTCTTTTCCTTGATCGGCCCGGACGTGGTTTCGAGCGGGAACCAAACCATAACTGTGGGTAAGCCGCCTCCGGACGCGCCTTTGGCGCGATCGGAGGGGCGGCTGGGAGCGTAGCGACCGAATACCCTTGGGGTGCACCCACGGAGAGCCTCAACCATCTGCCATCCCCACCAAATCAAACTCCACCACCCGAATCTCCAAGCTCTGCATATCGACCAGCAAAATTCCGTCGACCTCATACGCACAGCGATACTCCAGGAGCTGCCGCCTGGTGGCCGAGTTGGTGATGTTGGGGGCCTGGGCGCCGGTTTTGACCTCGGCGATATAGCGCCGGCCGGCGGATTCGACCAGGTGGTCGGCGCGGATTTCGATGTCGTGGGGTTCGTCGTCGATGCGCACCGTCCAGGTGGCGGCGACCTGAGAGTCGAGGACGGCGAAGCCGTGGCGCTCGAGCAAGGCGGCCGCGGCTTTTTCGCTGCGGGCGGCTCCTTTGGAGCGGCTGGTGGCGCGCCAGGATCGGTAGCTTCGGCGCACGGCGCGGGCGATGACGAGCAGGATGAGGATGGCGGCAAAGACCGCCGAGAAGACCCAGCCGAGCTGATTATCTAGAAAAGAGGCGTCGAACAGCCCGTCGAGCCAGCTCACCGCCATTCCTTGCCGGCGCGCAGCGCCTCGAGGGCCTGGGCGAAGTCTTCGGGGTAGGGGGCTTCGACATGGATGTGGCCGCCGTCGGGGTGGTCGAAGCCGAGCTCGCGGGCGTGCAGCGCCTGGCGGTCGATGATGCTCGCGCCGGAGGTATTCTTGCCCCCGTAGACCGTATCTCCCAGAAGCGGGGCGTTCGCCTCGAAGAAGTGCATGCGAATCTGGTGGGTGCGGCCGGTCTCCAGCCAACACTCGACCAGACAGGCGCCCGATTTGAAGCGCTCGGCGACCTTATAGTGGGTTATCGCTCGCCGCTTGGCCTCGATGCGGCCGGTGTAGCGGTAGCGATTATTCGGGTCGCGGGTGTGCCAACTGCGGAAAGTGCCCTCGTCGTCGAGGCCCGGGCCGAAGACGAGCGCGTGGTATTTGCGCTCGATGGTGTGCTTTCGAAATTGCTTGGCTAAAAACTGATGGGCCTCGTCGCATTTGGTCACCGCCAGTGAGCCGCTGGTGTCCTTGTCCAGCCGGTGGACGATGCCCGGGCGCAGCTCGCCGCCGATGCCCGCCAGGTCGTCGAAACGATGGAGCAGGGCGTTGACCAGCGTGCCGTCGGGGTGGCCCGGGCCGGGGTGGACGACCATACCCGCCGGCTTGTCGACCACGGCCAGATAGGCGTCGTCGTATAGCAGCTCGATGGGGATGGGCTGGGCTTCGAGGGAGATTTCTTTGGGCGGCTGGAACTCCCAGCGAATCATATCGTCTTCGCGGAGCGAATAGCCCGCTTTGACGTGCTCACCGTTGACGGTGATTTCGCCGGCGTTGAGCCGCTTTTTGACCTGAGAGCGCGAGATGGGGGGATCGTCTTTGTCGGCCAAGTAGACGTCGAGGCGCTCGCCGACGTCCTCTGGCTCCACGATAAAGCTAAAGGTGGTCGGTTGGCCTACCAAATCTCACTTTCGATATGCGCAGTGTTGGCAAAGACGATGTCGATAAACGCCTTCTCGAAGATATTGGTATTCTCGACAATATCGTCGCTGACGTAGGTCTCGAAGTGCGTGCGCGCTTCGTTTAGCACCGCAGAGAGCTCTTCGAAGAGGTTGTCATTTTTGATGCCCCGCTCGATCTTCTTTTGGATGTCGGGGTAGATGGCGATATCGGAAGCGATGACGCGAGCGCGTCGCGCAGCTTTTTTGGGATCGTCGACTTTAGCCATGAGGTAATCCGTGATGTTCGCATGGAAACGAGCTAACCAACAGCAGGATAGACCGCGCGGGCCAATCCATCAACTTGTTTTAGCGTGGCTCGAACGAACGCACGCGCTGCGGCGATGTCCAATCTCTCAAACCTCATCCAAAAATCGAAAATACTCTTCGATGAGGGGCTGCGCCTCGACGTCGAAGATGCGCGCGATCTCGCGCAGGTAGCCGCGCAGGTAGACCGGCCGTGGGAGAACCTCCAGGTCGGCATCTTCGATCGCCGCCAGGTATTTGATGCCGATGTGGGTGCGCTTGCTCAAATCCTGCAGGCTCAGGTCGGCCTGGCGCCGCAGGGTGGCGATAACCTCGCCGGGTGAATCGGTGCGCGCCCGGAGCTTGGCAAATTTGGTGCTCTCTGATGTCGCGATCGGCGGCGCGTCCTGGCCGGCCTCCGAACTATCGGTTTGGCCAGCGTCGGTGGACTCGGACGGGTCGTCTGAAGACGGCGCCCCAGACGCCTCTCGAGAGTCGGCCGGGCTGGACTCAGGTTCCGGCTGCTCGGCGGGCGAGTTGGCCTCCGGGGGATGTGCGTGGCCTCGAGCGACAGCCTCTTGCTGGCCGGCTTCGTCTGGTTGCTGGTGGGCCTGGTCGGCGCTCTTGTTGTCCTTTTGACTGTGCTCCTGACGGACCTTCTTTTGCTTCTCGCGCTGGTCCTTGGCGAGATGAGCGCGCGGCCCGCCGCGGTTGGCGGGCTGGCCTTGCTGGGGTTTGAACGTGTCGCTCGACATGGTGAGCACCTGTCGATAGAGCGTCTCGAGTTCGTCGGCGACCCGTTTGCGCTCCTCGCCGTCGCTAAATACCAGGGAGATCGACTCCTCGCGCCGATATCCCTCCCAAAGCCGTCGGCAATGTTGGCGAATCTCGTTTCGAGCGCTCTCGGTGCTGATGCCCAATTGCAGCGCCGGGTGGGCGTCTTTGTCGCGCGGCACCGGGCGGGGGAAGCGTGCATCGACCAGTGAGATATCCAGCAGGTTTTTGGCCAGCCGCTCGGTATCTTTGGAGAGCGCTTCGTCGCCGCGCCCGGGTCCCAAGCCCGTGGTGCGTCGGTTGTAGAACCAGCGACGGTCCTCGTAGTCGATAGAGGCGATCACGCGCGGGAAGATATTGAGCTCTTGGTGCCAAGCGTGGCACAGCACATAGCCCAAATCGCGCTCGGACCCCTCGCGAACCAGGTTGACGACCAGATAAGCGTCGAACCGACGGCCGGTATCGAGGACCACGTGGCGGGACTTCTCGCAATCGCCGGCGCTCTCCAGCAGGCTGTCCAGGTTCATATTCAGCGGCTGTTCGTAGAGCATCTCCAGGACATCGTCGCGCGCCTGGGGGGCCTGCGGATGGTAGCCGATCGCCTGATAGAAGGCCGAGCGAAGATATTGAGTGGACATGCGCACGGAGGCCGGCTCCGGCGAGCAGACCAGCACCGGCACGTCGCTGAGGGTGAACAGCCCGACGTCCAGCGGGTCGAGCCCCGGCGACAGATCAATGAGCACCCAATCAAATTCGAGCTCGTGTAGCTGTTCGATCAGCGCGTCCGCGCCCAGCCGTGGGCGCACGTAGGGAAAATGGCGAGCCGCGCCAATATTGGCCAGCCACACATTGTTGCTGCCCGTCTCGACGATGAAGTCGGCCACATGGGAGCCATCCTCGCCGATCGGAGGGATATTGCCGCGGCGAAAGTCGAAGCGCGGCTCCTCGGCGTGCAACAACACGTTGAGGGTCGGGCACGACCAGCTGGCGTCGAGACATAAGACGCGCTGGTTCTTGCGCGCAATCGAACGCGCCACCTCGGCGCACATCGTGCTGCGCCCGATGCCGCCCTTGCCCCCGCCAAATGCCACAACTTTAGGTCGGTCCGAATGGAGTTTGGGACCAATGCGATTCAAGACTGCCTCTGTTGAAAAAAGTGCTGTTGACTCCCCTTAGCCCGGGCCAATGGGATTCAAATGCACTCGTATAGAATCCAATCACTTGGCAAGGCCACGGTCGCACGATAGGTTATGTGCCCGCGGCATCAAAACAGCGCGTGGCCGTGGCCTCGCACAGGATAGTCGGAAACGGACCAAATTGGAACTGTTGCGTTTGCCACCCGGCTCCAGCCGATGGGAACGCAACACACACTAGACCGCATAGACCAAGAGGGTGCATCAGTGGCGAAATTGATCTACCAGGATCCAGATTCGGGTCAGGAAGTGTCGGTCGAAGTGGGCCCGGAGTTTCCGGAGGTGACCATTGGGCGTAACCCCGGAAATATCGTGCGGGTCAATAACCCGTCGATCTCACGCAAGCACGCGAAGCTCGTGTTCGACGCCGGCCAGATCACGCTATACGACCTTAACAGCTCCAACGGAAGCTACGTCAACGGCACCCGCATCCAGAACCAGGTGCTGGTTGACGGCGATCGGGTGCGAGTGGGCGAGTTTCCGCTGGACTTTGTCGAAGTCGCTGACGCTCAGCCTGCTCAATCCGCCGAGCCCGAGATGCTCGAGGTCGAGCCGGTCGAACAACCCATGGGCGGTACGTTCGACGGCGGCGGCTCGGCGTTTGGCCGATCCAATCCATCGTCGGGTGGTTTCCAAGAGCCAACTTCCGCGTCGGCGGGGCTCGAGCAGGCTACCGGAGCGGCCGAGCATGTCGGAGCCGCGTCGCCCTTTGGGGCCGAGCAGGCCGGCCAGGGCCAGTCGCCCGAATCGGCTGCGGCGCAGTCGCCGCCGCCGCAGCCTTCCGAGTCCCCCTCGCCACAACAGGACCACGGTCGATTCGGCCGCCCCGACGATGCTCCTGTGGAAGACGGTTATGCCGAGCCGGTGATGCTCGACGACGGCGACTTCGAAGAGGTCGCCGAGCATGCCGTCGCCGACGCCCTCTCCGAGGCCGACTCGGCGTCTACCGTCGCCGACAGTGGCCCCGACTACTATGACGATGACCCGGACACCGTGGCCCAGTCCGGGGCGAATGTCGACGAGATGTTCGCCACGGCCGCCGAGGAAGACCCCGCCGAGATGTTCGCCGACTCTGTCGAACAAGGCGACGACGAATACGGAGACACGACCAATGCGCCGCCCGAGGAGATCGCTGCCGGTCTCGCCGCCGCCGGAATGGCCGGTGCTGCGACCGGTGGACCCGGTGGTGCCGAACTCGAGGCGCTACAGCGCGAAAACGACGAGCTCCACGAGCGCGTCGCCGAGCTCGAGGACGTCCGCCAAGGATTGCTCGACGAACTCGATGCCCAGGCCGCCGATCCCAAGGGCGCCACGAAGATGCAGATCGATCGGCTGCGCAGCGAGCGCGACCGGCTCTCTGAAGAACGACGCAATTTGATGCGTCAGCTCAAGGAGACGCGAACCGAGCTCGAGCAAGCCCCGGAGCCCGAAGAGCTCGACGATCTCCAAGAGCAGCTCGACGCAGCCCAAGACGAGGTCGACGGCTTGAGCGCCGAGCTCGAGGTCGCGCGCGATGATGTGGAGGTGCGCGACGAGACCATCGACACCCTGCAGGCCCAACTCCAGGAGCTCGAAGCCGAACTCGAAGAGGTCCAGGAGCGCTACTCTGCCACCGAGCAAGAAAAGCTCGAGGTCGCCCAGCAGAGCTCCGAACTGGGCGAGCAGCTCAGCGAGGCCCAGGAGAATTTGGAGGGGTTCGAGGCGCGTTTCCACGAGGCCGAAGACAGAATCGTCGAACTCCAAACCCGCCAGGCCGAGCTCGAGCAGGAGCGCGACGAGCTCAATGAGCAGCTCGACGAGCGCAACGCGACCATCGAGTCGCAAGAGGCGATCATTGCCGAGCTCGAGGATACCCTCCACTCGGAGCGACAGCAGCTGGACAGCGTCGACGAGCAGAGCCAGCAGCTCCGCAGCCAGCTCGACGCGCTCGAGGCCGAGCGTACCGAGCTCGAGCACATCCTCGAGGCGCGCCCGACCGAGGAGGATGTCGAGCAGTTGCAGGCCGATTACGACGAGACCTGCCAGAAGCTCGACGAGGTCAGCGCCGAGCGTGACGACTTGCTCGAGCGCCGCGACGAGCTCACCGCCGAGCTTTCGGAGACTCGCGAGCTGCTCGAAGACCTGCAGGACCGCCTCGACACGGTCAGCGCCGAGCGCGACCAGTTCCGAAAGGAGCGCGACGAGCACAAGCAGGAGAAGGAGGCCTTTGCCCGCGAGACCGACTACCTACAGAGCAATCGTAGAAAGTGGGACAAGCAAATCGAGGAGCTCGAGGCGAAGGTCGAAGAGCTCGAAGCCGACAAGAGAAAGAAGAAGCAAGTCTTCGACGAGCTCTCCGGCGATTTGCGCGGTCTCGTGCAGAAAAATGGCGAGTTCAAGAAGCGTATCGCCGAGCTCGAAGAGGCGCTGGGCGCCGGCCCGACCGTCGAGGACCTCGAGGAGCGCGACGAGCTCATCGTCCAGCTCGAAGAGGACCTCGTCGACGCTCGCGGCCGCGTCGACGAGCTCGAACAAGACTCCACCGACTTGACCCGTGAGCTCGGCGAGATTGCCGAGGAACGCGACAATCTCGAAGAGCGTATTGCCGAGCTCGAGGCTGACTACGACGAGGCCCAAAACGAGAAGGGTGAGCGTGTCGAGGAGCTCGAGGCCGAGTACGAGGAGAGGATCGGCGAACTCAGCGCCGAGCACGCCGAGCAGATCGCCGCGCTCGAAGACGAGCGCGATGAGCTCAACGAGCGTGTCGAGGAGCTCGAGGAGCGCCTCGAGCAGCTCTCAGCGCGGGCGGAAGACGGCGATGACGCCGAGGAAGAGCTCGAAGAGCGTATCGCCGAGCTGGAAAAGGAACTCGCCGACCGCGAGGCGACCCTCGAAGAGTTGATCTTGGAGCGCGACCGGCTCGAAGACGAGCTCCAGAGCCAGGCGAGTTGATCAGTCGAATGCGACCTCGGCGACCAGCGGTCGGTGGTCCGAGGCGGTCTTCTCGTCGACGACGCGCGCGGCGGTGAATCGGCCGCCGTGGGCCATGATATAGTCGATGCGTACCAGCGGGTCGGGGTTCGGATAGGTGCATTCACCGACATCGGCGCCCGCGTTGGCCATCGTATCCTCGAGGGCCCCAAGCCACTCGGCGTCCTCGTCGTTTAGATCTCCCATCAACAACGTCGGTTGGGTCGGGCTGAGCACGCCCGAGACCAGCTCGACCAATTCGGTGCCGTGGACCTGCCGCTCGGCATCGCGGTGTGACAGGTGTGTGGAGACGACCGTCAACGGCCCTTCATCACTGTCAATCTGGGCGATGAGCGCCGCGCGCGGCTCGTCGATGTCTTGGCTGAAGCGGAAAACCTCCCGCTGCTCGATCGGCCAGCGCGCCAAGAGCGCGTGGCCGTAGCGCGCGTCGTCCTGCTCGCAGATGGTGGTGACGTATTGATAGTGGGGCAGGCCGACCTTCTCGGCGAGCCGAGCGGCGGTGTCGCCCGGAGGGCCCATGGTCCAATGTCGGCCGACCTCCTGGAGCGCCAGAATATCGGGGGCGTGCTCTTTGACGACGTCGGCGACGGCCTCGAGGCCTTCCTGGAGGCCGAGTCGAATATTATAGGTCATCACTTTCACGCAGACTCCTCGGGTTCGCGACAGCGGGCGTCGAGTGACTTCAATCCCGCGCCTGTACAGGCAATTTAATCACAAACGAAGCGCCTTGGCCCACCGTGGACTCGACCGACATCTCGCCGTGGTGTTCCTCGACGATCTGCTGGGTCATGGCCAGCCCCAGGCCGGTGCCGTTGGATTTGGTGGTGAAGAACGGCTCGAAGATATGTTCGAACTCTTCCTCGGTGATGCCGTCGCCGCGGTCGCGCACCGACACGACAGCCCACCCGTCGTCTTCGAAGACTGAGATGTCGACGCTGGTACCTTTGGGGCTGGCCTCGATGGCGTTCTTAATGATGTTGAGCAGCGCCTGGCGGAGCTGATTGGCGTCGGCCATCACCGGCACGCTCTCGGAGGAGGCCTGCCAGTTGATGTCGACGCCCGCTTGAGCCCACTCGAAGAGGTGAAAGTCGATGAGGCTCTCGACGATGTCGCTCAAATCGGTCGGCTCGAGGCTCGGAGAGGGCAGCCGCGCGTAGACCAGGTACTCCTCGGTGATGTCGCGCAGCCTGTCGACCTCGTCGATGATCGTCTCCAACAGCGGCATGACCTCCTCGTCATCGGTGTCGATGCCGCGATCGACGAGGGTCTCTTGGAGCATCTCGGAGTTCAGGTTGATGCTCGACAGCGGGTTCCGAAGCTCGTGGGTGATCAGACTGGTCATCCGGCCCACCGTGGCCAGTCGCTCGGATTTGAGCAATTGCTGGTGTTGCTCGCGCAGCTTGGCGTCGCGGTCGGCCAGACTGTCGACCATATTATTGAATTCACGGGTGAGCAGGGTGATCTCGTCGGCGCCCAGCCGGCTTTGGGGAGGATCCTCAATGGGTCGATAATCACCCTCGCCGATGCGCCGGGCGGCCTCGGTCAACGCGGTCAGCGGGCGCACGGTCAGCAGGACGACGACGAGTAGACCCAGCGCGATCAACAGCGCCACGGCGCTGAGCGCGCCGAGCGCGTACAGGCTCGAGCGCTGGGTGTCGTTGGCGCGCGCCAGCGCCTCGTCGGTCGCCGAGCGCAGGTCGCTGCGCAGCGAGGTGATATCTTCGTCGAGGCCGCGCGCCTCGCGCCGCAGCTCGGTTTGCATCTCGGTGAGTCGTTTGGCGTAGTTATCACGGTCCATCCCCGGCGGCTCGTTGAGCACCAGGTCGGTAAAGTGGCGCGACCGCTCCGAGAAGCTCACCGCGCGCACGCGCAGATCATCGATCTTGGTGGCGAGCCGCTCGACCGTCTCACGCTGGGGCTGGTCCATCTCGTCGGCCAGCGCCCGACGCGCCGTCCAGTGGGCGCGCTTGAGTGTTCCGGTGAAGCGGTCGGGCAGAAAATGGACCAGCCGGGTCATCTGCAGCGTGCGTCTCAATACGAGCGGATCGCGCTCGTTGAGCACGGTGTTGAAGCTTTTGAGGTCGGTCTGCACATCGCTGAGCAGTAGCGAGATCGGCACGACGGTGTGGTTGAGCTGCTGGATCCGCCCGTAGAGCGTCTGGGTGCGCCAGCTGCCGTACATCAACACGCCGGTGAAGATGACGACCACTGCCGCGAAGGCCAAAAAGATTTTGGTGGCGATACTGAGCCTCATAACGCGCACGACCATAGCGCACCTTCGGCGTTGGCGCGATCAAAGAGCGCAAAGGCTCATAAGCACTTGAGCGACCGGCTGAATCGCGGCTCATGCGGTTGACTGTCAGAAAATGGCCGTGCTATTCACAAGCTCCCGAGAATGAACACATGCTAGTGTCTTCAGGTTCGTAGGCTCGCCGTCTCCCCCCTTATTGATAAGCGGGCGGGGCGACTCACTACGACGAAGACCCTGGGTTAGGAGCTTCAAAGGACATGAAAAAGCACCACCAACACCGCGTAGCCCGGCCAGTCGTCGCCTTCTTGGCGGCGTTTTCGTTCGTCTTTTCTCCATTCACCGTCTTCGCCCAGCAGGCAGCCGAGCAGGAGGAACGAGAGGGGGAGGAACAAGAGGAGGAGGGCGAGGCTGAAGATGCGGAAGAGGCCGAACCGGCCGGCCCAACTCCCACGGTCGTCTTACTGCCGACCCTGGGAGTGCGCGACCAGATGTCGAGCATTATCCCCGATCGTATCAGCGAGCGGGTGCGCTCGCAGCTCGAATCCAAGAGCGCCATCGAGCTGATGCCCGCCTTCGAGAAGACGCTGACAAGCTCCGGCGGACAGGCGAACGCCGCGGTCGCCGAGGCCGAACGCCTCTATACCTCGGGAATCGGCCTGCTGACCGCCGGAGAGGATAAAAAAGCCTCCGAGACCTTCCAAAAGGCGGTCGACCTGATGGAGGAGAATCTCACCGAGCTCCAGAACTTCAACGTCCTCACCGACGCCTATAAGAACCTGGCGTTGGCCTATTTTAACGCCGGTTTCGACTTCGACGCGCGCAAGAAGATCAAGGTATTCGCTCACCTGCGGCCCGAGGCCGAGCTCGACCCGGAGCAATTCCCCAAGGAACTGCGTGAGCTTTACGCCAGTGAAGCCGGGAAGGTCAAAAAAGGTGGGCCGGGCAAGCTGACCGTCGAGGCCGACGTCGAAGGCGCGACGGTCGTCATCGATGGCGAGGAAAAAGGCAGCGCCCCGGTCACCGTCGAAGACGTCGGCTACGGCTATCACTACTTAGTCGTGCGAGCCCCCAACGGTACGGCCGCATCCGAGCAGATCCGTGTGAAGGGCCGGGGCAAAGAGCAGTCCTTCGAGATCGAATTGGGCAATACCGCCAGAGCCGAGAAGAGCGAGGGTGACGAGCTTCCGGCGTTCTACTCCGGGTTGATCGCGTCGATCGAAACCGGCAATTTTGGCGAGGACCTCGACCCTTATCTCGCCGAGCTCATCAGCCGGGCGGGCGCCGATTACGTCGCCTGGGTGGTCCTGGTCAAGCGCAATATGGCGTACGAGGCCATCCCCTTTGTCTACCGCGCGTCCGACGCGCAGCTGGTGCAGGCGGAGAGCGTCGAGTTCAACATCGAGCTGTCGAACCTGCGCGTGGGCGTCAGTCGACTCGCCAATCACATCGCCGCGGCGGTCGTGTCGATGCCCGAGGACCGTTTTGTCAGCTCGGTTCAATTGGCCGAGCCGCCGGCTGCGGACACTGAGCCCGCCGAAGACGATGATGAGGCGCTGGCTGACGGAGACGAGACCACCGACTCGGCGGATACGTCCGACACCGAGATCGCCGAAGCCGACCAGGACGAAGACAAGGCTGCCTCGGTCGAGCCTCCGCCGACACCCTCCAGCAAGGAGGCTGACTCCAATACCTGGATGTGGGTCGGCGGAGTCACCGCCGGTGCTTTGGTGACGGGGCTCGTCGTTGGCGGCGTCGTCTATATGTCCGACGGGGACGATGGTGGATCACAGGGATTCAGCACGCAGCTGTCCTGGTGAGCTGAACCCTGTTGTGAATTTGAATCAGGCCCTCGGGCCGTCACCGCGATGCATTCGGGGTAAGAGTTTTGTTCAACCTGCAACGCCATAAAATGATCATGACCAACAAGCGATGGTTTCTCTTGGCCGGCTCGGCCCTGGTGGCCGCGATGCTCGTCGTCGGCACAGGCTGCGGCGACGAGCCGGAACGCCAGTCCAAGCTCAACGTCGAGGTGATCGGCTGGGGGCCGGACGACCAGGGGAACGTCGGGTTTCACCGCGAACTTCCCGCCTTTGCCGGTGCAGCCGAGGTGCGCGCGAGCCTGCTCCAACCGGGCACCAATACGCTGATGGAACAGCGCAGCTTTACTCCTGCGCAATCCGGGGCGACTCTGCCCGAGCTGAGGTTCGGATCGGGCTATCGCCTGGACTTCGACCTGCTCAACAGTCAGTCCACGCCCGTGGCAGCCGGCGCGACGCCGCTTTTTGACTTCGGCGAAGATGACGTGGCGTTGAGCTTCCGCATCCAAGTCGGCCAAGTCAACAGTTTTGCCCCGGTCGGCTCGGATGTGGTCCGAGACGGAGAGCGCACGCTGGTGCAGAGCCGGATGGATTATCGGAGACTGCGCGCCAACGGAACCGGTGACGATGCCTGGTTGGGTCGCATCGGGCACGTGACGGTTCCCTTCGAGGGGGGTAATAAGTCGCTCACCGTCGGCGGGGGCTACTCGGAGACCTCGACGACACCTCGACCGGGTTCGCTGCCCGAATTCACCACGATTCACGACGACTTGATGGAGTTCGACCCGGTCAGCGGCTACTTCACGGATCTGGCTTATAGCGAGCAGCTCAACGCCGAGCGCCCCAACGGCGCCGACCGCCTGCTCGAGCCGCGAGCCTTCCATACCGTCACGCCCATCGGTGGTGATCGCTTCCTGGTCATCGGCGGGTTGACTCCCAACGATCCCAACCCGAGGGCGCTGCGCTCCATCGAGCTTATCGACCTCAACGCACAGCCGGGCACGCGCGTCCAGCAACTCGAGGATGAAAGCGGCGTGGCCGCCCAGCTCAATGAGCCGCGTGCGTATCACACGGCTACCTACCGGCCGGTCGATAATACGGTCGTCGTCGCCGGCGGTATCAGCGACGGTGGCGACGACGTGCTCGCCACCATCGAGATCATCGATTTGAGTACCGGCGAGGTCACCCTCGGCCCCGACATGTCCGACGCTCGTGCCGAGCACCAGGCAGTCTTGATGGGCTCGGGGGAGAAAATTTGGTTCCTGGGCGGCCGCGACGCCAGCGGGGCGCTGGCTTCTACCGATTCGTTGACCCTCTCGGGGGGAACCAATCTCCTGAATCCGGAAGCTTCGATGAGCACCGCGCGTTTTGGATTCTCAGCGGTGCGCATCACGCCTAATGACAGGAATGTCGTGGTCCTCGGCGGCTACACCGACCTGGAGGGCGGGGCGACCGACACGTATGAGATGAGCAGTCTGGGTCGAGATAGCTTTGTAAGTGAGGGCAATTGGCGGCTCAAAGAGGCGCGGGCGTATCCGTCGGCTTTCGAGCTTCCCAAGACCTCCAATATCGTCGTGCTCGGCGGACGTGACGAGAACGCCATGCGCGTCGGGCAGGCCGAGGTGCTCGAATATGGCGATATCGCCAACCCCAAGCCGTATACGTCCGTACTGACCGAGGGCTCCTCTCACGACGAGCGCTCGGAGTTTAGCGCGACGCAGCTGTCCAACGGCAAGATTCTTTTGGTCGGCGGTATCGGCCGCGTCAGCGGTAAGACCACGGCCCTGGATAACGCCGAATATTTCACCCCGCTCGACGCTCGGACAGCAACGAGCACCGAAGAGTAAGGCCGCATCTGTTGACGGCGGCGGGCTACCCTGCTAGTTCACACTGCCCGCGAGGCAGCTTCGGGCTGGCAGGTGAGCCCACACAAGCGCGCAGCAAACGAGCGTATGGCTCGCGCACATCAAAATATCACTGACGCATCGATCGATAGAACTCAGGAGACCGAGATGTCCGAAGAAGAAAAGAGCACCGAGGAGAACGCCGAGCAGAGCGAGCAGGAAGTTCGTGAGAGCGGCGGCCAGAAGATCATGTGCTTCGTCTCGAAGCAGATGGTGCCCATCAACCAGACCGTCGAGCTGCAGTATATGCCCGGCAAGAAGGTTCGGGTGATGCCCAAATACGTCAAGTACGACGCCGAAGAGGACATCCTATAATTCCGGTTTAGGTTATAGAGTCCGGCGAAGGCCCCGCTCCGAGTCATTCGGAGCGGGGCCTTCACTTTTCTTGTCGCCCATCCCACCGCCTCCCACCATCGTGCTGCCGGGCGGCCAGATGCCGGTTCCTCCTGCGATCCACTTTGATCCACAGGCAGCTTTTCCCTGAAGAGTTCGTCGAATCCACCCCGATCCACTCAGATCCACCTGGCCATCCCACTCTATCCACCGAGTCGTCCCACTCTGATCCACCGGTAGTTTGGCAGCGCGCAGACAGGCGCTTTTTTCGAGGGTGACGAGAAATATTTTTCTGCCTGTGGAAAACCTGTGGAAAGGTCGAAGTTATTGGTTTTCAAGGGTTTTTGAGGTGTGAAAACTGCCCGATGGATCGCGGGCGATTCCAGTTGATCCGTAGGGGCCCTAAATACTTGACTAACTTTCTTGACGGGAGATCTCCGCGCTCCTATAGTGGGTCTCAGTGGGATGGATTCCCATAGCGTGGTAGCGGGTGGATGCCCACAACGCGATTGGGCCAAGGATGGCTCAATTCGTCAGGATGGCCAGCGGTGCAAGGACGCGCCCCGGTCAGCCGTGTTACTCGGTAAGTGGCGTCATGTTTCGAGGTCAGTACGAACATACGATGGACGCCAAGGGCCGTGTGAGCCTTCCGGCGCGATTTCGTGAAGTACTCGCCGAGATGGACGTCGAGGGTAACAATGCTGACCGGGTCATCCTGACGCGTAATTTCGAGAAGAGCCTCGAGCTGTATCCGCTCGACAAGTGGCTCAATTTCGAGCAGAAGGTCCGCTCCCTTCCGCAGTTCGATCCCAACGTTCAGCGCGTATTGCGTGTGTTCGTGGCCGGGGCAGTCGAGTGCTCCCTGGACAGTCACGGACGGTTGCTCGTGCCTCAACCGATGCGGCAGTTTTCGGGTTTGGAGCGCGAGGTCGTGTGGGTCGGGCAACTCGAGAAGGTCCAGCTGTGGTCGAAGCCGCGGTGGGACCAGGCGGTCGATCGGGCCATGGAAGATGCCGAGGAGCTGCAACAGAAGGTCGCCGAATTCGGGCTATGAATTGACGGCTTTCAAAGTCGGATTGCTCGTAAATGTCAGTATCTCACGGAGATTTACGAGCAGTGCGGGTTTGAAAGCCCAGATAGTTACCTAGTATTGCTCACGGACGAGAACGTTGCGCCTCCAAGCGGGACGTAAGACTCAAGGATGAGTCTCGAGAGAAGTCTTCAAGGACGAAGCGCGCGGATCGACATCGCGCGGCCCAAGGACGGGCCACTTACTCTTTTTGCACGATCTCGCACCCACAACGCCGGCGCGCACCTGCTCTCGAGGAGGCCGCGCGCCAGACGGCAGTATTTTGCCAGTCTCATCGACGCGAGGATCGCTGTGCCCAACTCACAAACATACGCCACCGGCTATCATGCACCGGTGATGGTCGACGAAGTGCTCGACTATCTACAGGTGCGCGACGGCGGCCGCTATGTCGACGGGACCGCCGGAGGCGGCGGCCACACCGCAGCGATTCTCGACGCGAGCGCCCCCGGCGGCCGAGTGCTGTCCATCGACCGTGACCCCGAAGCCATCGAGCAGGTGCGTGAGCGCCTGGGTGACGCCGGCGGGCGCCTCGAGTTGGTTCAGGGCAATTACGGCAACCTGCTCGATATCTGCCGTGACCGGGGCTTCGTGGGGGCCGACGGATTGCTGGTGGATGCCGGCGTCAGCTCGCACCAACTCGACGAGGCCGAGCGAGGGTTCAGCTTCAGCCAGGCCGGCCCGCTCGATATGCGCATGGGCCCGGACGCGCCGAGTTTGGCCGAGTACTTGGAGTCCATTGACCGAGACGAATTGACCCGTGTGCTTCGCACCTACGGCGAGGTCAGTTCGGCGCATCGCATCTCTCGGGCAATCATCGAGGCTCTCGAGGCCGACGAACTCGAAACGACCGTCGACCTGGCCAACGTGGTCGAAAATACCGTGGGTCGATATAGCGGGGGCCGGTCGAAGATTCATCCGGCCACGCTGGTCTTTCAGGGGCTTCGCATCGCCATCAATCGCGAGCTCGAGAGCCTCGAGCGCGCTGTCGAGGCGGTGCCCGACCTGGTCGCCCCGGGCGGGCGCGCTGTGTTTATCAGCTTTCACTCGCTCGAAGATCGTATCGTCAAGCACGGCTTTCGGGGCCTCGAAAACGACTGCGTGTGCCCGCCGGACTTGCCCATTTGTGGCTGCGATGCGGTCGCGAAGGTCCGCGTGCTCACATCCAGGCCCATTCGTCCCTCCGACGAAGAGGTCGAGCGAAATCCCCGGTCGAGAAGCGCCAGGCTTCGAGCCGTCGAAGTGTTGTAATCACCGATGTATGTAGTCTTGAAGGAAGCTCAATGAAAGATTTATTGTCGAAGGGTTTGAGCGACGGGTTGCAGATCCTCAAGGTGCTCGCCATCGTGAGTATCCCGGTGGCCCTGTTGCTCTTCCATGTTTGGACGCAATTTCGCATCACGCAGTTGGGCTATGAGGTCGCCGAGGAGACCACCGAGCACCGCGGGCTCATCGAAGAGCAGCGAAAACTGAGCATCGAGGCGACCTTCCAGGGTCGCAGCGAGCGCGTGCTCACCGTCGCCCGGGAGCACTTCGGGCTCGAGCCTGTTCATCCCGAGCAGGTCGTCGAGATCGATATGCTCGCCGACGAGCAGCCCGCCGAGCAGGCCGCGCTGCAGCTTCGGACCCAATAGTTGTTCATGGGTATCGTTTGTAATGAGTAGTGACTCGACAGACCGCCAGAAATGGGAGCGCGCCCGCATGGCCTTTGTGGTCGCGCTTTTGGTTTGTGGTCTGGCTGCGGTCATCGGCCGGGTCTATTACCTGCAGACTGTCGACGCCGAAGAGCTCAGCGAGATGTCGGTCGACCAGACCACCCGCAACATCGAACTCAAGGCAAAACGTGGAAATATCGTGGATCGGCAGGGCGTCGAGCTCGCAGTATCCATCGAGGTCCCCAGCATCTTCGTGCGCCCGCGTCAGGTCGAAAACCCGCGGCTGGCTGCCCGCCGGCTCATGCCTCACCTGGATATCAAATTCGAAAAACTCTTCGAGAAGCTCGATTCCGAGCGCTCCTTTGTGTGGCTCGAGCGCCAGACCAAGCCGCGATCGGCCGAGGCCATCCGCGAGCTGGGCATCGCCGGCATCGGGATCACCACCGAGAATAAGCGCTACTACCCGCTCCGGGCGCGCGCCGGCCAGCTTCTGGGCTTTGTCGGCATCGACGGCAATGGCCTCGAGGGGCTCGAGCGTATCCTGGACTCCCAGCTCGCCGGAGGGACCTTCAAGATGTCGGGTATGCGCGATGCCCGTGGACGCACGCTGCTGACCAGCGATCTGCCGCAATTTCGCAAATTCGAGGGCAATTCAGTCTCGCTGACCATCGACGAGCGCATCCAGCGCGTCGCCGAGCAGTCGATCGCCGAGCAGGTCGAAGAGTACGAGGCCAAAGGCGGCTATGCCGTTGCCATAGACGTCAATACCGGTGAGGTTTTGGCGATGGCCAATACGCCGAGCTTCGACCCGAATAGATTCGGTGATTTCTCCTCCGGTGATTGGCGCCTTCGAAACGTGACCGACACTTTCGAGCCGGGCTCGACCTTCAAGCCCATCGTATTGGCGGCTGCGCTCGAGCAGGGGGCCATCAACCTGAACACGACCTTCGACACCGAGGAAGGCCGCATCAGAATCGGCGGCTACACCATCCGGGACACCAAGCCTCACGGTGAGATCACCGCCGCCGAGATGGTGCAGGTGTCGAGCAATATTGGCGCTTATAAAGTGGCCCAGACCATCGGACGAGATAGATTCTATCGCGCGATGCGTGACTTTGGTTTCGGCAGCCGCACGGGCATCGGGCTGCGCGGCGAGAACGCCGGTCTGGTCTGGCCGCCCGATCGCTGGGCGGAGGTCTCATTTGCCAATATGGCTTTCGGACAAGGGCTGACCACCACGCCCCTGCAATTGGCGAGTGGAATCGCCGCGATCGCCAATGGGGGCATGCTCATGAAGCCGAGCATCATCCGTGAAATCCGCGACAAGGATGGCACGGTCGTCGAGCAGAGCCGTCCGACGTTGGTGCGCAGAGTCTTGTCTCCCCAAGTGGCCCGAGACACCGCTTGGGCGATGAGTCTGGTCACCCGCGAGGACGGCACGGGCACCAAGGCTGCGCTCGAGCATCACACCGTCGCCGGAAAAACCGGCACGGCTCAGAAGGTCAACCCGGAGACGCGACGCTACGATCCGGATATGTGGGTGGGCAGTTTCGTCGGATTCGCGCCCGCCGAGAAGCCCGAAGTGGCCATCTTGGTGATGATCGACGAGCCCAAAGATGTTCACTACGGCGGCACGGTGGCCGGCCCGGCCTTCAAGCGCATCATGAAAGAGGCGCTGTCGGTCAAGGGCGTCATGCCGCTGCCGCCCGACGAGCGTTTCCACTTCGACGACGAGGAATACCCGGACAGCGCGCCGGCCGCTGATGAGCCCTCGGTGCCCGAGGACGTCGTGACGCTGCCGACGGTGCGCGTCGACTCGGGCAATGCCTCGGCGGGCGACGCCGAGAGCCTGCCGGATTTTCGTGGGCTTACGCTCAGAGAGGCCGTCCAGCGAGCACAGGACTTTGGCGTCTTGCCCGAGATCGACGGCTGGGGCAGGGTGGTCTCGCAATCTCCGGCTCCCGGCCAGCCGCTCGGTGAGGGCGAACCGTTTCGCCTGGCGCTATCGCCGGCGACCGGCGGTGCCTTGATCTCCGACGAGCCCTCGGCCGGTTCACTGCAATAAACCTTGCGTCGATCTACGTTTACGGGTCGACCATCACTTCAGCGTCGACACTGATGAAACTCACCGCGCTCATCGACCAACTCGATCCTATCAGGCCTGCCTCCACCGAGGGGGCGGGCCTCGAAGGGATCGAGGTGTCCGACTTGGCATTCGACTCCCGCGAGGTCACTGCGGGCACGCTTTTCGTCGCGCTCAAAGGGGCGGTCGCAGACGGCCACGACTTCATCGAGGCTGCGGTTCAGTCCGGTGCATGCGCGGTACTGGTCGATGAGGACCGGCTCCCGGCGGTGGATGTCGATCGGCCTGTTTTGGCCACCGAGGACACCCGGCGGGTCCTCGGCTCGCTCGCTGAGGTCTTCTACCACCATCCCTCCCGCGATCTTTCGGTGGTCGGGGTCACCGGCACCAACGGCAAGACCACCACGAGTTGGATGCTCGAGTCGCTTTTTTGCGCCGATGGCCGCAGCAGTGGGCTCCTGGGGACGATCGGCTATCGTTGGGGCGAGCATCAAGAGCCGGCGGTGAATACGACCCCCGAGAGCCTGGTCGTCCAGCGACTCCTGTCTCGGATGCGCGACGACGGCGTCGACTCGGTCGCCATGGAGGTGTCGAGCCACGGGCTCGCCACGCACCGACTATGCGGCACGCACTTCGACGCGGCGATCTTCACGAACCTGACCAGCGAGCACCTCGATTTCCACGGCGATATGGACGCCTATAGGCAGGCCAAGGCTGGGCTATTCACCGAGCTGTTGCCCGCATCGTCGGCGGCTGGAAAGCAACCTGTGGCGGTCATCAACATCGACGACCCGGCGGGCGAGTGGCTCGAGGAGCGCACCGCCGACCGTGGGGTGCGATGCACGAGTTTTGGCCTGAACTCGCCGGCGGCTTATCGCGCGACCGACGTACAGCAGGGGTTGTGGGGCTCGCGGTTTTCAGTGGTCGGGCCCGACGAAGCCTTCGAGCTCGAGATTCCGTTGCTGGGGCTCTTTAACGTATCGAACGCACTGGGCGCTGCTGTCGCAGCTCGCGTCGTCGGCGTCTCCATCGAGGCAATCCAGAAGGGTTTTTCGCAGCTCGAGTGGGTGCCCGGGCGTATGCAGCGCGTCGAGTCTGAGACTGGGCCGACCGTGTTCGTCGATTACGCGCACACCCCCGACGCCATCGAGACCGCGCTGAGCACGGTGCGCCCGCTCGCTGAAGGCCGAGTCATCATCGTCTTTGGCTGCGGCGGCGACCGCGACCGTCACAAACGCAGCGAAATGGGCCGTGCGGCCGCCGATGGCGCCGATGTGGTGGTGGTGACCTCGGATAATCCACGCACCGAGGATCCGCGCGAGATCATCTCGCAAACCCTCGGTGAGCTCGACGCCGAGCAGCTTCGTGACGACTCATTGGCCCAGTCAGAGTCTGTTTGGACGGAGGTCGATCGCGGACGGGCTATCGCCGAGACGATCGCGCAGGCCGACGAGCAAGACGTAGTCCTCATCGCCGGAAAGGGCCACGAGGCCTACCAGGAAATCAACGGAGAGCGGCTGCCGTTCGACGATGTGGAGCAGGCCAAGGCGGCGCTGGCTTCGTGCGGGCTGAATCCGTAGGCATAGGCACCTGAAGAGATACGAATATGGCATCCACTGGAACAAAACGAGCCGAGAAGCGAGCCGATAAGCGCATCGCGAGCTGGGAGCTGTCGCGGATCGCCCAGGCGACCGGCGGCGAGCTTGTCGACGCGGCCGCCGCTCAGGTATGTCCGACGGCCGTTTCCACCGATACCCGTGCGATCGGGCCCGGGGAGCTGTTCGTGGCGCTTCGCGGCGAGAACTTCGACGCGCACGACTTCATCGACCAAGCTGAAGAGGCTGGGGCGGTCGCGGCGATCGTCGAGCGTACAGCGGGACTCGATACCGAGCTCGCCCTGATCGTGGTCGACGACACGCTCGCCGCGCTCACCGCGCTCGGCCGCGCCATCTGGCGCGAGGCGACCGCGGAGGGGTTGCATACCATCAACGTGACCGGCTCGAACGGTAAGACCACCGTCAAGGAGATGCTCGCCTCGCTGTGGCAGGCTCAGGGCGAGGTATTTGCGACGCCCGGAAACCTCAACAATCACATCGGCGTGCCGCTGGTTTTGTGCGCGATCCCCGAGGGCTGCGAGCATCTGGTGCTCGAGCTGGGCGCTAACGCCGCCGGCGAGATATCCCATCTCGTGGCGCTCGCGCCGGGCACGGAGCGCATCATCACCTCGATCGGCGTGGCCCACGTCGAGGGGTTCGGGTCGGTCGATGGGATTCGACGGGCGAAATCGGAGATCTTCGAGGGCGCTGACGCCCGGACGACGGCCATCGTGCCGCACGCCGAGCGTGACAACCTCATCGCCGCAGATTTTCCCGGCGCAGTCATCACCGTCGGCTTCGAGGCCGACGCCGATCTGCGGGTCGAGCAGCTCCAGCAGCAGGCCGTTGATTCGGGCGAGCGCGACGGAGGTCGCGGTGGACAGCGTGTTCGCATTACCCGCGGCGACGAGGCGTGGGAGGTCGAGCTGTCGCTGCCCGGCGCCCACCACGGATTGAACGCGGCGGTGAGCCTCGCGACACTCCTAGCCGGCGGACTCTCGCCGACCTCAGAGGAGTGCAGCGCCCGGCTTTCGACACTGTCACTGCCCCAGGGGCGCTGGCGCGAGGTCGAGGTCGACGGGCTGCGTTTCGTCGATGACGCCTACAACGCAAATCCATCGAGCGTAAAAGCCTCCTTTGACGCCTTTATGCAGACGCCCGACACCGCACAACGCGCGCGCATCGCGGTCATCGGCGAGATGCTCGAGCTCGGAGACGCCGCCGAGAGATGGCACCGCGAGGTCGCAGAGGCGCTGGCCGCCAACGCTGAACTCGACGGCTTTGTCGCGGTGGGACCGTATGCCCGCAGGATGGCCGACGCCGCAAGGGAGCACGCCGGCGGCGCGTTGGTCGCGGCCGCTTTCGATAGCGTCGAAGCGGTCGCCGACTGGCTCTCTGATCGCGGGTCGGCGTTCGTATTTTTGAAGGCGAGCCGCGGCGCGCGCCTCGAAAGAGTGGTTGACCTTCTGGAGCAAAAAGCCGAAAAACATCGGGCCGAAAACGCTCCAAACGACTGAACGCCATATACTTTTTGTCCGACGTCGCCTGTTAGGACCCCGTCATGCTTTTTGAACTCTTTTTCTGGCTCAAAGACGAGTTTGGGCCGCTGAACGTCTTCCGGTACGTCAGCTTCCGAACGGTCGCGGCGATGATGACCTCGCTGCTGATTAGCCTCGTCTTATACCCGTGGTTTATCCGCAAGTTGCAGCTCAAGCAGATCGGGCAAGTGATCCGCGACGACGGCCCGGAGAGCCACCTGAGTAAGGCCGGAACCCCGACGATGGGCGGCGTGCTCATCTTATTTGCCGTGGTCGCCTCGACGCTTTTGTGGGCCGATTTGACCAACCCGTATGTGGGTGTGGTGCTGGCAATCACGGTGCTCTTTGGGGTGGTGGGTTTCTTCGACGATTATATGAAGCTCACGGAGAAGTCGACCGCCGGGGTCTCCGGCAAGATTCGGTTGCTCATCGAGTTCGCGGTGGCCTTGGGCGCGATGCTCGTCATGTTCAACTTCGAAGTCTTCGACTATTCGACGACCCTATATCTGCCGTTTGTGAGCACGGAAAAATTTGCCCTCGAGCTGCCGCTGGCGGTCTACGTGCCGTTTGCGCTGCTAGTGATCGTGGGGACCGCCAACGCCGTCAACCTGACCGACGGCCTCGACGGGCTGGCGATCGGGCCGGTGATCGTCGCAGCGGGCACATTTTTGGTGCTCGCTTATAGCTCCGCGACGGTGCTCGGCTACGAGGAGGTCGTCAACGGGGTCACCGAGATCCGCAGGTTCGACCTGGCCAAATACTTGATGGTTCCCAAGGTCGACGGGGCCCAGGAGCTCGCGATCTTCTGCGCCTCGATCGTCGGCGCCGGCGTGGGGTTCCTCTGGTATAATTCGTTCCCCGCTCAGGTGTTCATGGGAGACGTCGGCAGTCTGTCGCTGGGCGGTGCGCTGGGCACCCTCGCAGTGGTCACCAAGCACGAGCTGCTGTCGACGATCATCTTCGGGATCTTTTTGGTCGAAGCGATCAGCGTCATCACCCAGACCACCAGCTATAAATTGACCGGCAAGCGGGTGTTTCGCATGGCGCCCATCCATCACCACTTCGAGATGAAGGGCTGGCCGGAGCCAAAGATTATCGTGCGATTTTGGATTATTGCGATACTATTGAACCTCATCGCGTTGGCGTCGCTCAAGCTGCGTTGAAGCGTTCGCGCTGTCACGACGATCGGCGTTGAGAAAGTTAGATAGTTAGATACTGCAACTGCTCTTCTTACTCTTTCACTTTCTCACTCTCTTACTCTCTGCAGTATAGGCCACGGAGGGCCGACGATGAGTACGGATATCCTGACCAGCCTCGCCAATCAGAGGCCGGTACAATCGGCCGACGCCGAGCAGGGCACCAGCTGGGACCTTTGGCTTCTGGCGGTCGTTTTTTTGCTGGTCGGCTTCGGCCTGGTGATGCTCTATTCGTCCAGCGCCGTGATGGCCGCCGATAAATTCGGCGACCATCTCTATCTGGTCAAAAGCCAACTACAAAAGGTCACCCTGGGCGTGGTGCTGCTATTCGGTGCGCTTCGCCTCGACTATCGCTGGTACAAGCGTCTGGTCTACCCGATCCTGGGCGGGACCGTCTTGCTGCTCGCGCTCGTATTGGTCCCGGGCATCGGTACGATCCAAAACGGCGCTCAACGATGGTTTAGCCTGGGTGGGATGAGCTTCCAGCCGGCGGAGGTCGCCAAGGTCACCGCCCTGATGTTTCTGGCCTATTCGGTCAGTAAAAAGGGCGACCAGATGAATAAGTTTAGCGTCGCCTTCATCCCGCACCTGACCGTCATTGGCCTGTTCGTGCTGTTGCTCATGCTCCAGCCGGACTTCGGCACGTCAGTTATCTTGCTGACCATGATGGGCATGCTGCTCTTCACCAGCGGCGCGAGACTCGTCTATTTGGGCGGATTCGTGGTCGCAGGCGGTGTGCTCGCCTATTTTGCGATCACCAGCCGTGAGTACCGCGTGGAGCGGCTCCTGGCGTTTCGAGATCCATTTAGCTATCGAGACGGTATCGGCTATCAGATCAGCGAGTCGCTCATCTCGATCGGCTCGGGCGGGCTGACCGGGCGCGGCCTCGGAAACGGCACCGGCAAGCTCGGCTATGTACCCGAGCTTTGGAACGACTTTATCGGCACCATCGTCGCCGAGGAACTCGGCCTGGTGGGCGTGATCTTTTTGGTCACCCTCTTCGCGATGTTTTTGTGGCGAGGGGTGCGCATCGCCTTCGAGGCGCGTGACGCCTTTGGCCGGCACCTCGCCTTCGGGTTGACCGCGCTCATCGGGCTGCAGGCGGTCGCCAACCTCTGCGTGGTCACCGGTCTTTTGCCCAATAAAGGTCTGACGCTGCCATTTGTCAGCTTTGGCGGCAGCTCGATGATCATGTGCATGTTTTCGGTTGGCGTGCTGCTGAATATCTCGCGCAACGAACCCGACCACTGGGAGCTTGGCCGCGCGGAACGCGAAGCGCGGCGCGAGAACAAACGATGGAAGCGAAAGAAGCGAAAGATATTGAAGCGACGCGACGATCTTCGAGACGATTAGTTAGATAGCAGCTATTCGATAGCAACCAGCTAGATAGGCACCGGCATGGCGCTCTTTGGAGCCAAGAAACGAGATAACCGTGTGGTCATCGCCGGCGGCGGCACCGGGGGACATCTCTTCCCGGGTGTGGCCGTCGCCGAGGCGATCAAGGCTCTCGACCCGTCGATCGATATTGCCTTTGTGGGCACCGAGCACGGCATCGAGGCGCGCGTGATCCCGGAGCTGGGCTACCGGCTCGAGCTGGTCGACGTCCCCATGCTCAAAGGAGGCGGCACCGCGGGCTGGATCAAAGGCTTGAGTAAACTCCCGTTCAGCGGATTGCAGTCGTTGGGAGTGTTCCAGCGCCTCAATCCAGCGCTTGTGGTCAGCGTGGGCGGTTATGCGGCCGGACCGTTTACGATGCTCGCCTCCGTGCGTGGGGTGCCGAGCGCGCTCATGGAGCAAAACTCGGTGCCGGGCATGACCAACAAGCTGCTGGGCAAGGTCGTCGACCGCGCATTTTTGACCTTCGAGGCCAGCGCGGAGTACTTCCCCGAGGTCGATTGCGAGGTCGTTGGCAATCCGATTCGTCGGGACCTGCTGGAGATGGCCGAGGCGTTCGCATACCGGGCCCCGCAGGAGGGCGCCGAATTTCATATCCTGATCATCGGCGGCAGCGGCGGGGCGGCGAGCTTCAATAGCGAGTTGCCCGCGGCCCTGTGTGCGTTGGGGGATATCGCCGACAACGTCGTCGTGCGCCACCAATGCGGCAAAGGTCGCCTCGACGAGGTCGACGGTCGATACGACGGGTTTGCCGGCGAGGCCGAGGTCGTCGAATTTATCGACGATATGGCCGAGGCCTACGATTGGTGTGACTTGCTTATCTGCCGGGCCGGCGCCTCGACCATCGCCGAGGTGCTCGTGCTCGGCATCCCCGCCATCTACGTGCCGTTTCCCCACGCGGCCGATGATCACCAGAGCGCGAACGCCCGTCAGATCGCCCAGGCCGGCGCAGGTATTTCCATCCCCGACGCCGAGGTCGGCGCCCAGCGCGCGACCCGGTTGGTCGCAGGGCTCATCCGAAATCCGATCTCCTTGGAGAACCTCTCCGAACAGGCTCGAAAGCTCGGCCGGCCCGAGGCAGCCGAGGAGGTCGCCAAGCGATGCATCGAGATGATGGATCGCTGAGCTTCCCGCCGATCGACACGATTTTTTACAAGCAAAGGTTTGGGACCGGCCAACGTCCCTCAGGTATTACTTTATGGCTGGTCTCTGGGCTCCAAGAATCCACATCAAGAACGACCAAATACCTCAATGTATGCATAAGGGTCGACGTGTAAGTGGTTGAAGAACAAGAGGTTCGGCGTTGGTGCAGAAGCGGTGCAGGACGCTTGCAGGAGGCTGTTTTTGATGTATCCTGACTTATGTCTCGAGGACAGAAGCCGGAAAGAAGTGACGTTCATTGCCACCCTCGCTATCGGTAGCTGATGACAGATTCTGTCAATTTCCAGCCAGGCGAAAGCCTCCTGGAGTTAAAGGCGACCGAGGGCATGGAATCGCGGCTTCGGTTCAACGAGCCACTGTCGAGTCATTGTTCACTTCGAGTGGGCGGGCCGGCGGCGGTTTGGGCCGAGGTCGAGACGGCCGACGAGCTGCAGAGGCTCGTCGAAATAGCACGCGTCGAAGGGCTCGGGCTGGCCGTGGTCGGTTTGGGGAGCAATACACTTTTCCCGGATGAGGGAATTGGCGGCATCGTGATGCGCCTGAGCGGCGAACTCGCTGACTGGCACATCGAGCCGATGGACGACGGTACGGCGGTGATGCACATCGGCGCCGGGGCGATCAACGCCCATGTCGTTCGCGCGTTGCACAAGGCCGGCTACGTCGGCGCCGAGTTTTTGGCGCTGATTCCCGGTACCTTTGGCGGCGCGGTCGCATTGAATGCGGGCACCAAAGAGTGCGAACTCTCCGAGGTGCTCATCGACGCCGATGTGGCGGTGCCAGAAGGCGACGGACTTGCCAGGCACACCTTCAGTGTCGAGGATCTCTCGCTGTCCTATCGCCACTCGGAGCTGCCGCCCGACTCGATCGTCGTTGGTGGTCGCATCCGAGTCGAAAAAGGCGACGTCGACGCCGCCAGACAAGCGGTCCGGCGAGACAAAGCGAGGCGAAACCGCACCCAGCCATATAAGCTGGCCAGTGTCGGAAGCACGTTCGCAAATCCCGAGGGCGACTGGGCCGGACGGGTGATCGAAGAAGTCGGACTGAAAGGACACGCCATTGGCGGCGCGCGGGTAAGCCCGCTTCACGCGAACTTCTTCATCAACGAAGACGAGGCCACAGCCGAGGATTTTTTGAGCCTGATGGCCTTGGCCCGATGCAAGGTACGCCGCCAATTCGGGCTCGAGCTTCGCCCCGAGGTGAGGTTCGTCGGATTCGACGGTTACGAGAGATTGCGCCAATTCGAGCGTCAGTGGGAAGAGCAAGGATGCTAGAGCATATCGACAAGACGCGGTTCAGGGGTCAGAAGGTCGGCGTGGTGACCGGGGGAAGCTCCTCGGAGCGCGAGATCAGCCTGACGACTGGCCAGGGCTTCGCCCGGGCGCTGCAGAGTCTCGGCTATGATACGCAGGTCTTCGATGTCCCCGCGGATCTCGACCAACTCGCCGAGCAGCGCCCCGCGGCGGTCCTATTGGGCCTGCACGGCGGCGCCGGCGAGAACGGCGTGCTGCAGGGCTTCCTAGAGGCGATGGGCGTCCGATATACCGGCAGCGGGGTGCTCGCCTCGGCGCTGGCGATGGACAAGACGCGCGCCAAAGCGGTCATGCATGAGGCGGGCGTGCCCACACCGCGCAGCGTGACGGTCGATGGGACCGGTCCGCTCGACTTCGAGGCCGTCTTGGCCCAGCTCGACGACGCCGGCGTCGACCTGCCGGTGGTCGCCAAGCCCAACGACGAGGGAAGCAGCGTGGGCGTCTATCTGTGCCGCGAGGAGCCCGAATTCGCCGAGGCGCTCGAAGCGTTGTGGGAGCGCGAGGTTCAGGCGGGCTCGACCGCGATCTTGATCGAAGAATTTCTCGACGGCCCCGAGTATACCGTGGGCTTCTTTGATTCGGAGTGCCTGGGCTCGATCGAAGTGGTGCCCGGAGAAGAGTTTTACGATTTCAAAGCCAAGTATGAATCCTCCGAAACCCGCTATGAAACCATCGCGGATGGGGGCCTCAAATCAAGGCTTGAAACGTTGGGCCGAGACGCCTACAACGCCGTCGGCTGCGAAGGTGTCGCCCGGGTCGATTTCAAAGCAAAGACGACCGAAGATGGGCTGGAGTTGTACGCCCTGGAGGTCAACACGATCCCCGGGATGACCCCGACCAGCCTGGTGCCGAAGTTGGCCAAGCGCCACGGCATTAGTTTCGAAGAATTTACTGAGTTAATGCTCGCCTCAGCCTCCTATCGGACCGATTGGAGCGAGGAGTGAGCGCCCGGCGGGTTCCGGCCCGCTCGGTGGGCGGCCCGGCCGCTCGAAGTCGTAGTGTGTGGGCTCTCAAGGATGAGAGCTAGTCGTAGCTTCATGGAAGAAGTTGATGTTTGATTTCCGCTCGAAAAACCGACGCCGACGCCCGCTCGGCCAGCGCCTGAAGTCGCTCGGAAAGCGACTCGGGGCCCTGGGCAAGAGGGCTCTACCGGTTGTCTTTCTTCTAGCGGTCGCCATCGGCTTACCTTACGGCATTTTCCACGCCTATATTCGCACCGTATCCGGCACGTACTTCCAGCTCCAAGAAGTGGAAGTGAGCGGGCTCGATCACGTCGACCGCAACGCTCTGCTCGAAGATGCAGGGCTGCTGACGGGGTTGAATATCTTCGACGTCGATCTGGAGCGCGCCGACCAGCTCATCGAGGCGCATCCATGGGTTCGAAGCGCCGACGTCGAGCGCCGACTCCCCGATCACGTCTCGGTGAGCGTCACCGAGCAACGACCGGTGGCGCTGCTCATCGACCGCGACTACCACGTCGTCAACGCCGATGGGCAGGTCTTCAAGACGCTCGAGGCGCACGATCCGGTCGTCGAGCTGTTGTCGCTTCCCCTGCTGACCGGCCTCGAGGCTTCGTCGCTCGAAGGACCTGATGGCCGAAGGCAGTTTTTGGAGGCGATGGATGTGGTGCACACGTATCGCGAGATGGGACTCTCGGATTGGGAGTCGTTGAGCGAGGTCCACGTCGACTCGGTGCTCGGCCTGACTCTGGTCACGGCCGACACGGGCATCGAGATTCGGCTGGGCCGAGGGCGCTTCCGGGAGCGTCTCGAGCGGCTCAAAGCCGTTCAACAGTCCATCGTCCAGCGGGCGATGGAGGTCGATTATATTCTCATCGACCAGGATTCAGACTTGAGTCGCGTCGCAGTCGGACGCCGAGATCGGCCAAGGAAGGCCGACAGCGGTGAGCGGGCCGATTAAGACGCTATAACCTAAACAGGCAGATGCAGCGTGCCAGCCGCTGCATACCGTCGCTACCACGGAAGGGAGCTACATGGGACGCAAAGAAGAAATCGTCGTCGGACTCGACATCGGAACCACCAAGATCGCCTGCATCATCGGCGAGGTCACCGAGGAGGGCATCGACGTCATCGGAATCGGCAGCCACCCCTCGACAGGATTGAGAAAGGGCGTGGTCATCAATATCGACGCCACGATCAACTCGATCGCCAAGGCGGTCGAGGAGGCCGAGTTGATGGCCGGCTGCGAGGTCAACCGAGTCTACGCCGGCATCGCCGGCGGCCACGTCAAAGGGTTTAACTCCCGCGGAATCGTGGCGGTCAAAGACAAAGAAGTCCGTTGCCAGGATCTGGCGCGGGTGGTCGACGCCGCACGTGCGGTGGCCATGCCCATGGACCGGCAGGTCATCCACGTCATCCCCCAAGAGTATATCATCGACGATCAGGACGGCATCAAAGAGCCGCTGGGGATGACCGGCGTGCGCTTGGAGGCCAACGTCCACATCGTCACCGCGTCGGTGACCAGCGCCCAGAATATCGTCAAGTGCGCCAACGCCTGCGGCCTGGAGGTCGCCGATATCGTGCTCGAGCAGCTCGCCAGCTCCGAGGCGGTCTTGAGCGAGGACGAAAAAGAGCTGGGCGTGGCCGTGGTCGACGTCGGCGGCGGGACCACCGACATCGCCATCTACAGCCAGGGCAGCCTGGTGCACACCGCGGTGTTGTCGATCGGCGGAAATCACCTGACCAACGACATCGCCGTGGGGCTGCGCACCCCGATGGCCGAGGCCGAGCGCATCAAGCAAAAGTATGGCTGCGCGATGACCGACGAGGTCGCCGCCGAGGAGACCATCGAGGTCCCTTCGGTGGGCGGACGTCCGCCGCGCGTGTTGAGCCGGCAGATCCTCAGCGAGATCATCGAGCCGCGCGTCGAGGAGATCTTCGCCTATGTAGGCCGTGAGCTCAAAAACTCGGGCTACGAAGATCTCATCGCCAGCGGCGTGGTCATCACCGGGGGCACCACGATCTTGGAGAATATGCCCGAGCTGGCCGAGGAGATCCTCAGCCTGCCGGTTCGCCGGGGAGTGCCCAAAGGAATCGGCGGACTGGTCGACGTGGTCAGGAATCCGAAGTTTGCCACCGGCGTCGGCCTGGTCCTTCACGGCTCCGAGGAGCCCGAGCGTGGGGTGTTTTCGGCCGAAGAGGGCGGTTTTTATCGCAAGTTTGCGTCCCGAGTCGGCCAGTGGTTCGCCGAGATGTTTTAAATGCAGAAAGTGAGTGAGTGAGAAAGTGAGAGAGTTAGAAACTGCAACAGCTGTCAAGGGCCTTCCGGGGGCGGAGCTGACTGTCAATCTCTCGCACTCTGACTTGATGGTATAAGGGGCCAGTGTTATCTTCGCCGCACGCCGCGAAGAGCGCGCCTAGGACCTCCGTAATCAGTCGCTATTTTCCTCTTGAGTTGTTTGTACACCGGGGTATTTCACCATGCTCGAATTCGATGACGACCAGCTGCCGGATTCGGCCAAGATCAAGGTGATCGGGGTCGGTGGAGGCGGGGGTAACGCCATCAACACGATGATCACTGAAGGGATCGATCACGTCGAGTTTATCGCGGCGAATACCGATCTTCAGGCGCTCGAGAACAACCTCGCGCCGCTCAAAGTCCAGTTGGGTGCAAACCTGACCAAGGGACTCGGAGCCGGCGCAGATCCGGAAGTGGGCCGCAGCTCGGCCCTCGAGGATCAGGGACGTATCGAGGAGGCGCTCAGCGGCGCCGATATGGTCTTCGTGACGGCGGGCATGGGTGGCGGAACCGGCACCGGTGCAGCACCCGTGATTGCCAATATTGGCCGTGAAATCGGCGCGCTCACCGTGGGAGTGGTCACCAAGCCCTTCCACTTCGAGGGACGCAGGCGGCGACGCCAGGCCGAATCGGGCATCGAAAGCCTATCGGCGGCGGTCGACACGCTGATCACGATCCCGAACCAGCGACTGCTGGCTATCTCCGGCGAGGACACCACGATCCTGCAGGCGTTCAAGCGCGCCGACGAGGTCTTGTTGCACGCCGTGCAGGGGATTAGTGACCTGATCACCGTGCGCGGCCTGGTCAACGTCGACTTCGCCGATGTGCGCACGATCATGAATAGCCGCGGCCTCGCCTTGATGGGCACCGGCCGATCGAGCGGGCCCGGACGCGCCCTGGAGGCCGCCGAGATGGCCGTCTCCTCGCCGCTTCTGGAGGACGTATCCATCGAGGGCGCCACCGGCATCCTCATCAATATCACCGGCGGATACGATCTGACGCTCAAAGAGATCAACGAGGCAGCCAGCTTCATCGAGTCGGCCGCCGACGAGGACGCGCACATCATCTTCGGAAACGTCATCGAAGAAGATATGCGCGACGAGATCCAGATTACGGTCATCGCCACCGGCTTTCGCGAGGGCGACGACAAGCCGATCGCCTCGGATGTCAGCGAGATGCAGGCCCGAGGTGGCCGGCGCACCGCACGCCAGAGCCGAGAAGAGCAGGCCGAAGCCGAGCAGGCTGACCAGACAGATCCCGGCCAGGAGCAGTCCGACAAGCGCCAGCGCCACGTCACCACCGATAGTTTCGAGGCTCAGGAGCGAGAAGAGAAACAAGAGGACCGGCGCGCGAGCTTCATTCGCACGCCCAGCGGCAGCGTTCGGCCGGCCACCGGCGGCCTGACGCCGACCGAAGAAGAGCAGATGGACGTGCCCACGTTTTTGAGAAAGCCCAAACGCCGTAACGACAACTAATGTCGTAACGACAACTAGCGTGATCACATCTCAATGATGTATCAGAAGGCCGCCTCTTTCGGGGCGGCCTTCTCGTTTTATGAGTTCAGCTTTTTTTGAGACCAGCCATGACCGATTCACCCGACCGACAGCACCTTCTCGACAATATCGTCATCGTTTTGTGGGAGCCCCAGGACGATATCAATATCGGCAATGCGGTACGCGCCTGTAAGAACTTCGGCGTCACCGATCTGCGCCTGGTGCGCCCCAAGGAGGCCGACCCGCATCGGATCAGCATCAGCGCTCCGAAGGCCGACGACGTCATCGCCAACTTGAAGCACTGCGCCGATCTCGAAGAGGCCTTCACCGATTGCGTCTACACCATCGGCACGACCGCACGGCCCAGAAAACAAGAGCGCATCTTCACCGAGCCGCGCGGCGCGGGGTTCAAGGCGCTCAAGATGGCCGAAGAGGGCAAGGTGGCCTATCTATTTGGCCGCGAGGACTCCGGCCTGCCCAACCACGCGCTCGATCATTGCCACTCGGTGGTGACTGTCCCGACACGGCCGGATTATTCGTCGCTCAATCTGGGGCAGGCTGTCTTGCTGATGGTCTGGGAGGTTTTTCGCCAGGCATCGGGCGTCGCCGTCGAGGAGCCCGACGTCGCCATCCATCGCCCGGAGAGCGACTATCCGCCGGCCAGTATGGAGACGATGGAGCATATGTTCGACAATATAGAAAAAGTCCTCGCCGAGGTCGACTTCTTCAAAACCCCCTCCAACGAGCATATCATGCGCACCATCCGCAGCGTGCTCATGCGCGCCGGCCTCGACGAGCGCGAGCAGGCCCTTTGGTTTGGGATGTTCCGGGAGATGGATAAGTATTTCGAGCGAGAGAAGGACGCTCAATCCAACGGCTCGTAGCGGTAAAATACCTGGTAGTCGACGCCGGAGATGACGCGGCCGGGGGCGCCGTCGGCGCTCAGGCGCAGTAGGTAGTTGGCTTCGGCATCGGCGGGGGCGCGAACGCGGTAGGAATCGTCGGTGAGCGCGGCGCGGCGGACGCGCTCGGGGCCCTGGGGCGTCTGCTCGAAGAGTACGACGTCGAGCGGGGGCAAATCGCCTACGGGGACGACCTGCGCGGTGAGCGAGGCGTCCTCGTCGGGCGGATCGAGGGCCAGCCAGTCGACCTCCCAGGCGTCGTCGAGCGGGCAGAAGGGAAGTGAACGCACAGAATTAGTGGGGATCGACAGAGCCAGGTCGGCTGTCTCGTTGGCGCGAGCGTCCGGGCAGTCGACGGGCTCGAGCACGCGGGTGCTGAGCCGATACGAGCCCGAGCGTGCGAAACGTGAACGTACGCGCACCAGGTGGTCGCCGGCGGTGCCCAGCCGGTCGAGCTGGAGTTCGTCGCCATCCCAGCCGTGCTCTCCGAGCGTATACGCCCGGCCGTCGGGGGTGAATAGCTCGAGGGTGATGTGGTCGTCGGCGTCGGTGCGCGCGACGCTCAGGCCGGAGTTGGCCGCGAGATCCGGCAGCATGAACCAGTCCTCGTCGGCGCCGCAGATGGCCAGCGAGATCTCGAAGGACGCGTCGGGGTCGGTGGGCAGCATGACTGCCTCGGAGGGGACATCGTTTTCCTCGGAGGTGTCGTCTCGGCAGAATGCCCCGTCGGGGTTTCGGGTGATCTCCAGATCGTAGAGTTCGTCGTCGGCGCTCGAGGAGGTGATCTGGATGGCGGCTGTCTGAGTGCGCTCCGAGATCATCTCGAGCACGGTCACAGCTCCGGTTTGCTGATTGGCAGCCAAAAGAGCGCCGTACTCGTCGAAGACGAACATATCCAGATCGGCGTCCGAGCCGTGCTCGAGCCGAAGCCGAAGCGCGTCAGAGGAGCGAAGAGAGACGGTAAACCAATCGGATTTACCGACGCAGAGCCGAAGCCCGGAGTGGCGACTGGGGGCGAGCTGAGCGGCTTGGTCGAGTGTCTGGTTGGGGGCGTGGATATCCTCCTCGCAGCTGCCACCGACGCATTGGCCGGTGGCGCGCTCGCAGGCTTCGTCTCCGGGGCAGTCATCGTCGCTGGCGCACGGGGGCGGCTGGCAGGTGCTCTCCTGGCAGACGCCCACGTCTCGGCAGTCCGCGTCGGTGTCGCAGGCGGGCTCGGGCTCGCACGACGAGCCGCTCTGAGATTGCTCGCAGATCTGGCCGATCGGGCATTGCTCGTCGGCCTGGCACTCGTCGCGACATTGGCCGATAACCTCGTCGAGGCTGCCGCGGCAAAATTGTCCCGGAGGGCAGGAGGTCTCCTCGCCGATGCGGCAGCCGGCGCGGCATTGGTCGTCGGTCGAGCAATAAAAGCCGGCGCCGCATTCTGAATCGGTCTCGCAATCCTTGGGCACGCACTCGCCGCTGAGCGGATCGCATTGCTCGGCCGAGGAATGGCAGGAGTCGACCTGGCAATCGGCCTGTGCCTCACAGAATCCGGTCTGAGCGTTACATACCTGACGGGCAGGGCAACTGTTGTCCACGCAGCGTGCGCCCTCCGAGCGGCAGGTGCCCGAGGACGGCTCGCACACCTTGCCCGATGGGCAATCACCCGGCTCACAGGAGCGCACAGACTCCTCGCATTGGCCGGTCTCCTCATTGCACTGCAGGTTGCCCGCGCAGCCGATCTCGGTGCACGAGGCCTCGAAACAGCCGGTCGCGCCCAGAACAATGAGGGCGCAAACGAATACTGCAGCAGTGAGCGTGTTGTAATAGCGTGTGCTGATCATCTCGCCGTTAAGGATACTTGCGGATGGACCGACATACAATTGCGCGAGATGACGGGACGCACATTCACCGGGTTACACACGGCAAATGTGTTTAGTTTTACAGCTATCACAGTGTGTGGCAGGTGGGAGTGCGCAGCGCGCGGGTGCCGTGGGTCAAAACGGCCTCGCCGAATCAATCGTTATTTGACGGTTCGGCGGCCGGCTCATAGCAATAACCGAAGGGTTCGCCCTCGAAGTTATTATCCCGTCGGCAGTCGTGTCCGTCCCGACATTCGGAGGCGTCCTCACAGATCGCCATACAAAATCGGGTGTTTTGATCGAAGATGACGCATACTGAGTCCTCTGGGCATCCACCCAGCTCACAGTTGGGGACGGTGCAATAGCCGTCGCTGATGGTGACATCGCAGATCGCGTCTGACGGGCAGTCGCCGCGGGATTCGCATTCGTCACCGATCGACGGCGCGCAACCCGTGAGGGTGGCAGCGAGGACGAAGGTAACCAGGGCGGCGAGCCGAAAAAAGGATCGCGCATGGAACAGTTTTTTAGCCATTGCGTGTTTGTGTCTACGCAGCACGTGCTGCCAGAGGGTGAAAGGGCGTCCGCATTGGACCCCTGCTTGTACATCCGTTCCAAACCAATGACAAGATGAGCCAGCAGAAGCGGCCAAATCGACGGAAGCCAGCGTGGGCAGCTGTGGGGATCTCTGTGTTGGTTCACCTGGTCATTGTGGTGGTTTTCTTGCCGCCCAAGCTCGCCGAGTGGACGGCCCCGGATCCTCCCGATGAGAACGAGGAGTTCGAGGTCACCACGACCATCGAGCAGGAAGAAGAGCCCGTCGAACAGGCGCAGGCCGAGCCCGACGAACGCGTCGAGACCGAAGAGCAGGAGACCGTCGAGCCGGACGAACAAGACGAGCCGCCCGAGGAAGAAGAAGAAAAAGAAGAAGAGCTCGAAGAACCCGACATCGACGTCGATCGAAAGGTCGTCGAACAGGAGACCAACGAGGAAGATCCGGAGGAGGCCGATTATCTCTCCGATCAGGCCAATAAGGTCGACGAACAGACGCGCGCCGAGGAGACGACCACTGAGAACGTGCTCCCCGGAAAGGACGTCCCCGAAGAGCTCGAGGAGCCCGGCGGCTCGCAGGACGACGAGCGCGAAGGCGAGGAGATGGCGGCCCGCTCCGAGATCTCCGAGCAGAAGCGACCCGAGGAGCAAGCGCGCCGGGAGACCGCCTCACCGAAGCCGCAAAAAGAGCGCGCCCCCTCCGAGGAGGCCGAGCCCGAGGCCGAGGAGGGCGCCACGCAGGCCCGCGAGC
Organism: uncultured Bradymonadales bacterium; assembly: GCA_964386725.1. Taxonomy (GTDB): domain Bacteria; phylum Myxococcota_A; class Bradymonadia; order Bradymonadales; family Bradymonadaceae; genus CAYLTX01. The sequence continues at coordinate 1,802 of CAYLTX010000062.1, read as the reverse complement.
GCGCCGAGGATTCGCCGGTGGTGCGCAAAAAGCCCGGCAAGGTTAACCCGCGCGCGCTCTTCGACCCCTCTGCGAATGATTACGAGGAGGTCTTCGGCGAGACCGACGAGCGGTTAAAGGGGCAAGTCAAAGAGGAAAAGCGCGGAAGGAAGTTGCTGTCGGGCTGGAAAGACCGGGAGAAGGCCGTCAGAGCCAGCCTCGAGAATCACATCACCGAGGTCAAGCCGGGCAACCACACCGGCGTCAACGCCAAAGCGGCCGTATACGCCAGTTATATCAGCCGCATTCACCGCAAGATCCACCAGCGCTGGGGCGCGACCTACTTGCCGCATCTGGACTCGAATATGCCCCGCGGCCACCCCCTGAACAATCCTCGGCTCAACAGCAAGCTCGAATTCGTCATCGACGCCGACTCCGGAAAGGTCGACGCGGTCAATATCGTCGACTCCTCCGGCGAGATGATGTTCGACGCCGAGGCGATCTCCATCAGCCACGCCATCGGACCCCACAAGAGCCCGCCCGGCGAGATCGTCAGCCCCGACGGCAAGGTCTATATCCACTGGAATTTCTGGCGCGACCAGCGCCAATGTGGGCCGTTCGGAGCGTCGGTATTTATCGTGAATAACGACCAAAAGGACCGCGGAGGGCGCGGCGCCGGCAACGAGGTGCGCGGCGGCGGGCGGTGAGCTCGCTCAACCATCGGTGCCAGACCTTCTGGAGTTTTAAGGGTTTAAGCGTCGGCTTGGGGCGCGCTCGTTTATGCGGCTTGACCGTGCTCAGTCGACGCCGGCGCCCGCATAATCCTTCGCGGCGGTTATTCTCTTAAACTTTCACCAGGTCTGGACGCCTTCGTTGCAAAGCAGGCGGGCTGGCGGCGTCCCGCCATCACCGGCCGGTCCGCAAATCATCGCTCATCTGGTCGAGGTCGGAGGGGCCGAGTACTTTCCCATACATCACGCTTTGCGGGTCCTCGCTCAGCTCGAAGCCGCAGAGCAGACGCCCGACATCCTTGGCGAGCATGACCCGCACTCGGTGGGCGAACCTTTCGTCACCACGCTCGCCCGGGCTGTCAAACATGCGGTAGGTCGCAATTACGGCGAGACCGTCCTTCTCACGGCGCATCGAGAAGACGTAGCGCCACTGGGGGATGTTGTTGGGGTACATGTCCGGGTTCATCACGGCGATGACGACAGCGTCCGGATCCGCAATCTCGGCGGAGAACTGCTCCGTGAGCCGGTAGAGGATGTGGTCGTCTTGGAACTGACCTCGCTCGGCGTCGAACTCAGCGAGCGTCAGCGGCATCGGTCGCCGAACCCGCACGTCGATCCCGTAGCGCTCACGGTAGCGCCGGGCCTCGCTCTCGAGAAAAGAAGTGTCGACGAATTGGTTGGAAGGCCGCCCCGGGACTCGCTTGTCTGCCAGGTCTTTTAGGTAGACCAGGTGCACCTTTCCACGGCACTCGGGCATCGCGACCTGATCAGGTGCGGCGCGCGCCGCACTCTGTGTATCGGATTCCGAGGTGACCGCGTTGGCTTGGAAGTCGTCGCCGACGGGACGCTGACAACCGGCAAAGAGGCCGGCGAGGAGAAATAACGTGCAGCAAATTATTGCGGTACCGAGCGGCCGGGACATCGCGCACCCTCCAGTAAACGAGGAGTTAGTTAGGCTGCGCCACCGTAGCCGATGACTCGCCGATGCAAAAGATATCAAGCGGGCGTCAGGCCAACGCTTGGTGAGCCAGGGCAGGTGGAGCTTTAAGGATTTAAGCGTCGGGTTGGGGCGCGCAGCGAAGGTTGGGGCGC
>CAYLTX010000061.1:0-36996 GCA_964386725.1 uncultured Bradymonadales bacterium | reverse complement strand
CATCCGCGCCATCCGCGCCATCCGCGCCATCCGCGCCATCCGCGCCATCCGCGCCCTGGACCCCCGGACCCCTGGACCCCTGAACCCCTGCAGTTAACCAATGAAACCGAAACTCTTTCGCGACCCGGTCCACAACATCATCGCCTTCGACCTCAACGACGAGGTCGAGCGCGTGATCTTCCGGCTGATTCAGACGCGCACCTTTCAGCGGCTCAGACGCATCCGCCAGCTCGGCTTCGCCAATCTGGTGTATCACGGCGCCGAGCATAGCCGGTTTGTGCATAGCCTGGGGGTGGCGCATGTGGCGCGTCGGATGTTCGCGACCTTCGAGCACGGCTTCGGCGACGAGGAGCGCCTGGAGGTGATGTGCGCGGCGCTTTTGCACGATATCGGCCACGGGCCGTTTAGCCACGCCATCGAGAAGGTCACCCGCGTCCATCACGAGGATTATAGCGCCCAATTGGTGCGCGATCCGGATAGCGAGGTCTACGGGGTGCTGGCCGAGGTCGACGCGACGCTTCCCGAGCGTGTGGCCAGCTATTTTGGTCCGCGCCGGGACTTTCCGCCCGACAAGCACGTCCTGCTCGATATCGTCTCCAGTCAGCTCGACGCCGACCGGCTCGACTATATTTTGCGCGACGGGCTGGCCACCGGCGTCAAGATCGGGGTGTACGACTTCGAGCGCATCCTGACGATGCTCGAGACTTACGAGGGCCAGGAGCGTGCCGAGGGGACCAGCCGGCGGCTGGCGGTCAGCTACCGCTCGCGTGAGGCTGTGGAGGGCTACTTGCTCGCCCGCTTCCACATGTTCAAGCAGGTCTACCTTCACAAAGCGGTGCGCGCCGCCGAGAAGATGCTCGAGGCGGTGCTCGCCCGTGCCGAGATGTTATACGGGCAGGATTACGACTTCGAGGTGGGCCCCAGCGAGCGCCTGGCCAAGCTTCTGGGCGGCGAGCGACTGTCTACCGAGGAGTTCGTCTCGCTGGACGACACCGACGTGTGGATCTCGCTCAAGCAATGGCGAACGGCCGACGACCCCGTGCTCTCGCGGCTGAGCCAAGGCCTGCTCGACCGCGACTTGTACAAGACGATCGACCTCAACGTCGACGATCCCGTCGACATCGCCCGGACCCTCGATCGCGCCAACGAGATTGCCCGCGAGATGGGCCTCGACCCGGAGTTTGCGGTGCTCACCGACCGCGCCTACGATACCCCCTACACCCCCTACGACCCCGAACATGGCGATATCGGCGCCCACATCCCGATCATCGCCCCCGACGGCAGCGTCGCCCCCATCGAAGACCACAGTGATATGGTCCACCTGCTGGGGCGCGACTCTTATAAAATCCTGCGCCTCTGCGTGCCCGCCGAGCTCCGAGAGCGCCTCTTAGGCGAAGATATTTGAAACTGGAGCGACGCCGTCCCTGGCGTCGTTTCGACGGCACGGAGGCCGTCGCTCCGATGGGGGTTGCTAGCGAGGTGGCTTGCCCGCTTCTTCTTGTTGCTCGATGAAGAATTTGAAGAAGTCCAGCGCCTGCTCGCCGGCGGCGAGGGTGATCTCGAAGCCGCCGGTGTAACCGCCGGCGGTGGTCTCCCAGAATTCGAATTGGCTGCGCTCGGTGCCCATCCGAGAGGTCGCGCCGTCGAAGGGCGCCCCGCCCCAGCCACCGAAGGCGCGCAGGGCTACCCCGTTGTGGTGGTAATAGACCAGGCCCAGATCGGCCCACCACAGCGGAACCGTCCCGGGGCGGCCGGAGAGGCTGCCCCACAGTTCGACGCTGTTGCGGTGGACCATCGTGCCCGGATAGTCCAGCCCGCCCTCTTCATTCCAGACGCTCAACAACGGCACGTCGAGGCGAAAGCCGCGCGTTTCTTGCTGAGAATAATGGTATCCTGAGCCGCCGAGGTTATCTTCCACGTCGAACTCGTAGGTGGGAAAGAGATACGCCGAGATCAGGCGCACATAGCGAAAATCGAGCACGATCCCCATCTCGACGGTATGCCCGCTGCCGTCGACCTCGGCGCTGGCGCCGGTGCCGTTGTGGAGCGTCGAGTTGAGGTGGTGGTAGCGGTATCCCACCGTGCATCCGGCGCTGCTGACCGCTACGGCGAGTGCCAGCGCGACAAGGGATATGCAGGCGAAGCGGCGCATGAGGCAATCTCTTCAAGAACGAAACGCTATTTTGCCAGTGAATACCACAATTTACCGCCTACAGCTAATTTTTCGTATGAGGTCCGCGGCTTTGAGATATTCGAGGGAGTTGTGGCGAAACGACTCTCGAGTGCCCTCATGTCGCGGTTTTTGGTGGTTGGTGCTTGGTGCTTGGCATTTTGAAAGCTTCTGTTCCTGCGGCGATTCCAGATGCCCGCAGTACCAAAAACCAAGAACCAAGAACGCGAGCGATCAGACGAAGGTCCACTTCGACCTGCCGAGTAGCCAAGTGGATCGATGTAGCGTCCTCCCAACGACTTTGACCTTTAGGACGCGCTGCAGTAAAAATGCGGGGCGAAGATAACCCACCCAAACTCGCCGTTGAGGAAGCAGCATGAAGGGCTCGAGCATCATCCTGGCTACTGATCTTTCCGAGACTGCCAAAGCCGCCGCCCGTTGGGCGTACCACTTTGCGCAGAAACGTGATGTCTCGGTGATCGTCTCGCATGTGATTCGCATCAGCGTCGGCAACTGGGCGAAGGGTGAATACGACGTTCTCGACGAGCCCGAGTTGATGGAAAAGGCCGAGGATCGGGTCGCCAGCTGGTACGAAGAGGCCACCGGTGGGGTGCCGGACAGAGTCGAAGTTTTGGTCGGACATCCCTCAGTGCAGTTGGAAGACACGGTCGACGACCACGAGGCCGAAATGCTGGTGCTGTCGGTATCCGGCAAGGGAAGCTGGGAGAGACTACTGCTCGGATCGACGGCCCGTAACTTGGCCAACGATCCGCCGTGCCCGATGGTGCTGGTCGAGCCCGATCATACCGAACTCCAAAAACCGCCGCGTATTGGCGTGGGCTTGGACTTCTCCGACAACAGCGTGCGCGCTGCCAACTTCGCGACCGACCTGGCCAACACCATCGGCGCCGAGCTCGACTTCATCCACGTCGACACCGAGCCGACCATCGACGCCCTCGACGATCAAGATCTGCCCGACGAATTTTCCCACGAGAAGAGGTTCGACTGGGCCGAACAGGAGATGTCCAAACTGATCTCCGGGCTGGGCGACCGCCTCGAAGGCGTCGACTACGAGACCCACTGCATCCAGGAAAAACCTGCCAAGGGTCTGGTCGAATTTGCGCGCAACGAGGACCTCGACCTGCTCGTAGTGGGACGCTCCGGGCACTCGAAGTTCATCGCGACGGTCATGGGCAGCGTGCTCCTCAAAGTGCTGCAGTCGGTGCCGGCAACCACGATCATCGTGCCGAATGATTATTCGGCGCAATAAGCTCGAGCCCATCGAGAATGCCCCGAAGCTCCTCCCAGAGGTCTTCGGGGTTTTCTATGCCCACCGAAAGGCGCATCAATCCGTCGGTGATGCCCAACTCGCCGCGCACCTCGGGGTCGACCTTGCGGTGGGTCAGCCCGGCCGGATGCTGGATGAGGGTGTCGACCGAGCCGAGGCTGACCGCCGGGGTGATCAACTCGACGCGCTCCATCACGGCGACGGCCGCTTCGATGCCCCCCTCCAACTCGAAGGCCAGCATCGAGCCGGGGCCGTCCATCTGGCGGCCGACCAGCCCGTTCGGGTCACCTCCGGGGAAGCCGGGATAGGCCACCCGACTGACTGCTTTGTGCTCGTAGATTCGCCCGGCGAGGATGCGGGCGTTTTGCTGGGCCTTCTCGACGCGCAGCTGCAGGGTCTGCAGGCCGCGGTGTAAATCGTAGGCGGCCCGCGGATGCAAGACGCCACCGGTCAGCGTGCGCGCCATTCGCAGCGGGCGGGCGAGCTCCTCGCTGGTGGCGACGACGCCGCCGAGGGCGTCGCCGTGGCCGCCGAGAAATTTTGTGGCGCTGTGGACCACCATCTGTGCGCCGTGCTCCAACGGCCGCTGCAGGGCCGGCGTCGCAAAGGTCGAGTCGACCAGCAGCGGCACCTCGGCGCGCCCGCCACCGGCCGCCTCCGAGATTTGCGCGGCCACCCGGGCGATGTCGATCAGTTCCAGCGTCGGGTTGGCCGGCGTCTCCACGATGACCAACGCCGTCTCGTCACGGATCGCTTCGCCGACCCGGTCGGCCTCGACCCAGCTGACGCTCAGCCCCAGCAGGCCGCTCGACAACAGCGCGTCGGTGCCTCCGTACATCGGACGTACGGCCACCACATGAGAGCGTTCGCCGTCTGCCAAGCCGCTGCTGGCCAGCAGGCACGCCGACAACGCTGCCATCCCCGACGCGTAGGCGACCCCCGCCTCAGCCCCCTCGAGTTCGGCGACGCCGGCCTCGAAGCGCCCGACCGTCGGGTTGTGCAAACGCGCATAGATGGGGTTCTCACCGGGGCTCTTGCCCTCCATCATTCGGTCGATGCTATCTCGCGCCTCACGTAAGCCGGTGACCGGATAGGTCGTCGATAGATCGATCGGCGGCACATGCACGCCCAGCTCTCGAAGATCGTCACGGCCGGCGTGAACGGACTTGGTCTCGCGTGAAGTCATCATCCTCTCCTTGAAGCGGTATACCGAACTTTCTTCCTTTAATTCGGATGATAACAGTATATAATTTGGAGCATGCGTCTGTCACCCGAATAGAATTCGGAACCCGAATATCTTACCAAATATAGTTCGGAGACACCCCATGAATGACAACCTCGACCGAATCGACTGCGAAATTCTGTCTGCACTCCAACAGGAGGGCCGCCTGTCTAATAAGGAGTTGGCCGCACGAGTGGAGCTCGCACCGTCGACCTGCCTGGAGCGCGTGCGCCGACTCGAAGCCGACGGCGTCATCGTCGGCTACCACGCCCAGGTCGACCCGCGAGCGCTGGGTATTCGTCTGCAGGCGCTCATCGCGGTGCGCCTGCAGAAGCACTCGCGCGATCTGGTCGATGACTTCCGCAGCTACGCGCTGTCGCTCCCCGAGGTCCTCTCTATCTTCCATGTGGCCGGCGAGCATGACTTCTTGCTGCATGTGGCCGTGGGCGACGCCGAGGCGCTGCGGGATCTGGCGCTGGACCGGTTTACGACGCGCCCGGAGGTCGCTCATTTGGAGACCTCGCTGATCTTCGAGCACGCCCAGACCTGGCAGGTGCCCAACCGACGCCCACCCGAGTCCGGTTGACCCCGACCGACTCAACGACTGGGGTACCTCGCCCGGACACTATGCTCCCACTTGACCTCGGCCCGAGAACCTCTATTATTAGCCAAGGCTAATAATTTCTTGAGCACGTGCTAACACAAGGCCCACCGATGCGAATCTATTGTGTAATCGTTGTTTTGGTGAGCATCGCCCTATGCCCGAGCGTCACCGATGCTCAAGTCACCGAAGACAGCGTGCCCACCGAAATCGGCCACGTACAGCTCGAGGCCGGCGTAGACTACGTCTTTGTCCAAGAGCCGGCGACACAGCATACCCTCGGCGGCCTGAACCTCATCGGCCGCCTCGGCGTAAGCGACTTTGCCGAGCTACGCCTCGGGCTTCCCAACATCGCCTTCGAAGACCTCGCTAGCAATAACGACACGATGAGCTTCGGCGAGGTTACGCTCGGGGCGCGGTTCGGAGCGGAGTTGACCGAAAGTTTCATGGTGGGAGTGATCCCGCAGATGGGTATCAGCGTGCAGACGGGCCACTTGCTCGGCGGCGTCTTAGGCACCGCAGACTTCAGCCTCGCCGACGATATTCTGGTGGGCGCCAACCTGGGACTGAACGTCTCCGACGCCGGCCAACAATGGGCCTCGGAGGGTTTCGCCAGCGCCGCCGTGGCCTGGGCGGCCGACGAGCGTCTGGGCCTGTATTTGGAGAGCTTTGCCGTCGCCACGGCCCAGGACACGGCCGTATTTGGTGATATTGGCGTGACCTACGTCGTCGCCGACTGGCTCGAGTCCGAGTTATACGTGGGCGTGCAGCTCCCCGAGGCGTCTTCGCTCATCAGCGGGATGGCCGTGACCTTCGTGCTGTGAGCAGCATAGGGCTCGTGACGAAGCGGACCGATATGCCGGATGCGGATAGTATTTTCGGGGTATTGGGGTCTCGGTGTTGTTGTAATGCAGCAAAAGCCGGTCGCTGGATTCCGGTCTCCGGTCGCCGGGCCCACCTTCGCCGATCACAGAACCCCGTCCTGCCCCAACCCTACCCCACCCCTCGCAAACCCGCATAAAACCTGCCCGATCGCGCGGCCCCTCGCCGGCTCACCACAAAAAACTCGCCCGATCGACGCAACGATTCGGCCCGAATCGTCGAAAACCATAGTGAGTATTCGCCAATGACGGGGGCCGGCGTGCCCCGCGAACGATACACACGCATGGGAGAAGACAATGCTTGCACGCATCATCGCAGGAGCGGTCCTGGGCATCGACGCGTATATGGTCGAGGTCGAGGTGGATATGTCATTTGGGATGGACGCCTTTCGCATCGTGGGGCTGCCCGACGGGGCGGTGCGCGAGTCGCGGCTTCGGATTCCGGCGGCGCTGGAAAACGCCGGCTACGAGATGCCCAAGAAGAAGATCACCATCAACCTGGCGCCGGCCGATATTCGAAAAGACGGCACGGCCTTCGACCTTCCGATGGCGGTGGGCATCATGGCCGCCTACGGAGCCATTCCGAGCGAGCGCGACGGCTTCGATATAAGCGACTATTTATTCGTCGGGGAGCTCAATTTGAACGGCGAGGTACGCTCGGTGCGCGGCGCTCTGCCGCTGGCGGTCATGGCCCGCGACCAGGGGATGCGGGGTATCATCTTGCCGCAGGAGAACGCCGCCGAGGCGGCAGTGGTCTCCGATATCGAGGTCATCCCGGTGCGCCATATCACCGAGGTCTGCGGCCACATCCGCGGCTACGAGCCCATCGATCCGGTGGCCGCCGAGCCGCTGAGCCCCAAGGAGCGCGCATTTGGCTACCGGGTCGACTTCAACGAGGTCGCCGGCCAGGAGTCGGTCAAGCGGGCCATCGAGGTCGCCGCCGCCGGCGGCCACAACGTACTTCTGATCGGCCCGCCCGGCTCCGGCAAATCGATGCTGGCCAAGCGCATCCCCACGATCTTGCCGGCGATGAGCTTCGAGGAGTCCCTGGAGACGACCAAGATCTACAGCATCACCGGCCAGCTCCCCTCCGATCAGGGGCTGGTCCGTCGACGGCCGTTCCGCAGCCCGCACCACACCATCAGCGACGTCGGCATCATCGGCGGCGGCAGCGGCATCCCGCGCCCGGGAGAGGTCAGCCTCGCCCACAACGGGGTGCTCTTTTTGGACGAGCTGCCCGAATTTCGCCGCAACGTCCTCGAGGTCATGCGCCAGCCGCTCGAAGACGGCCAGGTTACCATCAACCGCAGCCTGATGACGCTGACCTACCCGGCCAATATCATGCTTATCTCGGCGATGAACCCCTGCCCGTGCGGCTACTTCGGGTCGACCCAGAAGCGATGCAGCTGCTCCCACGACCGGGTCCGCGACTACCGAACCCGTATCAGCGGACCGCTGCTGGACCGCATTGACATCCACGTCGAGGTCCCGGCGGTGCCCTACCGCAAGCTCAAGGGCACCCGGCGCGGCGACACCTCCGAGGTCGTCCGAAAGCGCGTCCAAGCCGCCCGCGACCGCCAGAGCCGACGCTTCGTGGGCGCCGACATTCACGCCAACGCCCAGATGCGCCCCGCCGAGCTGCGCGAACACTGCAAGATCGACGAGGACGGCCACGACCTGCTCGAGATGGTCGTCGACCGACTGGGCATGAGCGCGCGCGCCTACGACCGCATCCTCAAGGTCGCCCGCACCATCGCCGACCTCGAGGCCAGCGACGACATCGAGTCGTCACATATCTCCGAGGCCGTCCAATACCGCTCGCTGGACCGCGATTTGGACAAGGCCGCGGCTTAAAAAAGGCATTTTTTAACGCGGAGGGCGCGAAGGGCGCGGAGGTAAAAAAGTTTTCTCAGCTTACGAAAGGAGGATGGCGATGAAACTGATGACGCGTGGTGAATTCGACCAGTTGAGTTTTCAAATAATCGGGTTGGCTATTGAAGTGCATGACCAGCTTGGGCCGGGACTGCTCGAGTCGGCGTATGAACAATGCCTAGAGTTTGAACTCGAAGAGGCCGGACTAGTGTATGAACGCCAGAAGCCGCTCCCGGTGATTTACAAAGGCCGGCGGCTCGAGTGCGGGTATCGGCTAGACTTTCTAATAGAACGTCGAATAGTGCTGGAAATAAAAGCTGTGCAGTCATTTCAGAAAATTCATAAGGCTCAGCTCTTATCTTATCTTCGACTTGGGGGCTGGAAACTCGGACTGCTGCTCAACTTCAATGTCGAGCGAATGAAGAGCGGCATCGCCCGCGTCGCCAACGGACTCCCGGAGCCGTAACGCAACAAACCTACACCCGCGGCCGACGACGCTAGGCCCAACTCTAAAACCTCCGCGCCCTCCGCGCCCTCTGCGTTGAATTTGCCTTTAAGAGGGTCGGTCAGGCCGAGTAGGCCAGTCGGAAGCCCACGCCGGTGGCGCGGCCTTCGGCCAGCAGGGTGATGCGGCTGGCCATGCGGGAGCCGCGCTCGTCGAGGTTCCATGCGCCGCCGAAGACCGGGCGTTGATCCTCGCCCTTTTCGGTGGCTTGGCACCAGTCGCGTACGCCGCCGGCCAGGTCGCGCACGCCATAGGGGGAGACGTCGTCGACGAAGGCGCCGACCGGCTCGAGCTGGGACATCTGGGGGCGGGATGCGCGCATCTTGCAAAATGTGGCGTCGAAGCGGTTGCCCCAGGGGAAGCGGCGCCCGTCGACGCCGCGGGCGGCCTTTTCGAGCTCGTCGACGGTGGGCAGCCGGTAGTCTCGGCCGTCGCGCTCGCTGCGCCATTGGCAGTAGCTCTCGGCGTCCGCCGAGCTGATGCCCACCACCGGCAGTTTATATTCGTGGCCCTCGCCGGCCGGATACATCTTGCGAGCGGCGCCCTCGATGAGGATCTCGTCGGGCACCCACAGCCCCTTAGACTCGTTGAAGCGGATGAGCATGCCGTCGGCGTCGCGCGTCTGGGGGGCGCGGGCCATCGCGAAGTCGGGGTCGGCGGCATATAGCTCGTTGAACCATTCGAGATACTCGCCGAAGGTCACCGGCGAGCGCGCGCAGAAAAAAGCGTCCAGGTGCACCCGCTTGGGGGGCCTGGGGTCGAAGGCCTTGGGGTCGCCGCCCGAGATATACTCGCCGGCGGGCACGTAGACGAAATCCTGCTCGACGTCCTCTTCGCGGGGCAAACGCACCGACAAGGTCGAGGCGCGCCCACGCTCGATCAGCACCGGAGTGCGCACCGGCGCGAGTTCGGGATGATCGAGGACCAGCAGATAACTGCCGACATCGAGGCCGTCGATGTCCAGCGGCGACTCGCCGAGCTCGCGCTCTTCCCCGGCGACCAGCCGACGATCGATCTCCTCGAAGGCGAAGAGCGTGGCCTGGGCACCCTCGGGATCGGTGTCCAAGCTCATACCGCCGGTCTGAGCGAGTACGGTGGTGTACTTGCCCTCGTCGTATTGGTCGACCAGCGTCTGATAGTAGATGGCGTCGAGCTCGTCGCCGCGCGCCTCGGCCTCCTCGAAGCGCACAAAATACAGCTCGGCCAGGCCCTGTTTAGCCCGAGGGTGCTCGGGCTGGTGAGCCAGCGCCTGCGTGTAGCCGGCGACCGCCTCTCCAAAGGCGTGTACCGCGGCGGTCAATAGCTCGTCGCGTCGGTCCTGTTGTCGCCATAGCTGGCGTTTGTTGTCGATGGACTCCCAGGGGTCGATGCGCTGGGCGAGCTCGCCCACACGCTCCTCATAGGCCTCGACCTCATCGAGCAAATCTCGGTAGCGCGCGGCGGCCTGGTCGCCCAGTTCGACGCGCCGATTGGCCTCGCGCGGCTGGATGCCCTCGAGCCAGTCGCCCAGCCGATCGCTGAGGTCACGCGCGCTGTCGAAGCGCCCGTCCTTATCCGATGACATCGCCTTCGAGCAGATGCGCTCGAGGGCCTCGGGCACCGCCCGCTCGGCGGCTGCGCGCTCGGCCGGCGCCACCAACTCGGCCTCGACCACCTGCACCATGATCTCTTCGGCGCTCTGGCCGGCATAGGGAGGCTCGAGGGTCAGGATTTCATAGAGGATGGCGCCGAGGCTGTAGACGTCGCTCTTCTGGTCGACCTCGTCGAGCTCGCCGCGCGCCTGCTCGGGAGGCATATACGCGGGCGTGCCGAGGGTCTCCCCCTTCGGGCGTCTTTCGCCGCCATTGCGGCTCAAATCGGTACGCACCTGACGGTCGAGCACCCGCGCCAGGCCCCAATCCATGACGAGCACCTCGCCGTAGTCACCCAACATGATGTTGTCGGGCTTGAGATCGCGGTGAATAACGCCGCGGGTGTGGGCATAGTGGACCGCCTGGCAGACCTGTCGCAGCATCGAAAGAAGCCGGACCAACGAGTATTCCTCCTCGGAGGTCTGGCCGGCGCGCATCTGCTTGAAGACATCCCGCAGCGAATAGCGGCCGACCTCGCGCATCGTATAATAATACTCGCCGGAGGGGAGCGCGCCGAAATCGTAGACCGGTACGATATTCGGGTGCTCGAGCTGGCCGGTGGCCTGCGCCTCAGCGACGAACCGAGACAGTATGGCGGGGTCGGTCGGGGCCGAGCGCGGCAAGATTTTCATGGCGACACTGCGCCCGAGCACCCGGTCGAAAGCGCGGACCACGCGTCCGCCGCCGCCGCGGCCGAGTTCGTCGCCGAGCACGAAACGCTCGCCGGGATCGATCAGCGAGGCGGCGCCCTTCGCGGCTTCCTCGTCGAGTCCCGCCTTGTTTTGGGCGAGCTGGTCGACACGCTGCGTATCCGACTCCTCAAAGCTCTGTCTGCCCTCGGCGCTGGCGTGCACCAGGGTCTGCATCTGGGAGTCGAAGGCCGCGCTGTCCTCGGCGACGGTCTCCTCGCCGGGGTCGAACGGAATGGTCAGCGGCTCGGAGGGCTCGTCGGCCGGGCTGTCGGCGAGATCGGTCTCGGCTCGCGCAAACGAAGCGGCCTCGTCAGGAGAATCCTCGGCGCCCTGAAAAAAGGCGGTCTTGGCCCGCACGAACTCCTCGAGTTGGTCGTCGCGCATGACGCCGACGGCCTCGGCCGCTTCGTCGACCACCGGAAACCCGATCTGGCTGACAATCTCGGAGAGTTGGGCGTCGTCGAGCCAGCCCTTCTTCACCCAATCGCGCACCCCGGGCTGGCCACCCGCCGACTGCATCCGTCCAATGACGAGCATCGCCTCGCAGAGCGCATCGTAATCCAAAAACCCCCGCTCGTGGGCGGCCTGGCCAATCTTTCGGTGGAGCGATTCGTTCACGGCCTGTCTCCAGGGTCATCTAAGTGATCGACACCATAACAATTCCTGCCTAAACGACCAATTGTTTTGCTCCACACATATTGCTCCAAACATATGAAAGATCGCGGCGTGGGCCACGACGCGCTTTTACAACACCGGCCTTGTAGATTAAGGTCTCGTGTCTACGATGCCCGAGGCAAAGAAGTGGTAGAAGTAGCCCGACTCGGGCCCTATGCGATTGTTATATTTCTGGAGGAAGTGTAAATGCGTATCATTACAAAGAAATTGCTTGTTTTCGGTCTGCTCGCTGCGGTGTTTTCGATGGGTGCCATTGCCTGCGGCGGCGGCGAAGAAGAGAAAAAGGAAGATGAGACCGTGGCCGAAGAGCCGGCCGAAGCGGAGATGCGTGAGGTCGAGCTGTACCAGTACCGGTTCAACCCGAACCAGCTGACCATCTCGCAGGGCACCGAAGTCGTCTTCGTCAACAAAGATCCGGATCGCCACAACGTCAATATCCCGGCGCTGAACATCGACGAGAATCTTCCCGCCGGAGAGAGCTTCTCGCATACCTTCGAGACCACCGGTGAATTCGCAGTGAGCAACCGTTTTGCGAGCTCGCCGATGAAGATGGAGATCGTCGTCGAGTAAACGACGATGATTGACCCGTATAAGAAAGCCCCGCCAGCATGAACTCATGCTGGCGGGGCTTTTTTCGTGCGACCTGTCGGGGCTGAGGCCACCCGCCGATCAGTCGCTCTGCTCGGCATTCTGGACGGCCGGCTTTTGCCAGGGCGCGGTGAGCAGCGGTGGGCGCTCCTTGGATTGCTGGGTGCGCTGCAACTCGACCTCGGTGGTCAGCAGCGACGGGGCGATGGCGCTGACCGGCACATAGCCGCTCTCGGCGCCGCAATAGCCGTTAAAGACGTCGGTCTCCTGGCTGGCCGCCACGATCTTGTTGATGGCGGTCAACGGCGTTCCCACCAATTCGACGCCGCGCACCAGCGTCTCTTCGCCGGTGTCGGGATCGACCTTATAGACCATCCGCGCGCCCCCTTTGAAGGCCTGATAACCGTAACCGGAGGTATTGGTCGAGCCGCCGGAGATGTCCCGAATGATCAGCCCGAAGGGCTTGTCCTGGCGCTTGACCTCGGCGATGAGCTTCTCTTTGAGCTCGTCGTACGGAAAACTGCGCTTGGAATCGGCGGCCACGATCAAATTCCCCATACGCGCCATCGGCTTGTTGATGCCCTGAGCGCGGCCGTGGCCGTTGGAGGAGGGCGAGTCTTTGATGGGCGTGCGACTCTTGAGGAAGTTTCGCAACACGCCGTCTTCGATCAACTCGACGCGTTGGGCGGCCACACCCTCCTGGTCATAGCGATAATGGCCGTTGAGCTGCGTATCCTCCCAGACGTTTTGGGTGGGGTCATCGAGGACCGACAGGAAAGTCGGGATGACCCGCTCGTCGGTGCGCCCCTGGAAGGTTCGGCCGCCCTCGTCGTCGAGCTGACGCTCGCCTTCGAGGCGATGGCCGATAGCCTCGTGGAACAGCACACCGCTGGCCTCGGGCATCAAGATCGCCGGGCCGGTATAGGGATCGAGCACCGGCGCCTCGCGCAGCGCCTCGAGCTCCCGGACCAGCTCGTCGGCCTCGGCCTGAATTGCCTCTTCGCTGGGCAGCTCGTCGGGGCTTCGCGCGTAAATCGAACGCGCGTTTTCGAGCATCATGCCGTCGTCGGCGCGCGCCCAGCCCTGGATCTGGACTGAGTACAGAATGCTCTCGTCGACGATGGACGACCCCTCGGAGTTGACGAAATAACTGACCGTGCGCCGGGCGCTGACGTTCATGGTGGCGTCGAGCAGCGCCTCGGAATCGAGGATCGACTCGGTCACGCTCTTGATCGTCTTCTTCCACTTCACCTCGTCGAACTCCAAGCCGTTGATCTCCCCGCGGTGCTCGACCGGCTGCTCCTTGGAGAAGCTGGGTACGTCGAGCTTGTCGGCGGTCTCGAAGACCGCCCCGCCCCGCTTGGAGAGGTAGCTGCTGAGCGCCTCTTTGTAGATCTGATCGGTCAGCAGCCACAACGCGCCGCGGATCGCCGTCGGATCGGCCTCGACGGCCATGGTATGTTCGGCGCTATACTCCGAATAGCGATAATTTTCGGTGGATACGTTAGCGAAGTTGTCGAAATCGTAATCGCCCACCCGGACCTCGACGTAGGCCAGGCGATTGCGGTCGTCGCTGTCGTTGACGATCGCCCCATACTTCCCGCTCAACGAATACGACTCGGTGTCGTCGATCCGATAGGCGATAAAATAGGGCGACTCGTATTCGTCGAGCTTGAGCTCGTCGATCGACCGGCCCAGCTCGGTGTGCATCGCGCCCATGATAGTCTCGCGCTGGTCGGTCTGCTGACGGGTGTCGATGTCTTCGCCGGTCTCCTTGACCGGCGAAGCAGCACACCCCATCAACGCGGCCAGCGCGAGTAGAAACATGCGTGAATCGCGCCAACTGCGCAGAAACTTCTTCGTGTCCATGATCTTCCTGATTTGGATGGGTAGCTCGTAGAACGCAGCTCAATCACGCGACTCTTCGAGCTCCTCGAGGGTCAGCGGGTCTTCGGGGTCGAGCTCGCGAATATATTCGGCCTTCCATGGGCCACCGCCGGTGCGGTTTTCCTTATAGCCCCACTGTCCTTCGAGCTCGGCCTCGTCGGCCTCGACGGTGAGCACCAGGTAGCCTTTGCCCTTCATGGTACGCTGAGCCTTGGATTTATCGCCCGGCTCGATCCAATCGAAGACCAAGATATTGCCGTCGACCTCACCCTCGATGCGCCCACCGTTCTTATAGGTGTAGATCCCCTGAACCTTATCGCCGCTTTGACGCAGGTGCATATGCTCGAATTGCGGCGAATACCACACGCCACTGAAGCTCTGCCCCTGGGGCATCGGGCTCGGGTCGGGCACGGCCTGCTGGCCGGAACAAGCCGCCGCACCCAGCACGAGCATACCGGCCAAAAGGACGAGAAATACGCGGTCGCGCCTCAAAAGAATATCCATCTGTCAGGCTCCATTCGTTTGTAGTCTTTGCCAGTCTCAGTCTCAGACATTCGTGCAGACATTCGTGGGCTTAGCAAGGAAACTCACGCGATCATCGCTTCGATAGTCTCACGGGTCTCTTCGCCGGCGTGGTCGAGGAGGCCGCGCAAGACGTCGGTGACGCGCTTATTCTCGAGTAAAAGCCCCCACTCCGAGGGCGTCAAAAAACTGACCCGCCGGCCGCCGCTGCCGCCAAAGGACAGGCGCACCACCACCCGGTCCGACTCGCGCTCGACCGCGTCGAGCTCGACGTCGCCGCTGTGGTCGATATCGAGCAGGTCCTCTTCGACGCTGCGCAGGTGGCGAAAGATACGCACCGCCCGCTTGACCTTGGGGTCTTCGTAGGCCTCGTAGTTCTGATTACGGCTAAAGCCGACCTCGTCGTCGCGCAGCAGGCGCCGAACGATTTTGTGTGTGAGATTCATAGGTATGCAAAGGTCACTATTCGAAAAAGCGTTGTCGTCTGGCTACGGGTCGTTACGCAATGGGCCAGACTGCCGGCCAATCGTGTCGTCCCTGACTCAGATTATCAGAATCGCCCAGCCATTCGCACCATCGATGTGGGTCAACGGAACGATCGGTCACCGGGCAGCTTAGGTACAACTTGCCAGTCCGACCTGGCATTTCATGGCCGCAGCATGCGACGCCGGCCGGCCAGCACGCCGAAGCCAGCCAAGAGCAGCCAGCCCGGCGAGCCGGGCGCGCCTGGCGAGCTCGCGCAGCTGCTCGGCGGCCGACTGGGGCGCTCGACGCGACGATCGTCGCCGCCAGTATCCGAGGATGTCCCACCGGCATGCTCCAGCGCGACAGCTGCCCCGTCGACCGCGCCGTGAGAGTCTCGCACCTCCAACCTCGCCACCGGCCGCTCGGCGATCTCGGACTCGGGATCGGGCTGCGGGAGCGTGACCTCCAAGCGAGTGCCTTCGAGCCAGTCGGTATCCCAGTGGCCGTCGTAGTCGACGTCGTAGCGAAATTCGAGCTCATCGCCGTCCGGATCGCTGCTGTCGGTGACGTCGAAGACTGCCCAACTGCCGCCCATCTCGACGCTCACGCGCAGTTCGGGGGCGCGATTTTCGGGTGGCGTCTCATCGTAGAGCGCACGATAGACGTCGAGTTTACCGGCCCCCCAGCCATGGTCGGGGAGTTCGTCGACCTGCGCCGGGAACGCGGCGCTGGCGATGAGGCGCGCTTCGATTTGGTCGGCATCCCATTCCGGGCGCTGCTGGCGTAGTAGCGCCGCCGCCCCCGCCACATGCGGCGCGGCGCCGCTGGTTCCCCCAAAAGCCGTAAACCAGCTGTGCCCCCAGCCCGCCTGCTGGATATTTGGGGTCACTCCAAGTGGAACAAAGGGATCGTCGGGTGCGGCGAGGTCGACCACCGGCTGCCCGTCGGGGCGCGGGCCCCGGCCGGAGAACGTGCGAAGCTCTCCGACCTCGGCGCCGTCGGCGATGGGCGTGGCCCGACGGCCGGCGAAGGCTGCCACCCCGACGGCGGCGTCGGCGGTCGCCGGAAAGGCGACCGTGGTTCGATCGCGGCTCGGCTCGACCCAGCCGACCCCGCGCTGCCAATTCGAATAGGCGTCGCTGACCCGGCCGTAGACGGTGTCGTCTTGCTCGAAGCCCGCCAACTCGAACGTCCACTGCCCCTCGGCCAAGGGCTGCTCGTCGTCGGTCGACTCCAGATAAAAGCGCAGCATCGTCGTACCCCGAGAGGTCACCTCCACGGTGATATCGATGCGCACCGGCTGCTCTCCCAGAGTCGCGGATAGCTCCCGGACCTTGGTGCGCTCGCCGCCGGGCGACTCCACGGTCAGCTCCAACTCGTGCGACCCGCTCCATTGCAAGCTGCCGAAGACGCTCTGAATCGGAAGCACGTCGCCATCGTCGTCGAAGCCCGCGGGCACATCGAAGGCCAGGCGCAGCCGCTCACCGGCGGCCGCCGCGCGCTCGATATGCTTCTGCGATCGGTTGAGGTTTCCGACCGGGTTGATCTGGACGGCACCCTCGTCGCGGGCTGCCTGCATGGCCGCCTCGAAGTTGGTCGAGCCATCCAGCGGCTGGGTAAAGGCGTTGGTCCACTCGTGGACCACCACGTCCGCGCCGGCTTCGACCGCCTCGCTCAGATAAGCCAGCGGCAGGTCGGTCGTCTCCATTAAATCCGAGCCGAGCCCGTAGACGAGCAACTCGGCCTGCGGCGCCACCCCCACTCGCCTATGATAAGGCGATTGGCCGCCGGCGAGCACGCCGGCGGCGGCCGTTCCGTGGAAGGCCCCGTCGACTCCGTGGCCGCCGGCCTCGATCAGGTCTTCGCCGCGTTCGAAGGTGCGCCCGCCGCTCGTATAACTTCGAATTTTCGAGGTCGACAGCCGCACCAAGCGCTCATTGGGGCCGAGCACGCCGTCTCCGTCGGCGTCGTCGACCACGAACAGCGCCTCTCCGTAGGCCGGCGTCGACTCGTTAAAGCCGGCATCCCAGCCGGCGTTGCGCTCACGGTCGCCGTTCATATCGGCGTAGAGCCAGTCGTGATCAGCCTGCAGCACCCCGTCCTGGTTCTCGAAGCTACCCTCGGAAAAACTCAGCACCGTGGTCGCATCGAGCACCCGGATGATCTCGTTGTGGTCGGGCTGGCCGTCGCGATCCAGATCGACGGCATCGACACCCGGGTCGAAGGCGCCATTTTGATTGACGTCGAGCCACGGAAAAAACCCGCCGTCTGCGTAAAATAGCGCCGGATGCAACACGTCGATGCCCGTATCGATGAGCGCGATGCGGCTGCCGGCGCCATCGGCGCCTTGGCCGGCGTAGGCGAGGCGACGGCGCGCAGCGGGGGCTCCGATCAACTCGCCGGTGACCTCCAGCGGGCTGAGGCGGCCGGGTTGCCACATCGCCTCGACCCGTCGGATATCGTCCTGTTGGGCGAGTCGGTCGATCCCCTCGAAGGTGGCGCGCGCAGGATAGATATCTCCGAGGTGGCGTACGTCGCCGCCGGCGTCGCGCTCGAATTGCACGCCTATGCGACCGATTTCGGCGAGCCGCTGCGGACTCGGCGAGGTGCTGAAACGAAGACTTACGCCAACACCGTCGGCGCAGGACGTGCTCACCGGCGCAAAAATGGAGCGCTCGGGAAGCTGTCGAGAGCAAATTTTCTGGAGAAGATGGACCGTCGGATCGACAACGGACACAGCGTCGGCCGCCGACGTTGGCCGGGGGTCCGGCGCAGGCGTCAGATTCGAAAGCTCGGAGCTGTGCGTGGTCAATTGGGCCGCCGCCACTTGGCCCCAGCAAATACCGGCCCCCACCACCAGAAGCATGGTCATGCGCTTCAACGCATGCATCGTGTTTCCTCGTGCGCGTGTCGCTTCGAATCTGAAAGGCGTCTCGACCGCACACCTTACACGAGGTGTTGCATCAGATGAAGGAGTCTGTGGCGCGGATCACATACGCACGAAGATGGGACCGAGTCCCTTGGAGTCTCGGAAGCGCTCGAGGCGATCGAGCAATTCGGTAGTGACGACCACGTCACGAGGGGCCACCGGCACACCCTGGGCGGTCTCGATGGGGCGCGACAGAATCATTTCCTCCTCGAGCTCGTCGAGGGAGACCTTCTTTTCGATCTCGCGGCTCCCGGTCTCCTGAGCGATCATCTGGGTAAACAGGCGTGCCAGACGCGGGTCGAACTCGCCGCCCTTGCCTGCCTGGATGCGCGCCAACCCGCATTCGATGGCCGCAGCGCGCTCGAGGCCGCCGATATCGTTTTCCAGCCGACGCGTACGCTCGAAGACGCTGCAGATATGCAACATATAGCTCGCCTCGATGAACTCCTCGGAGAAGCCGTCGGGGCTGGGCGCAAAGCTGGGGTCGTCGTAGCGGCGCAGATAATTGAGAATGAGCTGGCCGGCCTCGTCGAGCGCCGGCACCTGTGCGACCGCCTGTTGGCCCAAGATGGGGTGGAATTCCCAGGTCCCCATATCCTCGGCGTCGTACTCGGAGACCGGCTTTCGAAACATCGAGCTCGGCGCGTTGATCAGGCCGATCCAATGCAGTAGCGCAGCGCGCTCGAGAGCTCGTTGGGTCTCGTCATCGATGCCCACGACCTTGGCGAACTTCTTGACCCGCTCGGCGGTGCTGCGGCAGTGGCCGACGATCTGCGTATCGCCCAGCTCCATGATCGACAGCATCGCCTTGATGGTCGAGCTGAAGCTGGTCTCGAGCTCGTCGTAAAGCTTGCGGATCTCTTTGTTGCGCTCGGTGACCTCGCGGGTGCGCTCGGCGACGCGCTCCTCGAGTTCGTCGTTGAGCTGGCGCAGGGTGATATTTTGCTGGCGAATATACTTCTCGTAGCGCTTCTTCGAGCGCACCAACTCGTATTGCTCGATGGCATCGTCGATGGTGCCGACGAAGCGCTCGTGATCCCAGGGCTTGGCGACGAAGCGGAAGACCTGCCCCCGGTTGATGGCCTCCATGGCCGTCTCCCAATCCCCGTTTCCGGTGAGCATGATGCGCACCGTGTCGGGCATGTGCTTCATGGCGTGGTTGAGCAGCGCCAACCCGCTGAGCCCGGGCATGCGCTGGTCGCTGATGAGCACGGCGATCTCCTCGTTCTCGAGGATCTCGATGGCGTCGGTGCCGTTGGAGGCGGTGCGCACATCACAGGCGACCGAACTGAGCAGACGGCGAACTGCCTTGAGGATCTGCTGCTCGTCGTCGACGACCAGCACGATGGGCAATTCACCCTCGGTGTCGGTGGTTAGGCCGGAATTGTCGACCGGGCCCAAACTCACCGGCTCGGACTCGGCCGCCTCTCGATCATTGGACTGCATGGATTCCTAGGACTGCTTACGGCAAAATCGAGGAAATAAGAACTCGTGAGTTAACCTTGGTTTGTCGCGGAAATACGGACGCAAATAACCGAACGACTTTCGCAGGCCTCTGTCCAATCGCTCACCGCGAAGCCATCGAGGCCGCAATCGCAATATATACGCACTCAGCCACAAGACGCAAATATTTACGATCATTTTTTCCGCGTCGCTGGTCGATAGTAGAGACGGCTGAGACTTTCGCGTCGCGCGTCGATAAAAGAGACGGCTGAGATGAGACGCGTATCGCGTAACAGGCTGCAAATAAAGAGCTTTCCCAAAAACAGACGCCGTGGGCGTGCGAAAGGTTGTCTGGTGGTTCGCCCCTGAAGTTCGGGCCACAAGTCAGCCTCTTACAACCGCAATCCGGCGACATACCAAGGTGGTGACGGCCGGAATGACCGTCGAGATAAGCACGATGGCGAGGGTGGTGACGAAGAAAAACGAGAAGCTAAACAGCGTCCGCCAATCGGTCTGCAAGGGGTTGCTCACAAAGAGGTACCACAGATAACCGACCGCTCCGCTGCCGCCGGTGGCCACAAGAGGAAAGATACCCAGGCCGGCTAAATAGCCGACCGCCGAGTCCGCCGCGCTCATCGCCCCGACGCGGCCGGCGAGCATCAGGCTGGTGGCGATGGTGCCCACCCCGCAGCCGAGCAAAGCGATCCAAAAGACCATCGATCCGCGCCCGATATAAAACCCCAAGCCGGCCACGGCCAATAAGAGCACACCGGGCAGCGCAGTCATCACCTGCATCGAGGCGCGAAGCATCCGGTTTTTGGTCCATACCAGCGCCGACCAACTTCCCCAGGTCAACGACAGGATCGCCACGGCGGACATGGCCATGGACACCCGCGTCATGGGCATGCTCGCAAAGACGTGCAGCGCCACATAAGTCGCCGCCACTGGCAAGCCTACGCACAGGGCGTTGGACAGCGTCCACAATGCGCTCTCAGAAAGAAAGCTTTTGACCGGAGATGACTGCTGCATGGCGATACCCAGGGCAGAAAGAAGTCTCTGTACATAGTATAGTCACATAGGACGAAACACACAAATTGCAGCCACCTATTCCCCGGAGTCCTCCAGTGGTCACACAGCCTGCTGGACGTGCTCCCCTAGACCGCATCGCAGACATCTGCGATGGTGCCCCACGAAAGATCTGGCAGTCCCTATGCTCCACCCCTAAAGATCCATGACCCAGCAGACTCCCCCGAAGACGACCCACGCGATTATTTTGGCGGCAGGCTTTGGCAGCCGGCTCGACCCCGACGAAGGCCACAAAATCTTGGCCGAGATCGGCGGGCGCCCGCTGCTCGACTGGCACCTCGACTTCTTCGCCGAGCTGGGGGTCACCGACGTCACCGTGGTCACCGGCTACGAAAACCAGGCGCTCGAGCGCCAGCTCGGCGAGCACGCCCTGCCCCGAGGCATCGAGCTTCGTTGCGCGTACAACGCCGACTTCGACACCTCCAACGGCATCTCGGTGCTGGCCGGCGTCGACCAGGCCCTGGAGGCCATCGACAAGCAGGCCTGCCTGCCGTTCTGGCTGACCATGAGCGACCACGTCTTCGACCCCGCCTTGGCAAAGACCATCGAGGAGGCGTTCGTGCCCCGCCTCGCCGACGCCCGCTTCGAGGGCATGCTCGGCGTGGACAAAAAGCTCGACACGATCTTCGATATGCCCGACGCCAATAAGGTCGCCTGGGCCGGCGGGCGCTTCAGCGATATCGGCAAGCAACTCGAGGTCTTCGAGATGGTCGACGTCGGCCTGTTCTGGTGTGGCACCGGCTTCGTCGAGGCGCTGCGCGCCGAGCAAAACGACCGGGGCGATTGCTCGACCTCGGACGCGGTGCGCCGGCTGGCCGAACACGACGCGTTTTGTTTCTGGGACGTCGGCGAGCATTTGTGGCAGGACGTCGACACCCCCGAGGCCCGTGCGCACGCGGAGAGCCTAGTCCAAAAATGGCGGGGGGCGTAACTCGACCGAATGTCGAATAATGGACCTCGGTCGATCGTTGTACCCGCGTCAACAATCATGTATGCAGAGCGCATAGAAGTAAGTCGTTACTAACTAGCAATGAGATCCCTGAGGAGAGACCATGAAATTTCGCCGGAAAATTTATCTGGTCGGCGGCGACCTGACCACGTTCATCGGCAAATTCCACCCCGACTTCATCTGGAAGAAGCACCCCGACTTCGGTGAGAAGGAAAACCCGACGCTCGAGGAAAACCTGGCCAAAGCCATCAACGGGGCGTTCGAGAAGACCGGCGTCGACCCGGCCGCGATCGACAAGGGATATATCGGCAACTTCGCCGGGGAGCTCTTCTCCAATCAGGGACATATGGGCGCGCTTGCAGTGCGAGCCAACGAGAAGCTTCGCGGCAAGCCGTTTACCCGCCTCGAAGGCGCCTGCGCCTCCGGTGGACTGGCCGTAGTGGCCGGCATCGACGCGCTCAACGCCGGCAACGACGTGGTGCTGGCCGCCGGCGCCGAGGTCCAGACGACCGTCAGCGCCCGCGAAGGCGCTGGGTACCTGGCGCGCGCCGCGCACTGGGAGAGCGAGCGGGACATCGACGACTTCACCTTCCCGGCGATGTTCGCCCGGCGCGCCATGCACTATAAGAGCAAGTACGGCGTGACCGACGAGGACATCGCCCGCGTGTCGGTCAAGGCCTACGCCAACGCCAATAAGAACCCGTATGCGCATATGCGCGCCGTGGAGATGGACCTCGAGCACGCCTCGACGGCCAGCGACCGCAACCCGGCGTTTTTGCGCAACGAAGAGCTCAAGCCCCACCTGAAGGTCAGCGATTGCTCGCAGGTCAGCGACGGCGCCGCCGCGGTCATCCTGGCCAGCGAAGAGGGCCTCGCCAAGCTGGGCATCGACAAGAGCGACTGCGTCGAGATCCTGTCGTACGGCCACACCACCAGCCCGCTGGGAGACGTCGACGACTATACCACCCTCGACAACACCGAGCGCGCCGCCCAGCAGGCCTATGAAGAGGCCGGCCTCAAGCCCAGCGACATCGACGTCGCCGAGGTCCACGACTGCTTCGCGGTCACCGAGTTGATGATGTACGAAGCGCTCGGATTTGCCGAGCCGGGCAAGGGCGCCCAACTGGTGCGCGACGGCGAGACCGACATCGACGGCCGCATCCCGGTCAACACCGGCGGCGGACTCATCGCCTTTGGCCACCCGGTCGGCGCCACCGGCATCAAGCAGGCCCTGGAGATCTACCGTCAGATGAAGGGTCAGTGCGGCGACTACCAGGTCCCGGAGCAGCCCAAATACGGACTGACCGCCAATATGGGCGGCGACGACCGTACGACGGTGTGTTTGGCGATGGAGAATGTGGAGTAGGCATTGGTTGGTTTATGAGGCACCCCTCCGACTCGCGCTGTAATACGCGCGAGCCACCTCCCCAGGGTCTTCGACCTGGGGAGGAACCCACCGCCCGATCGCACAAGCGCAGCTTTCTGAACAGTAGGCAACCCATGCGCGATCATGCTGAAGGTTCCTCCCCATGGCGGCGTTCAGCCGCCATGGGGAGGTGCCGAGCGGAGCGAGGCGGAGGGGTGCGCCGGAAACCAACCGCTCCCCCTCACGGATACAACATCTCCACCTTCCACTCATCATCGACCGACTGGCGCACGAACTCCCACCGGTCGTGGAGGCGATAGGCCTCGGCCTCCCAAAACTCCATGCGCAGGGGCACCACCCGATAGCCGCCCCAATGTGGCGGGCGAGGGACCGGCTGGTCGTGGAATTTGTCCTCGAATTCTTCGACGCGGCCGGCCAGCACCTGTCGGGTCTCCAGGGGCTGGGACTGCAGGGAGGCCCAGGCGCCGACCTGGCTGCCGCGCGGGCGTGTGGCGAAGTAGGCGTCGGAATCTTGCTCCGAGAGCCTGTCGGCGAAGCCCTCGATGCGGATCTGGCGCTCGAGGCCGCGCCAGTACAAGTTGAGCGCCGCGCGCGGGTTTTCTTCGAGTTGGCGAGCCTTCGGGGAACGATAATTTGTATAGAAAACGAACCCCGCCGCATCAAAGCTCTTGAGTAGCACCTGTCGGGTGCGCGGCTGACCCGTGGCGTCGACGGTCGCCAGCGACATGGCGTTGAAATTGGCCAACTGGGCGTCGCGCGCCTCGGCGAACCAGTGGGTAAACCAGTCGAATGGGTCGTTATAAGGTGTCTCGGGCATAATCGCTTAGCTCCGTAGGTTCTCAGGAATCCGGCCCGCGCGAAGTATGTAACAGATTCGCAGCGAACCACCAATCGAAGTACGCGGGTGCAAATGGGCGCTGACCCGCCATGGAGGCCCGAAGCTGCCGCAGACGCCTGTGGCAGCCGCTTCAGGTATCAAATCGCTGTCAAAGCGGTGCTTTTGAGAGGGCGCAAGCGACCCGGTGGAGTTTGGGCGTTTGTGAAATGCGCTTATCCTCAGTGTTGGAGGGGCGCTGGAAAAACGTCCCGTGAAATTCTATACAAATAGAATTGAGGGAAGACCGCTGAAGCAATTGCCACATGCCACCGATTGGGCCGGCCCGAAGACGGGGTCGGACACGAGAATGAATCAGCTTCGAATAGCTGGGCACTCTCGGTTGTTTCATCCCACGGTGGTGTCGGTTCCGGGCGTCACTCGCCCCATTCCGGGTCCTCGGTCGGGTTCTGGCTCCGAGGGCTACAACGGTTGTTGGCAGCGGCAGGAGGTAATTCAGCGCCCATCCAAGAAACCGGCGAAGGAGTTGAGTGGAAGTGAGTCAGAGCGACCAACAAGGCGACGTAGCAACCGAGAAGAAGGAGAAGTCCGAGGTTGAAGAACCTCGGAAGTTCAAAGTCATCTTCCACAACGATAACTTCACCACCATGGAGTTTGTGGTGCGGGCCCTGGAAACAGTGTTCAGTAAAACGCCGGCCGAAGCCACTCAGATCATGTTGCGGGTGCACAAACGCGGCCAAGGTGTCGCCGGCGTCTACACCCGGGAGGTGGCCGAAACAAAAGTGCATCAGACCCAGAAGTGGGCACGCCAGGAGGGCCATCCGTTGATGGTCACCATGGAGCCCGAATGAGGCTGAAGCAAAGCTTAATGAGGCAGGTTGGCCTGGCCAGCACTGACCGGCCTCGGTTGTCGAAGCGAGACGGCCCGGCAGTAAGAGCGCCGTAGATTCGCATTCGCATGCTCGATAAGACAGCGGACTCCCTCACCGAGAAAAAGAGTCATGATCCAGCGCGATTTGGAAATAGCCCTGTCCGCAGCTGTCCGCGAAGCCCGGCAGCGCCGACATGAGTATTTGACCCTCGAACATCTATTGTACGTCCTGTGCTTTGACGAGACGACCCGCAAGATCCTCAAGAACGTCGGCTGCAATATTGCCAAGCTCAAGGCCGACCTGGAGGATTTTCTGGACAATAACGTCGACTCCGTCCCCGAAGACGTCGCGATAGAACCCGTCCAAACAATCGCCTTTCAACGGGTGATGCAACGAGCCATCATGCACGTGCGCTCCTCCGGCAAGGAGGAGGTCGACGGGGGCAACGTGCTGGTGAGTATCTTCAGCGAGCCGGACTCCCACGCGGTGTATTTTCTGCAGGACCAGGGAGTCAGCCGGCTCGATGTGGTCAGCTACCTCTCCCACGGCATCTCCAAGCTCGAAGACGGCGACGAAGATGCCGATGACGATCCCGACTCGAGTTGGGGCGGCGGAGGCGGCTTTCCGGGCGACGATCAGGAATCAGAGGCGTTGCAAAACCCTCTGGAGGCTTATTGCTCCAACCTGGTCGAGCGCGCCAAACAAGGCACCATCGACCCGCTGATCGGCCGCACCAAGGAGATCGAGCGCACGGTGCAGATCTTGTGTCGCCGACGCAAAAACAACCCGATCTTCGTGGGCGAGCCCGGGGTGGGTAAGACCGCCATTGCCGAGGGCCTGGCCCGCAAGATCGCCAACGGCGAAGTGCCCGAGGTGCTCCAAGACGCGACCATCTACTCGCTCGATATGGGCGGATTGCTGGCGGGCACGAAGTTCCGCGGCCAATTCGAGCAGCGCCTCAAAGCGGTCATCAACGCCCTCAAGAAAACCGACGGCGCAATCCTGTTCATCGACGAGATTCACACCATCGTCGGTGCAGGCGCCACCAGCGGCGGCACCATGGATGCTTCCAACATCCTCAAGCCGGCCCTGGCCGAGGGAAGCCTCAAGTGCATCGGCTCGACCACTCAGGACGAGTACCGAAAGAGCTTCGAGCGCGACCGCGCCCTGGCCCGCCGATTCCAGAAGATCGATGTCGTCGAGCCGACCAAAGAGGAGGCTTACGAGATCCTGCGCGGCCTCAAGAAGTATTACGAGGAATTCCACGAGGTCGAATATAGCGACGAAGCTCTCGAGATGGCCGTCGATCTGGCTCAAAAGCATATGCGCGAGCGAGCCCTGCCCGACACCGCCATCGATGTCATCGACGAGGTCGGCTCCCGCAGAAGGGTCCACCCGGAGATGTACGAGGGCAATTATATCGACGTCCCCGCCATCGAGGAGGTCGTCTCCAAGATCGCTCGCATCCCCGACATCAAGGTCAAGGGGACGGAAAAAGAGCGGCTCGGAGAGCTCGACAAGACCCTCAAGGACAACGTCTTTGGCCAAGATCCGGCCATCGAGGCGGTGGTCAATTCGGTCAAGATGAGCCGCGCGGGTCTGACCCGGCCCGACAAGCCGGTCGGCAGCTTCCTCTTTGCCGGACCCACCGGTGTCGGTAAGACCGAGGTGGCCCGACAACTCGCCGCCGGACTCGGCATCGAGTTTCTGCAATTCGACATGTCCGAATATATGGAGCGCCACGCCGTCAGTCGGCTCATTGGTGCGCCTCCGGGCTACGTCGGCTACGACCAGGGCGGCCTGCTGACCGAGAAGATCCGCAACAATCCGCACTCGGTGCTCCTGCTCGACGAGATCGAGAAGGCTCACCCGGATATCTTCAATATCTTGTTGCAGGTCATGGACACCGCGCGTCTGACCGATAATAACGGGCGCGAGGCCGACTTCCGAAACGTCATCGTCATCATGACCACCAACGCCGGAGCGGCCGACTTGCAGCAAAATGTCGTCGGCTTTGGCCGCGGCGTCGACGTCAGTAAGTCGCTCAAGGCGATCGAGAAGCGCTTCCCGCCGGAGTTCAGAAACCGGCTGGATAATACGGTCGTCTTCAAACCACTGCCCACCGAGGTCGTGGTCAAGGTCGTCGACAAATTCATCCGAGAGCTCGAATTCCAGCTCTCCGATCGCGACGTCTCCATCGAGTTGACCGACAAGGCACGTCGTTGGGTGGCCGATGAGGGCTACGACGAACTCCTGGGTGCGCGCCCGCTATCGCGGGTCATCCAGGACAAGATCAAGCGGCCGCTCGCAGAGGAAATCCTCTTCGGCGAATTGCAGTACGGCGGCACGGTCTTTGTCGATGTCGACGATGACGACGAGATGACCTTCAGCTTCGACCCCAACGAGCCCCCGGAGGATGAAGCCCAACAGGCAGCGTCCGAGCGAGACGATGAGCCCGCGGAGGCCGTCGAGGCTGGTATCGGCACCGGCCCTGTCCAAGAGGACGCGCCCGAAGAGGGCGAAGTCATCGAGGAGCCCTCTCCGACCATCGAGGAAGATCTCGATCTCGAATAGGTACTGCAGAAAGTGAGAGAGTGAGAGAGTGAGAAAGTAAGAAAGGCGGCCCCGGTCAGGGGCCGCCTTTCTTACTTTTTGCTGTTTCTGACTCTTTCACTCTCTGACTATCTTACTCTCTGACTTAGCCGGCCCAGTGACAGATCGGACAGTCGTCGGGCTCGTGGCCCCGCGCCGGGCAGTGTTCACGACCGAAGTAGATGATCTGGAGGTGACGCTTGTTCCAGGTCTCCTCGGGGAAGACTTTGCGCAGGTCTTTTTCGGTCTGGCGCACATTTTTGCCCGAGCTCAACCCCCATCGCTCGGCCAGCCGGTGGATGTGAGTATCGACCGGAAACGACGGCACGTCGAACCACTGGGCCAGGACGACCTGCGCGGTCTTGCGTCCGACACCGGGCAGCTTTTCCAATCCGGTGAGCGTGTCCGGCAGCTCCCCGCCCTCCTCGACGAGCATCTCGGAGAGCTTCTTGATCCGCTTGGCCTTGGTCGGCGCGAGCCCACAGGAGCGGATGGCCCCGAGGATCTCGTCGACCGACAACTCGGCCATATCGAAGGGATTGTCGGCCAATTCGAATAGATCCGGGGTGACCATATTGACGCGTTTGTCGGTGCATTGGGCCGACAGGAGCACGGCGATGGTCAACGTATAGCCGTCTTTGTGATCGAGCGGGATAGGGGGATCAGGGTAGAGTTCGTCGAGGATCTGGCCGATTTTTTGGGCTTTTTTCTGGGGAGTCATGGGGGTGTTGGGGTTTTGGAGTTGGTTGGTTTTTGTGGCCCCCTCCGCCTCGCTAACTACGCTCGGCACCTCCCCAACTTGGGGAGGAGTGGCAAGACGGCAACGCTGGTCGGTTCGCCACCCCTCCCCAAGTTGGGGAGGTGCCTCGCGCGCTTTACAGCGCGAGGCGGAGGGGGCCACAGCAATCTACTACCCCCTCTCCCCCTTAACCTCAACCGACCCAAACACATTCTCCCCCGCCTCGCCCATGCCCCAGGAACCGGCGTCGTCGCCGCGCGCGGCGCGCACGATCGCGATCAGGGCCGGAATATAGCACAGCATCGCCAGAGGCATGCCCAGCCCGCAGGTGACCAGCGAGATGAAGCCGGCGAGCATGAATAGGCCGTAGATCACCGCGGCAGCCTTGGCGTGGTGCAGCGAGAAGGCGTTGTTGCGCTGGATGAGCGGAATCAGAAAGACGGGCAGCCCGAATAGGATGCTCAGGTGGGCGAAGATGGCCATCGGCTTGCCGCGATCGACCTCTTCGGGGTCGGCGTTGACGCGCTGACTGGCCTGCTCGGTGCGCTCGGTGCGCTGCAGCGGATAATGCTCGGGCGGAGACAGCTCCGGCTGGGGCCGGCGCGGCTCGGCAAAATCCACCGGGCGCGGCTGGCGGGTGGGCTCTTCACGGCGGTCGACCCAGCCGTCGGCGCCGGGAGGTGGGTTGTTGGGGTCTTTGGGGCTCACGGGCGTGTCTGGGTTTGGGGCGAATCGATGTCTATGCGCTCATGGAACCAAACAAGGGATGGTGTGGCAATTGTTCCGTGGAACTACCTCCGGTTGCCAACTCACCGATTCAGCATTACCAATAGTCGCGCGAGATTCCTAAACTTTACCCAACCCGACGAGGATGACATGGCAACCCGCACCGAACACGACAGTATGGGCCCGGTCGACGTGCCCGCCGACAAATATTGGGGCGCGCAGACGCAGCGTTCGCTGGAGAATTTCAAGATCGGCGACCACACCATGCCGCGGCCGATGATCAAGGCGCTGGGGCTGGTCAAGTGGGCGTGCTCGCAGGCGAATTTCGAGCTGGGCGATCTGGCCGAGGCCAAAAAGGACGTCATCCAAAAGGCCGCCGAGGAGGTCATCGCCGGCGATCTCGACGACCAATTCCCGCTGGTGGTCTGGCAGACCGGAAGCGGCACCCAGACCAATATGAACACCAATGAGGTCATCGCGAACCGGGCCATCGAGATGGCCGGCGGCGAGATCGGCACCAAAGAGCCGATCCACCCCAACGACGACGTCAACAAGAGCCAGTCGACCAACGACAGCTTTCCGACGGCCACCCACGTGGCGGTCGTCGACCTGGTCCAATCCGAGCTGATCCCGGCGGTCGAGAAGCTTCGCGGGGCCCTCAACGACAAGGCCGAGTCGTTCAATGACATCATCAAGACCGGGCGCACCCACCTGATGGACGCCACGCCGCTGACGCTCGGCCAGGAGTTCTCGGGCTACGTCGCCCAGCTCGACAACTCGCTGCGCGCCGTCCACGACGCGCTGCACCTGCTCTACGAGGTGCCCATCGGTGGCACCGCCGTGGGCACGGGGCTGAACACCCGACCCAACTTCGACGCCAAGGTCTGCGAGGCGCTGTCCTCCAAGACGGGCTATCCGTTCGCGCCGGCGCCCAATAAATTCGCTCTGCTGGCCGGCAAGGAGGGCCTGATGGAGGCCCACGGCGCGCTCAACACGCTGGCGACCGCGCTCAACAAGATCGCCAACGACGTGCGCTGGATGTCCAGCGGTCCGCGCTGTGGCATCGGCGAGATCACGCTGCCGACCAACGAGCCCGGATCGTCGATCATGCCCGGCAAGGTCAACCCCACCCAGGGCGAGGCGATGGTGATGGTATGCGCGCAGGTCTTCGGCAATAACGCTGCCGTGACCTATGCCGCCGGCGGTGGTAACTTCGAGCTCAACGTCTACAAGCCGATGATCGCCCACAACGTGCTCGAGTCGGCGCGGCTTCTGGCCGACGCCTGCAACTCGTTTACCGACAAATGCGTTGTCGGCATCGCGCCCAACCGCGAGAAGATCAACGATTATCTCGAGCAATCCCTGATGCTGGTGACGGCGCTGAACACCCATATCGGCTACGACAAGGCCGCCGAGGTCGCCAAAAAGGCCTATAAAGAGGAAAAGACGCTCCGAGTGGCCATCGACGAGCTCGGCTATATGACCCCCGAGGAGTTCGACGAGGTGGTGGATCCGGCGAAGATGGTCGCGCCGAGTGATGAGTAGGTGAGCCGCGATCCCGGGACTCCCTCCGCTTTGCTCGGGTCGCCCCGGGCTACAGAGGCGCCGCAAACAACGCGGCGCGCGCTCGCTACGCTCGCTGTGTCAGCACCATCAGGCGCGATTAAGGCGACCGATAGGGAGCCGCGCCGAGGCGGAGCCGAGGCCTCTTTAGCCCCGGGCGACCAACGGGAGTCCGGGGATCGGAATGGCAACCAACCCCAACCTGTTCTCACAACAGAGCAAGAACGGCCGCAGGCGCAACCATGGAGAAGCCCAACCCACAGATATTGATCTCGGCGTATATGCAGGGGATCTTTCCGATGGCGCATCCCGACGAGGATGACTCCATCTACTGGTATGCGCCCGATCCGCGGGGCATCATTCCGATCGAGGATTTTCACTGCCCGAGCCGACTGGCGCAGACGGTCAGCCAAGAGCCCTTCGAGATCCGCTACGACACCGCCTTCAAGCAGGTGATGAAGGAGTGCGCTGCGCCGCGCAAGATCCAGAAGACCACCTGGATCTCCGAGGGCCTCATCGAGGCGTATTCTGAGCTCAACGAGCTCGGTTTTGCGCATTCGGTCGAGGCGTGGCTCGACGACGAACTGGTCGGCGGGCTGTATGGGGTGTCCGTCGGCGGCTTATTCGCCGGCGAGTCGATGTTCTACAGGGAGACCGACGCCTCCAAGGTCTGCTTGGTCCACCTGGTCGAGCGCCTCAAAGAGCGCGGCTTTACGCTGCTCGACGTGCAATTCGTCAACGACCACCTCGAGCAATTCGGCGCGATCGAAATCTCACGCGAAGACTACGAGAGCCGCCTCGCCGACGCCCTCGAACAACAGGTCCAGTTCATCTAGATTAGCCGCACCTTGACCCCCGGACTCTTGGACTCCTGAACCCCTGCCGTTAAGCAGTTCCTGGACTCCTGGACTCCTGGACCCCTGGACCCCTGCTGTTCAATAACCTATAAGACGTTCGTTCCCGACCCGACCTAAACCGGAGAGCCATTTATGGCCAAATTATTGACGATCACCGAGGGTGATATCACGTTGCTGCCATTGAAAAACGGCGGCCTTGTCAATCCATCGAACACCGGCATGATTCTCAGCCGTGGCGTAAGTTCACAGATCTCGCGACGTGCGGGCCCGTTCATCCAGCAGACGCTGCATATGAAGCGAAGCCGGCTGCGCAACAACCGCCTCGAGCCCGGCGAGGCCGTCGAGACCGAGGCCGGCCAATTGCCTTTCAAGAACCTGATCCACGTGTCCATTCTGGGCGCCAAGCGGATCAACAAGCGGCTGATCTCGAATTGCATCCTCAACGCCTACGATCTGGCCGAGCAGCTCGAGCTGGACGCCCTGGCGTTTCCGCCGCTGGGCACCGAGATCGCCGGGTTCCCGATCGACGATTTTCTGGAGCTGTTCTGGAAGATCACCAACGAGGAACTCCCCGAGTCCGAGCACCTGCGAAACGTGGTGCTATGCGTCTCCGACGCCGCGGACTTCGAGCGCACCGCCGACTTCCTCGAAGAGCACTTCGACGAGTTGAGCGAAGACGTCGAGATCGACATCCGGCCTGGCGGCATCGTTCCCGGAATGATGTGAGAGTACGTCGCGCTCTGTCTTTGCCAAGAGAGAATCTATGTCGTCATCACCATCGGAAGCCCGGGGAAGCGGGCGCGGCAAGCTGATTTTATTTGGCGAGCACGCGGTCGTCTATGGCAAGCCCGCGGTGGCGGCCGGATTGCCGCGCGGTGCGCGGGCGATCGCCCGGGCTGCCGCAGGCGAACTCAGCACGCTGTCGCTTCGCGAGGAGCCCGGCGGCGAGGTGCGCACCCGCATCTCGCCGAGCGCCGACGGAGAGCGCGTAGAGCGCGCCTTCGCGGCGATCTTGAGCCAATTTGGGGCCGACCGTCCGGACGCGAACGAACCTGTGGACGTCGACGTCACCATCGAGGTGCCCATCGGAGTCGGCCTGGGTAGTTCGGCGGCACTTGCGGTCGCGGTTTCGCGGGCGCTGGCATCCTTTTTCGAGAGACCCGAAAAGGTCGACGACGCTGTCGAGGCCAGCGAGCGGGTCTTCCATGGCAATCCATCGGGCATCGATCAGCTCGCTGCGGCAAGCGGCGGGCTGTTCTTTTTCTCGCGCGGTGACGGCTTGGAGAGCGCGCCCATCGAGGCCCCCCCGCTCACGCTGGCGGTCTGCCAGGCGGGTCCGGCCGCGTCGACCTCCGAGATGGTCGAGGGCGTCGCCGGTCTCAACGAGCGCGAGCCCCAGTTGGTGAGTTATCTCAATATGCTCATGGGTGATATCGCCCGATCGGCGTCGGGAGCGCTCGCTGATGGTGATTGGCGCCGCGTCGGCGAATTGATGGATATGAACCACGGCGCGCTGTCGGCGCTGGGAGTGACCACGGCCGAGCTCGACGCGGCCTGTCACACCGCCCGACATGCCGGCGCGCTCGGCGCCAAGCTCACCGGTGCGGGCGGCGGAGGCTGCGTCTATGCGCTCACCCCCGACGGAGCCGAGGCGGTCCTCGACGCCTGGGCGGAGCGCGGATGGAACGGCTTTGAAGTCACCATTGGAGCCCCCGATGCCTGAACGCCAGATCGACCGACACGCCACCGCTGTGGCGCACCCGAATATCGCGCTCGTCAAATATTGGGGAAAGCGCGACATCGAGCACAACCTGCCGGCGGCCGGAAGCCTGTCGATGACCCTGGGAGGGCTGCGCACGGAGACGAGCGTGCGCTTCGACGATTCACTCGAACGCGACACGCTCGAGCTCAACGACCAGCCGGTCGAGGACGGCTCGAAGCTCCAGCGCGTGGTCGACTTTCTGGAGCTGGTGCGCGACCGGGCCGGATTGCAGATGTCGGCACGCGTCCAATCGCATAATGATTTTCCGACCGGCGCGGGCCTGGCATCGTCGGCCTCGGGCTTTGCAGCGCTGGCGTTGGCGGCCTCGGCCGCGGCCGGCTTGGAGCTGTCGCCCGAGGAATTGTCGGTGCTCGCGCGCCGGGGTTCCGGATCGGCAGCGCGAAGCCTCTTCGGCGGATTCGTCGAGATGAACCCGGGCGCGCGGGCCGATGGAGAGGACGCCTTCGCCGCACCGCTGTTCGGCCCCGAACATTGGGATCTTCGCTGCGTCATCGCGGTGACTGCGCGCGGCGAGAAGGATATCGGCTCGACCGAAGGGATGACCCACACGCGCGAGACCTCGCCGTATTACCAGCCGTGGGTCGACTCGGTCCCGGCTGATATCGAGCGGGCCCGCCAGGCCGTCGAGCGCCGCGACTTTGCGGCGCTCGCCAAGGTCGCCGAGGCGAGTTGCCTGCGCATGCACGCCTGCGCCATGGCTGCCGACCCAGGCATTTTGTATTGGAATGGCACCACCGTCGATTTGATGCACCGGGTGCGCGAGGCGCGCGCAGGTGGGCTGTCGGCGTTTTTCACCATCGACGCCGGCCCACAGCTCAAGGTCTTCTGCCCTGCCGAGGACCTCGACGCCTGTGTCGACCTGCTCGAGCGAGAAGACGGCGTGCGCGATGTACTGGTGGCGCATCCCGGCGGGCGGGCGCGGCTGGTCGACGAGGAGTGAGCGATGAGCGCACCGATCGTCCGGGCGTCCGCCCCGGGAAAGCTCTTTTTATTCGGGGAGTATGGCGTGCTCGCCACCGGCACCTGTGTGGTCACCGCGGTAGGCAGGCGTGTATTCGCCGAGCGCCGCGACGAAACGACCGGCTACGAAGCGTTGGGCGCCTCGCTCGACGACGCCACAGCGCTGCCCGAGGCGGTGCTTGCCGAGCTTCCCCACGCACACCGACGTGGGTGCACGCTCGGCCAACTCTCCACAGATATTCGACAGCTGTACACAAATCCGACCTCGTCCGAGGATAGTGCCAAGCTCGGGCTCGGCTCGTCGGCCGCCTCGGTGGTCGCGCTCTGTGCGGCGTGTCTGCTCGGTGCGAGCGCGCCCGATTCCGGCCCGGGACGTAAAGGCAAATGGGTTATGGGCGACGAACTCCGCGGCGAGCTTTTCGAGCGCGCGTTTGCGGCGCACCGGCGGCTGCAAGGTGGTCGCGGTAGCGGCGCAGACGTGGCGGCGTCGAGCTTCGGCGGGACGATCGGCTATCGACTGCAGCAGCCCGCGGCCGGCTTCGAGGGGTTGCTCGAGCCGCAGGACTTCGGAGACGACCGGCGCTCGTCTGCGGTGGCTGCGGTGCGCCCCGGGCTCACCTTGCCCGAGGGGCTGCGCATCGAGCCAATCTGGCTGGGGCGCCCTGCCCGCTCGACCAGCTTCGTTCGCCTCTGTGAACAGGCGCTTCGCGAGGCGCCCGGGCCCACCGCAGACGCGCTGCGCCACACCTCCGACATTGCCCGAGACGCGCTGGATGCGCTCGTCTGCGGTGACGTAGCGCGACTGGTGGCGCTCGTCGATCGAGGCGACCGGGCCCTCGACCAACTCGGCGAGGCCATCGAAGCACCGATCGTAACCCGCAGCCACCGTCAGCTGCGCGAGGCGGCGATGGGCACCGATATCTGCGTCAAGCCCTCGGGCGCCGGCGGGGGCGACTTCTCGCTGGCGGTGGGCCCCGCTGGGGCCGATTGGCAGCGCTTCCTGGCGCAGCTTCCAGAGACATGCCGCCACATCCCGCTCGAATTCGGCGTCGACGGCGCACGCCTGGATATATGAGCGGGAGGAGACGGCATGAGAAGCGATCGTCTCTTGTCTCTACCAATATCAACCGGGCCGCGGCTGTTCCGCGCCGGGACCCCGGCCGGACGTCCACAGGTGGTGTAGATTCTCGGATAACATCCCTTTGAGATCCTCGATCTCACCTTCGGCGATCCGGCGGGAGAGTACCGCGAAAACGCAGCTGGCCAAGCGAGCCGAGTCGACGATCGGCTGCTGCTTGAACTTCTCGCGGATGCGGTCGTAAAACTCCTCGGGCTTGCGCATCT
Organism: uncultured Bradymonadales bacterium; assembly: GCA_964386725.1. Lineage (GTDB taxonomy): Bacteria > Myxococcota_A > Bradymonadia > Bradymonadales > Bradymonadaceae > CAYLTX01. The sequence continues at coordinate 1,932 of CAYLTX010000061.1, read as the reverse complement.
TCACCGGTGTGCGCGCGGGTTTGTATCCCTCATAATAGACGCCTCGTAAAAAGGTGGGCAGCTCCGCCGCCAGGTTGGCCGCCTCATCGGGCGTCAGTCGGTCGCGCAACGCGTGGAACGTCGCGCGCACGGCCTGAAAGCTCTTCTGACGGTCATCCCAGCCGAGTTCCTCGTCGAAATCAATGATCCACTCCATGGCGACGTTGATCTCTCGGTCCATCGATCTGATGCCGGTTGTACTCATCTTGGTCTCCTTGTCGGTTCGGTGAGGAAATTGCGCAGCCGGGTTGTCGGGCTCGTTGACCACTCGCACTCTTCCCTTCAAGAGATAACCACTGGGCCGAGGCGCTCAAGGAGGATGGAGCGGCGTTGAGATGGCCCCTAAACCCCCGGAGAAGGGGGGTAAATGGGTTATTTTTTGTTGACTCACAGGTGCCGCAACCGAAGCCTAAATCCGGCTCTCATAGTTGCTGCGGGCCGATCTGGAGGTTTCTTTATAGTCGCATTTCTGCTGCACCCTGCTTAGCTGCCCCGCTCTCCGTCATAGACCCACAAATGGGGTTCCCACACGAGCCACCTGTCTTAGGTTCATTGGTGAGACACGACATGTAGTCTGATGTCATCGGGGAGATGACATTTCCCTACATCGTGTCGCACTGGTGCTGATCGAGTCAGCACCGTGTCGACAGGCAGTATGCTATTGGGTTGACACTGACTTCTTTCGAGGAGAAGGCAGCAGTCGGGCGCTGTACGATTGGGTCCGGGAGTAGGGTCTTCGGAGATCCCCCCGGCAGACGATCGAGCGCTGCCGCTGCTCACTTGGCCTTCTCGAACAAGGGGGATGACCATGAGAAACAAGCGATTTTCGCCTCTTTATTATTTGGCTGCGGTCTCTTTGCTGATAGGCGGTTTGAGCGCCTGCGGCGAAGCTGACACCGAGCCGGTCCCCGACCGCAACATCCCGGGAGCCCAGGCCGAGGACGACAACGGCGTCGACGATAACGGGGACGACGCTGCTTGCCCGACGGTCAACCAGACCATCCACATCAGCTCTGCGGCCGACCTCGACCAAGTACCAGACGCGGATTGTTTCCACATCGATGGTCACCTATTCGTGCAGGAGACGACCGAGTTGACCGATCTGAGCGCCCTCGAAGGCGTGCGTTCGGTCACCGGCTATGTCGGCATCGCCGACAACACCGCGCTGCAGTCGGCCAGCTTGCCGAATCTGGAGGAGACCGGCGAAGGCCTGGTCATCGAAGGTAACGACGTGCTGACTAGCGCATCGTTCGACTCGCTTCGCCACGTCAAGCATTACCTGCACGTCTTTGGTAACCCGGCGCTCGAGTCCGTCGAGATTCCGTGGCTATTCAGCGTCGGCGACGACGTGATTTTCGCGGGTAACGACGCGCTGACCAACCTCGATCTCGAGCGCCTGACCACCGTCATGGGCCGCTTCATCTTCGAACACAGTGATGGGCTCGAGTGCCTGTGCCTGCCCAACTTGGTCGTGGTCAACGGCGACATGCTCGTCCACTTCAACGGCGGCCTTCGAAGCGTGTCCGCCCCGGTGCTCACCACCGTCTGGGGTGACGTGGTCATCGAACGCAACCCGCAACTGGCGCACCTCGACCTGAGCTGCCTCGAGCGCGTTCAGGGCGACATGACCGTGTTGCATAACTTCGAACTCGCCCAGTGCGCCGTGGATGAGTTGGCCAGTCAAATCGGCTTCATCGGCGGCGACGTCGTCACGGGTGACAATTCGGAGACCTGCCCCGAAGTTCCGGTGACCGCCGAAGACGTCGGCTGTGAGCCGTGCATCACGGGCATCTGCGTGCCGGTCGATGAGGAGCCGGGCGACGATGACGACGACATGCCGGGCGACGATGACGACGATGACGACGACATGCCGGGCGACGATGACGACGATGA
>CAYLTX010000060.1:26013-37079 GCA_964386725.1 uncultured Bradymonadales bacterium | reverse complement strand
GGCGATATCGCCGCGCAATTCGAGCAAGCCGCTGCGCTCGCAGACGCGCTCGATATGGGCGAGTCGGCCAGACGCAGCCGGCTTCGCGCCGGCGCGCTGCTCTTGCACTCACAGACCTCCCGCGAGCGAGGCCGGCAGCTCTTGCGCGACATCGAGCTCGGCGATCTGAGTCGCGAAGACGCGCTCACCTATGCAGTCGGGATGGCTCATAGTCCGTTCTGGCTGGACCGAGTGCGCGCGGCTGACGCTGTATTATCGACCGTCTCCGAGACCAAGCGCGATCCGAGGACCGGCAGCGAGATATCCGCGCCGGCCGACACCGTCGCCGCGGCGCGCTACCTGCTCGACTGCGCGCCCATCGAGCTGCAGCCCATCGAACTCGACCGGCTCGAGGCGCTGGTCGACGACGTGCTCGACGACGAGAATTCCGAAGGCGCCCGTGAGCCGCTGGCGCTGCGCTCTCACCTCGAGCGCGTCGCCACCGCGCCCGCCTCCCGAGCAGCCGACGCCGCCGACATCCTGGTCAGCGCCTTCGGCCAAGACGCGAACTCCCGACAACGCGCGGCCATCGAATTCTGCCGACTCGTCGGCGAGGCCGCCGGCTCGTCGCAGGCGGTCGCGCTGGACCCCGACAGTGTCGAGCGGGTCACGGCGAGCTTTCCGGTCGCCGGCGCCGTCATCGAGGCGCTCGCCCCCGCTGCGAGAGGCGGCGCGCGCCGACTGGCCACCGCGCTCGGCCAACTCGAGGGACAGATGCGCCAAGCCGACCCCGAGCTCACCGCCGCCGAGCTCGCCCCGATCGCCCTACTCCCGCCCAAGCTGTTGCCATTTTTGAGCACGCTCGACGACGAGAACGACGTCGATGAGACCACCATCAAGCGTATCCTCGCGTCCACGCGCGAGATTTTAAGCCGATGGGTTCGCCGCGCCCGCACGCCGAGCTACGGGTGGTGGACGCTGGCCGCCAATCTCCTGGCGGCCGACCTCGTCGACGAGGCGCTCCTCGCCACACGCCGCGCCATCGACGACGGCGAACACATCGACGCAGACATCGAAGAGCAAGCGCTCGCCGCCGTCCTCGACCACGCCGTGCGCGACGCCTCGGAGGACGAATTATTGGAATGGCTAGAAATCGCCGAACGGCGATTTGGTGGTGATTGAGCGCAGTGTTCAAAAGCCCTTTGGCAACCACTTCACGGCCGTCGTCAACGCCACTACGGCGTCTTCTTCGGCGCCGGCGGCCTTCGAATAAGCGCGCCACAGCGCCTCGAGATCGTCGGTGCTGAGCTCGCCACCGGCCCAATCTTCTTGCCATTCGGCAAGCGGCTTGGCGACCTGCCCGTAGGCCTCGGCGGCGTCTTCCAGTGCGTCCTCGACGGCCTGACGCTCCTCAAATTCGAGCGCGGCGTCCCCCACAAAGTCGGACGCCCAGGCGGGGAGCCTGCGCGAGGCGGCTTGTCTGGCGAGCCGGAGGCCGTCGATGTGAGCGGCGATATAACGCGTGATCGCGGCGTCGGCTGCAAGCGACGGCTCATCTTCGTCTGCTAGGCGGTCGCCCTGTCGCTCCACGATGCCAAGAAACGACTCGAAGCTTCGCAGGCCGGGTGCGTAATTCTCGCGGGTCTCCTGGCTGAACTCCTTGTGGCGCCCGGCGTGGGTGACCGTCCAGCGCAGCGCCCGGAGGCGCTGGCGATTGCGAGACGACGTCCATTCGGGCTGCTCGGAGGGCCGCGCAATGAGCATCCAATTGGTGAACGACTCCTCGCCTTCCTGAAAATCCTGCCAGCCGGTCACGTCGACGGTCTCGGCCGCGTCGCTGCCCGGCCGAATGACGTCGAGCGTCTGAAGTCTGGGCTCATAGCTGTAGCCGACCACGACCACCGGGTGGATCGTGGCCTCGGCGCCGAGCGTGACCACCGGCCGGCCGCTGGCAATCTCGAATTGCAGCAGCTTCCAGAAGTCGTCGCGCCCGATCTCGTTGAATTCTTTGACGTCCCAGCCCGTGTAGTAGCCCAAGCTCTCGAAGGCCCCGTAATTGCACACGAACTCACCGAGCTTCGAGAAGTTACGCGGGTTTTCGAGCTTATTGTACTCGGGCTCGTATACGTAGTTCTTGAAGGCGACCCCGGAGACGCACAGCATCTCGTCGAGGCCGAACTCCTCGGGCATCTCGTCGCCCAACACATGCGACATCGTCGCGTAGATTCCCTGGATGAGGCCGACCAGATTGTCGGAGAGGTCGACGCCGCTTAGCTCGACACGTGCCGCTTTCGGCAATTTCGTTTGCATAGGGTCACCGTTTCTCAACTACGAAAGAAAGTTAGAAACTTAGAAACTTAGAAAGTCAGAGAGTGAGAAAATCACAAAAGCTCAACTGCGGGAAGTTGCTGTTTCTAACTCTCTCACTTTCTCACTGTCTTACTCTCTGTAGGTCACACTAGATATTCGATGAAGATCGTACCGAGTCCCAAAAACGCCAAGAAGCCACTGACGTCGGTAAATGTGGTCACCAAGACTCCGCTTCCCATCGCCGGGTCCATCCGAAGCGCCCGCAGCATCAAGGGCACGGCCGCGCCCATGAGGCCGGCGACCGACATACTGATGACCATGGACAAAAACAAGACGAGCCCTAGAAACGGCAGGTCCTTCCAGAGCCAGGCGATGCCGGCGGTCAGCAGACCGACGCCGGCGCCGACGACCAGGCTGATACCCACCTGCTTCATAATCGCCGGCATGGCCTCGGTGTGGTCGAGCTCGCCGAGGGCCAATCCACGGGTGACCACGGTGAGCGTCTGGGTGCCGCCGTTTCCGCCCATGCCGGCGACCACCGGCATGAACGTCGCCAGGACGACCACCTCGGCGATCGACTCCTCGAAGAGGCCGACGACCCAGGCGGCCAAAAACGCGGTCCCCAGGTTGACGACCATCCAGGGAAAGCGCTTTTTGACCGAGTGGCTCAGCGGGGCGTAGACGCGGTCCTCCTCGGAGAGGCCCTGCATCAAATACATATCCTCGGTGGCCTCTTCCTGCATGACGTCGAGCACGTCATCGACGGTCACCACGCCCAAAAGCTTGAAGTTGTCGTCGACGACCGGCACGGCCAGCAAGTCGTAGCGCGCGGTGATATCGGCGACCAACTCCTGGTCGTCGGTGGCGTTGACGGCGACCGGGTCGGGCACCATCAAATCCTTGATCGCGGCGTCGGGCTGGGCGGCGATGAGCCGGCGAAGCGGCACGACGCCCAAGAAAGTGCCCGCCTCGTTGACCACATAGACATAGAAGATGAACTCGGAGGTCGTCCCCAGGGCGCGGAGCACCTCGATGGCCTCGTCGGCGGTGGCGTCCGCCTCGAGGAGGATCATCTCGCTGGTCATCAACTGACCGGCCGTCTCCGCGGGATAGGTGCGCAGATGTTCGATGCGCTCGCGTTGCAGTGGATCGAGCTGCGGCAAGATGGACTCGACGCGCTCGTCATCGAGCATCGAGACCACAAAAACCGCGTCGTCCGGGGCCATGCGATTGAGCACATGGCCGATACGCTCGTTGCCGAGCAGATCGAGCAGATCGACCAAAATATGCTCGGGCAGCTCGCTGAGCGTGGCCGCGGCCATGTGCCGGGTGAAGAGCACCTCGGTCAATTGCTTCTGCTCGGCCGGGCTCAAAAACCCGAAGAGGTCGGCGATTTCGGTGGGTCGAAATCGGTCGAGGATGCGCACCACCCGTTCGGTCGCCCCGTGGCGGAGCAACTTGCGCAACATATCGATTTGGGTCTGGTTGACGCTCATCTTGTCTGGCCTCGCGAGAACTCCGGTGGCAAACCATAGGGCAGGCCCCGACCGGCGTCTACTTCGCCCTTTCGAGCAGGGACGCCGCCGCTCCCGGTAGCCTGCTCGACCTGTGTGTGCGAACGCACCGGCCGGCCTAACCGCAGCTTTACCCCTCCCCCCCCGATGAACTAAACTAAAGCGCATCGTTGCAAAATGCTGTTCCCGAGTGGACTGCAGTTCAGGAGTGAGCCATGTCGATCCTATCTGAGCGCGCGTGGCATCTCGGCACGACGCTCGCCTTCGTCGCCGCCCTCCTCATGGTCTCCGGCTGTAGCGCATCGCGCCAATCCACCTTCGAAGACGGCGACCAGGCCGCCGAAGGCGCCGTCGAAGGCGACTTCGTACAGACACTCGAAGCAGCCCGGGAGCATTGGCAGAACCGCCAAGACCGTGCCGAGCTCGAAAACGCCATCTCGCTGTGGAGCGAGGCCGTCCAGATGGACGCCCCGGGCCTGAGCGCCGAGGAGAAGACCGACAAGAAGGCGCGAGCCTACGAGAACCTCTCCCGTGCCTATTTCTTCCTGGCCGACTCCCATATACGGCTCCAAGGTGACGATGAAGCAGAGAATAAGGACCAGATGATGGCCACCTTCGAAAAGGGTGTCACCGCCGCCGAGCAGGCCATCAAATTGCGCGACCCGAGCTTCGCCGAGAAGGTCGGCGCCGGCGAATCCTGGCAGGAACACGTCAGCGAGGCGCACGAAGCGGCCATCCCGGGCTTGTATTGGTATGCGACCAACCTGGGCAAATGGGCGCTGCTCGAGGGCATCGCCACCATCCTGGCCAGAAAAGACGATATCATGGCGACCATGGAGCTGATCTGCGAGGAGGACGAGGACTTCTTCTACGGCGCCTGCCATCGCTACTTCGGGGTGTATTGGACGAAAGTTCCGTTCAACAAGGACCCCGAGAAGGCCAAAAAACACTTCGACCGAGCCCTCGAAATCGCCCCCGATTATGTGGCCACCAAGGTGCTGATGGCCGAAAACTACGCGGTGCTCACCGGTGACCGCGAGCTTTACGACCGCCTGGTCACCGAGGCGATGCAAACCCCGGACGACGCCGACCCGGCGATCGGCCCCGAGAATCACTTCCAGAAGCTCGAAGCGCAGCGTCTGGCTGACACCGCCGACGATCGCTTTAGCGGTGAGAGGTCTAAAAGGTCTACAAACTCTTCGGGGAGCGTTCGGGTGGCCGCGGCGGCCGAAGGCGTCGTGCCCCTCCAAGACTTGATGGACGAGGTCGAGCAAGAAGACGCCTCTGCCAACTAGCCACTTGCCAACGACTTGCATCGCGTCTTGTCGCGTGAAAGAATCCGATGTATTGCGCCTCAAAAATGGCGACAACGTCTCGCCCGCGCCAAATATTGGTGAGCGTGCGAGGAATGGATTAAATCAGGAGATTAGGCAGATGAAGAACCGAATAGGACTTTTAGTTTGTAGTACATTATTGCTCTTCGCCAGCGGTTGCGGTGGCGGAGGTGGCGGAGGCTCGAGCACCAGCATCTCCGGCGCCGTGAGCAGCTACAATACGGCCGCAGAAGGCGCCGTCGAGGCCGAATGCGAATGTCAGGCCGAGGAGTTGGGCTATTCGGACACCGCTTCTTGCGTCAGCGAACGGTACCAGCCGACCGAGCTCACTCAGTGCCAGGAGCAGGCCGCCAGTTGCGACAAGAGCACCTTCGTCGACCAGGTACAGTGTAGAGGCGACGCCGCCCGTGACTTCCAGCGATGCCTGTCCTCCTGTGGCGGGACTACACAACAAGCAGACGCCGGCGACGCCGGTGGCTCAGCCTCCGGTAGCCAGGACGACAGCGCGATCTACCAGGGCTGCCTCTCCGAGTATACGAATGCCATGTCGGTCTGCGACAGTGAGAGTTCCGACACGCTCGACACCGCGTTTGCGGAGTGTCAGCGCGGCGAAGTCCCCGCCTGCTTCTTCGACAACACCAATAACAACACCGGCAATAACAACACCGGCAACAACAACACCGCCAACAACAACACCGCCAACAACAACACACCAGATGCCGGCTCCGACCAGGACGTCAGCTTCACCGACACCGACAATGACGGCATCCCCGACAATTCGGATAACTGTCCGTTCACGCCCAATCCCAACCAAACGGACTCCGACGGTGACGGCACCGGCGACGCCTGCGACGAAGGCGGAGGCACCGATAGTGACGGTGACGGCGTGGATGATTCTGTGGACAACTGCCCGACCGTGGCGAACCAGGACCAAAACGACCTCGACGGCGACGGCCTCGGCGACGTCTGCGACAACTGCCCGGAGACGAGCAACCCCAACCAGACCGACTCCGACGGTGACGGCACCGGCGACGCCTGTGACGAGCCCGACGGCGACCCGAACGACCCGCGCATCGACACCGCCACGGACGAATTCGACACCGCTAACAATGATGTGGTGAGCACGACTTGTGGGTGTTACTACGAGCTTTACGACCCTCCCTATTCGAGCGAGACGGAATGTATCAACGACCAAGCTAGTGAGGTTAACTGGGGGACGTGCGAGCGCAATGCCATCGCCAACGATATCGACAGCTTCGTCAACTGGATGGGATGCTACACGACCGTGTCCGAGAACTTCGAATCGTGCGTCGCCTCATGTCCGGCCGACGCCGAATACACTACTTGTGCTGACACTTACGAAGCCGACATCCAAAACTGTGACTCTCAGTTGAGCAGTGCCGTGATCGAGGGCTTGAATGCATGTAGCAACTGATAGCTCGACGCATGGTAGGTCCAAACGGTTCGCCATAAATTAGTTGCAGCTATGGAGTTGCAGCGTTGACGAGGGCGCGTGAGAACGCGCCCTCGTTCATTTTTTGGCTGGCTTGCCACCACGCCTCGGCGGAACCATACTTTGCGCGTCGTCGCTTTTCCCCCTCGTAGGATGCCAGCCATGAGCGCAAGCCAACCGCCTTATCCCGAAGCAGGAACCTTCTCGCCGGCCACCGGCGAGGATATCGAGCCGGTCGAGCCGACCGAGGCCGGCCGCGTCAGTGAAGCCGTCGAGCGCGCCAGAGTCGCCCAGAAACAGTGGCTCGACACCACGTTCAACGAGCGCGTCGACGCCATGAACGCCCTGGCACGCCGGGTACTCGAGCGCCACGAGGAGATCTGCGCGCTCATCTCCAGCGAGACGGGCAAGACCGAGCCCGAGGTCTTGGTCAACGAGGTCAGCGGCATCGGCGAATACGCCAAGATGGCCGCCAGAGAGGCCAAGGCGGCCCTGAAGCCGGTCGACGTCAAGCTGTCGAGGATTGCCTATCCCGGAAAGAGCGCGACCATCGAGCCGGTGCCGCGCGGCGTGGTTGGCATCATCGCGCCGTGGAATTACCCGCTGTCGATCTTCTATAAGCCGCTATTTCCGGCGCTGCTCAGCGGCAACGCCGTCGTCCTCAAACCCTCCGAATACACCCCGCGCACCGGCGCCTGGCTCGCCGAGCAATGCCAGGCGGTGCTCCCCGACGGGCTGGTCCAGATCGTCCAGGGAGGCGGCGAGGTCGGCAAAGCGCTCGTCGAATCGGGCATCGACGCGCTGACGTTTACCGGATCGGTGGCCACCGGCAAGAAGATCGCGGCCCGCTGCGGCGAGCTGCTCATCCCTTGCTCGGTGGAGCTGGGCGGCAAGGACGCGGCCATTGTGCTCGCAGATTGCGACCTCGCGCGCACCGCGTCGGGCATCGCCCAGTGGGCGCTTCATAATTGCGGCCAAAACTGCGCGGCGATCGAGCGTGTCTACGTCGAAGACGCGATCGCCGACCAATTCGTCGCCCGCCTCGCCTCCATCGCCGAAAAGGTCCGCGTCGCCCCCGGCGAAAGGTTCTGCGAGATCGGCCCGCTCCAAAACCACCAGCAACTCGACATCGTCGAGGCCCACGTCGAAGACGCGCTCGACAAGGGCGCCGAGCTGGTCACCGGTGGCGAGCGCACCGGCAGCGGCCTGGGCTACCGGCCGACGATCCTCGATCGCTGCACCCACGATATGGACATCGTCACCGAGGAGACCTTCGGCCCGGCGATCGCCGTCGTCCGTGTCAAAGACGCCGACGAGGCCGTCGAAATGGCCAACCAGTCGCGCTTTGGGCTCAACGGCTCGGTGTGGACCCGCGACATCGACCGCGGCGAGACGCTCGCCAGACGCCTGGAGGTGGGCGTGGCGCTGGTCAACAACCACGCCATCGTCGGCTCGATGGCCAACGTACCGTGGACCGGCGTCAAAGAAACCGGCACCGGCGTGGCGGCCAGCCGGTTTTCGTATCACACCTTCGTGAGGCCGCGCACGATCTTCATCGACAAGTCCCAAAAGCCCGACCCGTGGTGGTTTCCGGCCAATGAGGACCTCGAGCAGCTCGGCGAGGCGCTCGTCGACGTCTCGCTGGGATCGCTGACCTCCGTGCTCAAACTCGCCCGCGTCGCCGCACGTCGGGTCAAAGCGGTTCGAGAACTCGCGCGCTCCGACCGAGACTGAGTCCATGAAGCCACACACGACCCACATCCTAGCAGCCGTGCTCCTCGCAGCCCTCTGCACAGCGGGTTGCACTACCGCGCCGGAGCCGGTCAAAGAGCCGGGTTGGGACCAGAGCGCCCGCAGCGCCGCAAAGGCGCCCCCGACGGCCGCGGCCAGCACCGCCCAAACGGCCCAAGACGCAGCACAACGGGTCGTCGCCGGTGCGATAAGCACCACCGACGCCGAGACGAGCACGGGCGGATCCCCCTCGGCCCTCCAAGGCGAACCCGTCGAGGTCATCCCCTTCGACTCGCCCAAATTTCGCACCGAGGCGCCCGGCCCCGACCAATCCGCCCGAGATGTAGCCGCCTGGCTCGCGGCAGCCCGCCGAAAAGGCAAATCCGGGCAGTGGCTAAAGAGCCAACTCGACAAGAACAAACCCGCGCGGCTCTCCGACTCGCGTCTCAGTTGGATGGCGGGCGATTTCAACACCGACGGCCGCGACGATCTGGCCGCCATCTTCTTCGGCGGTTGCGCCGATCCCGCCTGCTCGGAGGGTGGCCGTTGGCACGTCGTCGTGGTCTGGGGTGGCGACGGATGGAGCCCAATCGGCCAGTCACGCGACCATCGCCCCGAATTCGTCGGACCGGTGGATTTGACCGGCGACGGCCGGCCCGAGTTGGTCGTCTCGCTGACCCAATGCGGCGCGCATACCTGCTATGAAGATCTACGGGCCTACAGCTCACATGGAGCTCGAGACTTTCGCCAGGTGCTTCACCTCGGCGAGGACGGCCAGGGATACGGCGGCGCGGGGCTGCCGCAGAACGTCGAGCTCGAACAACCGGACGACGAGCTGCCACGACTGGTCGTCTCCGGCGGCCTCGTCGGCTCGGTGGGCGCCGGCCCCTTCCAGCGCAGCTCGCGATCGGTGTGGGGCTGGAACGGCGACACCGGCCGCATCGAGCAGATCTCGGTGAGCTGGGCGCCGTCCAAGCTCAGGCTGCACCGCTTGCACGACGCGATCGTCGCCCTCGAGGACCAACGCCCCAACGAGGCCGCCGCACGGCTATGGGAGGTCATCGAAGACGACCAGCTCCGAGAACTCCCCGACGGGATGGGCACCGACGACGAGCTCTCCCGCACGCTGCGCGCCCAGCTCACCCAGGTCGCCCGCTTCCTGCTCGCCCGCATCGCCCTCGGCCAAGACGAGCCGGCCGCCGTCGACCAGCACCTCGGCGAGCTCTCCACCTCGGCGCCCCAGAGCCCCGCCACCCAGGCCACCCGCAAGCTCCTCGCCGAGTGGCGAAGCAGCGCAAACCTCAGCCGCGCCTGCCAGGTCGCCGCGACCGTCTTCCCCAACGCCCGCGGCGACGACTGGCTGCTCGACAGCCACCAGCTCGGCTACAACGCCCCGGTCAAATTCGACGCCTCACGCGACAACGGGCTGTGTGCCGGGCTGTAGCCACTGACAAAACCCGCCCGCCTCTGCTAGACTCGTTGGTCGATGAACGCTCCCGCCGAAAACGACTCCCGAGACACCGCCCCAACGCCCGACCAGCACTGGCGCGCGCGGCTTCGCCGATTTTTGAAGCCGCCGAGGCGTCTGAGCTTTACGACCTCGGGCAAATACTTCGTGCTGCTCACGCTGGGCATCGGCTTCGGCGCGATCAACACCGGCAACAACCTGCTCTTTTTGCTGCTCGGGCTGATGCTGTCGTTGATCATCGCCAGCGGCATCTTGAGCGAGGCGGTTCTGCGAAATCTGAGCGCGTCTCGAAACGCGCCGCGGCGAATCTACGCCGGCTCGGCCGCCCCGGCGAGCTTCGTGCTGGAGAACCCGTCGCGGTTTCCGTCGCTGAGCATCGAGGTGTGCGAGCGGCGCGCGACCGCCGAGACCGGGCCGCTGGCCGGCCAGGAGCTCGGCCCGGAGCGCGTGCCCTGGTGGAAGTTCTGGCGGTTCGGGCGCAGCAAAGACGCCGAGCACGACGCGCCCCTCGCCGCGGCCTATACGCTGCGTATCGAGGGCGACGACCACCACCGACTCCCCACCCGCTACGAGCTGCCGGCCCGCGGGCGCTACCTGCTGAGCGGCCTGAATATCCTGACGCGCTTTCCCTTCGGGCTCTTCGAGAAACGCCGCGAATTCGACCAACCCGACCACCTGGTGGTCTACCCGGCGCCCAAATCCGCCGAGGATTGGCTGACGACGGTGCACGCGCGCTTTGGCGACATCGCTCAGAACACCCGCGGGGCGGGCGAAGAATACTTCGGGCTGCGCGACTACCGGCCCGGCGAAGACCAGCGCATGATCCACTGGAAGAGCTCGGCGCGCCGCGGCGAGGTCGTCGTGCGCGAGACCGAGCGCCAGGAGCAACGCGCCGTGGATGTCTGCCTGGTCAATTGCACAGGCGAGCCGGCCCAGCGCCGCCACCTGGTCGAGCCGGCCTTCGAAGACGGTCTGGGCCGCGTGGTCGGGCTCATCGAGGAGCTGCGCCGCCGCGGCTATCGCGTCGGCCTGCAGACACTCGACACCCACCTGCCGGCCAGCGATCAATCCAACCACCTCGAGCGCATGCTGAGCACGCTGGCGCTGGTCGAGCTCCGAGACGGCCACCACCGCGTGCCCGCCGCCCAGCCCGCCTCCGGCTCCGCAGGCGCCTCGGTCGGCCGCATCCTGGTCGGGCTGTCGGGTGCAACGGCGACGGCCGGCGCAGATTTTGACCTCATCTTGCCCTTCGACACCTCCGGCCCTGAAATTTCGGA
>CAYLTX010000060.1:24363-26003 GCA_964386725.1 uncultured Bradymonadales bacterium | reverse complement strand
GAGCACGCTGCATGAAGCTGGCCGTCAGAGAGCGCCTCACGAGCATGCACAAGACCAGCGTCTACCTCGTCGTCGGCCTGGCCTTCGTCTGCGTGGCCGTCGGCGGCGGGGTCGGCCCATTGATGAGCGCGCTGTTTTTGGTGGGCATGCTCGTCAGTTGGTTCGTCGACCGCGCCGGGCTCATCGACAAATCATTCGCGCGCTGGTGGAACGTGCTCATCCTCGGCTTCGTCGGGGTGACCGTGCTGCAGATCTTCGTCTCCGAAGAGAGCATCATCAGCGCGGCGCTTCGCTTCGTCTTATTGCTGGCTTTGGTCAAACTCTTCGGGCGGTTCTCTGCCCGAGACGACCTGCAACTCTACGCGCTCAGCTTTTTGCTCTTCGCCGCGGCGACCGCAGTCAACGAGGGGGTGACCTACGGCATCCTCTTCGCGCTATATGTCTTCGCGGGCACGTTTAGCCTGGCGCTCTTCCACCTGACCCGCGAATTCGACGACCGCAAGATTAGCGCCACCAGCGAGCAGACGCCCTTCGACCGGCAATATATGGCGGTGCTGGGCGGACTGAGCCTGGTCATCTTCTTGTCGAGCATGGCGATCTTCTTCGTCTTTCCGCGCGTGGGACTGGGCTTTTTCATCTCGCAGTCGCGCGACCAGGTCGACGTGACCGGATTCTCGGAGTCGGTCGAGCTGGGCTCGCACGGCGCGGTGCGCGACAACCCCGAGGTCGTCATGCGCGTCGAATTTCCCGGCGGCCGCCCCGAGGGCTACCAGTCGCTGCACTGGCGCACGATGACCTTCGACCAATACGACGGAAAGCGTTGGTCGCAGACCCTCGAAGATGAAAGCGAGGAGACGCTCCCCAGGCAGCGAAACCGCTACCTCTTCCACAAGCGTTTCGACGAGACTCGCCGCGGCTTCAACCAGGAAGGCGACCCCCTCGAACTCGACGTATACCTGGAGCCGCTGGGCACGAACCTGCTGCCGAGACTGTGGCCGACCGGCTCGGTACGGCTGGGAAGCGGAGGACGACGAGTCCCTTGGGACCCCAATGACGGCGACGTCACCGCCGACGCCTATAGCGATATCCGGCACACCATCGAGAGTGAAATTGGCGTCATCTACGGGCTGACCAAGCTGCCCGATCCCGATCCGGCAAAGCTCCGCGAGCAGCAATTCTCCGACACCGCCGGCCGGCCCAACGCGCGTTATTTGCAGCTACCGGAGGGCTCCAAGCGCATACGCGAGCTCGCCGACGAGGCCGCCGCCGACGCACGGACGCCCTACGAGAAGGCCGAGGCCGTCGCCGACTTTATGCAGCGCGAATATAGCTATACGACCGACCTTCCCCAGGTCGACCAGGCCACGCCGGTGGACAGCTTCTTATTCGAGACCAAACGCGGCCACTGCGAGTATTTCGCCACCGCCGCCGCCCTGCTGCTGCGCGCTGAGGACGTGCCGACGCGCGTGGTCAACGGCTTTTTGGGCGGCAATTGGAACGGCATGGGCGACTACCTCGCCGTGCGCCAGGGCGACGCTCACTCCTGGATCGAAGTGTGGGTGCCCGGGTTTGGCTGGGCGCCGGTCGATCCCACCCCGGCCGCCGACGTGCTCCCCACCCAGCCCAGCGCCCTCGAGCAG
>CAYLTX010000060.1:15170-24353 GCA_964386725.1 uncultured Bradymonadales bacterium | reverse complement strand
AGTGGTACCGAAACACCGCCGATACGGTGCGCATGAATTGGATGAAGTGGGTCATCGAATACGACCTGCACAGCCAGATCGGCCTGGTCAAAAAGGTGGGTAAATTGCTCGCCCCCAAAGCCGGCGCGTTTGATGACGACGGACGCGCAGACCAAGGTGACGAGGAATCCTCGGGCCTGTCGGCCGAGCAGCTCATCTTCTGGCTGGGACTCGGCGGCTGGGGCCTGGCGGCGGTGTTCAGCTCGCGGCGGGCGGCCAGGCGTCGACGGCGCGTCCTCATGGGGCTGGCGATGGTGAGTTGGCCGGGGGTGATGGCCCTGTGGATGATGTGGTTTCGCGGCTTCGAGACCCATTGGGGCGCACTCGGCGGCGTCCTGGGCGTGGCGTGTGCGGCCACCGGCCTGATCATCGGGGCCATGGCCACACGCACCGACAACCACCAGCTACGCTCGCTGTTCGAGCGCGTCGAGGTGGCCGCCCGCTCGGCCGGCGTCGAGCGGCCCCCCGACGAGGGCCCGGGCGCCTTCCTCGACCGGCTCGGCCGCCAGTTCCCGGCCGCGGCCAAAGACCTGGTCCAATTCCGCCGCCGCTATCTGCGCGCCCGCTTCGGCGGCAAGCCCCCCGGCCCGGCTCAAATCGCCGGGGTGCGCCGGATTGTGGATCGTATCAGAAAGACGTTACGTAAAGCCTCTTGAGGCCCCCCCCGGTGCCACCCCCGCGCGAGGCGCGGGCGTGGGTATGGCTGCCTCAATCACCTGAGATGATTCTCGAAGGCAGCCATTCGCACCCCGCCGCTTGCGCCTCACCATCATACATAATTTTGAACGAACAAAAGCTGACGGATACCCCCGTGAACGTGCACGGTCAGGCCGCATAAACACGTGACCCTGACCGTGACCCGTTTTTCAACTGCCAGACGCATGAGAACAAGACAAGAGCTCCAAATAGCATGCGGTCGCCGATTCGAACTTGTCTGCAAATGCGTCCAGATGTGCAGGGGAACGGCGGGTCACGGTCGCGGTCACGGCCACGTTCACGGGCTCAAGCCGACCTCACTAGCTGCGCGAACACTTGTGATCAATCGTGAGCCGCTTGCGCGGGGTACCGGTCGCGTAGGCGACCGGGGGCCTCGGCCCGAACCAGCAGGGCCATCAACCACCCGTCCCGACATCCGGAATATTATCGTCCCCACCATTTTCTCCGCCACCGGCACCACACGTCAGCTCCTCGCCGATCTCGTCATCCTCGACCACGAAATCCTCGTTCTCGTCGGCAAACGAGTAGCACCCGTTGCACTCGGCGTTCGGATTGACCTCCCAGGTGCCCTGGACGCCGATATTGGTCAGCGCCGCGTCGTTTCCACTGACCGTGACGTCGCCGAAGACCTGGCAATTATTCGCGCTGAACCCGTTCGCTGCCACTTCCAAATTGCCGTAGATCTTGCAGAAGGAGAGCGCCGAGTTATTGGCGTTGGTGCCAAAGCTGACGTCGCCGGTGATCGTCACGCCGCGGACACGCGCGTGGTTCGACCGTACGGTGAGGTTGCCGTCGAGAATGGTGTTCTCGGGCCCGTTTCCATAGATCGTCGCCCGCTCGGCCTCGATGACCACGTCGCCTTCGATGGGCTCGCCGTTCGTCTCATCGTCGAAGGTGACCACCCGCCCGCTGCCGGTCTGGGGCACTTCGGTATTGCCGTCCGGGTCACGCTCGGTCTCGTCGATCTGCTCGCCGTCCTCCTTGGGCGGATAGCAGATGACGTCGACCACTTCACCGTCTACCACGATGATATCCGCCTGCGCGTCCGGGTCGTCACAATATTGCCCGCCGTTTTCCTTGGCCTCGTCGAGGTCGACACACTCCCCGTCGATGTCGACGCATTCATCCGGGTCGCCGGTGACGATGACGTCGGATTCAGTGCTCCCCGGAGTCGACACCACGGTGGTCTCATCTCCGTATTCTGTCTCACTCCCGTCGCCCTCATCGACCGACCATCCCGAGCTCGATGTCTCCTCGGCGCCGCAAGCCGCCAGAAGGACAACACACCCCGCCAAAAACACCCTCACAACGTACTTATTTAATTTACTAGCCATAGCGACACTCCGGTTTCGCAACCCAAAAAGAGAAGTTTAATTGTATTCGGTAGATACCTATCTGAGAGTATGACCGACTCTCTCAATGGTTGCAAATGGCTCCCGGCTCCCGGCTCCCGGCTACTGTCTACCGGGTTGTGTGTATCGTTCGTCACCAAGGGATTGTGAATTATATTTAACCTTGGCGCCGGAATCGTGCCCGAAACACGCGAGGAGCAACCATGGCGAACGTCAAACAGTACTGGAGTGCGCTGAAGGGAACCTTCGAGGAGTGGAAAGAAGACGAGGCGTCCACCTGGGCTGCCTCGGTCGCCTTCTACGCGATGATCTCTCTGGCGCCGCTGGCGGTGCTGGCCGTGGTCATCGCCGGGCTGGTCTTCGGCGAGCAGGCCGCCCAGGGCCAACTCGCCGCCCAGATGGAGGGCATGGTCGGCCCCGCGGGCGCCGAGGTCGTCCAGACGACCATCGCCAACGCCGAGCAGCCCGGCAGCGGCCAGGGGCTCTTCGCCACTATCGCCAGCATCGCCATTCTCTTTCTGGGTGCCAGCAAGGTCTTCGCTCAGCTCCAAAAGGCGCTCAACCGTATGTGGGACGTACGCGCTGATCCCGAAGCAGGTATCTCCACCAAGATTAAAAAGCGAGTGGTCGGCTTCGGCATGGTCCTTCTGGTCGGCCTCTTCCTGCTGGCCGCCATCGTGGCCAGCACCGTCGTCTCGTCGCTCGGCCAGGTCGCCGCCGAGATTCCCGGCGGAACCACCGTCTGGTCGGTCGCCGAGATCGCGCTGTCGCTGGCGTTATTCACCGGCCTCTTTGCGATGCTCTTCAAATATGTGCCCGACGTCGAAATCCAGTGGTCGGACGTGTGGATCGGCGCATTCGTCACCGCCGTTCTCTTCACGGTCGGCAAATGGGCGCTGGGCCTGTACTTCGCCTACGGGAGCGTCGGCTCCTCGTACGGCGCGGCCGGCTCCCTGGTGGTGCTGCTGGTGTGGATCTACTACTCGGCGCTGATCTTCTTCTTCGGCGCCGAGTACACCCAGGTCCACGCCCGCAGAAGCGGCCGCGACCTCCAGCCCACCGAAGAGGCCGTCCGCGAGCCGGACAGCTTCGGCGGCGCCGAGCCGGCGTGAACGGCGGTACTGCGGGCTTGGGGCTTGGGGAACGGCGGGCTTGGGGCTGCTTACGTCGGTGCTTCGATCTCGGAGACGATCGACTCGAGGATCATCTCGGCCTGATCCTTGTCGCCCTCGCCGGCCGATCCGGCCAGGGCGACGCGGTGGGCGAAGCAGGGCACGAAGAGCTCGCGCAGGTCGTCGGGGATACAGAAATCTCGGCCGTCGATGAGCGCCCAGGCCCGCGCCAGCCTTGCCAGCGCCAGCGCACCGCGGGTGCTCACGCCGATGCGCACGCGGCTATCGCGGCGGGTCTGCTCGACGACCTTCATCAAGTAGTCGACCAGCGACTCGTCGAGGCGCACGGCCGCCGCACGCTGCTGCAGCGCACGGAACTCGTCGACCTCCAACGCCGCGTCGAGCGTGTGAACCGGCTCGGCCATGCGGCGGTCGAGCAAGATCTTGCGCTCGACGCTATGCGACGGGTACCCGATGGACAGACGCATCAAGAATCGGTCGAGCTGGCTCTCCGGCAGCGGGTAGGTCCCGTGGTGCTCCAGCGGGTTCTGCGTGGCGATGACCAAAAACGGCTCGGGCAATTGATGGGTCAGGTTGTCCACGCTGACCTTGCCCTCGCTCATCGCCTCGAGCAGCGCCGACTGCGTGCGCGGCGTGGTCCGGTTGATCTCGTCGGCCAGCACTACCCCGGCAAAGAGCGGGCCCTGCTTGAATTCGAACTCCCCGGTATCGGCCACGTACACCGACACGCCGATGATATCGCTGGGCAGCAAGTCACTGGTAAATTGAATCCGCTGGAACGACAGCCCGATGCTGCGCGCCAGCGCCAGCCCCAACGTGGTCTTGCCCACCCCCGGCACGTCTTCGAGCAACAGGTGCCCGCCGGCCAGCAGGCAGGCGACCGTCTGGCGCACCACGCGCGATTTGCCCTGAAATACCGTCTCGACGTTGTCGCGCAGGTCTTTAAGACGCTCCGGCGAGACGTCCGGCGTGGGTCGTTTGCTCTTGGCTTCGGCAGGCGTGGGCGCTTCGGCTGACATCGATGAGTCCTCGGGATCCATTAGACAACACTGGAGTCACCGCGAGTTTAGGGGCTTTGGCATATTTGGGGAAGGTTCGATGTCATCAACCGGAAGTAGCCGCCACGCCCACTTCTTGATAAAACCAACACGGCACATCGCAGCCCCAAGCCACAAGCCCCAAGCCCCAAGCCCCAAACCACAAGCCCCAAACCACAAGCCCCAAGCCCCAAACCACAAGCCACAAGCCCATGAAAGCCACCACGCTCGGCCCATTCAAGCTCATCACCCCGCTCGGCCGCGGCGGCATGGGCGAGGTCTGGCTCGCCCGGCGCCGGCCGCATGGTGACGAGGTCGCCGTCAAAGTACTGACCAGCGAGGCGGCCCGAAACGAGCGCTACCGCCAGGGCTTCCGCCGCGAGGTCCAGGCGATGGCACGCCTCGATCACCCCCACATCGCGCTGATCATCGACCGCGGCGTCGTCGACGAACGGGCCAGCCGCGCCTCGGACGGCTACTTTGTGGCCGGGTCGCCATTTTTGGCGATGGAGTATATCGACGGCCCGACGCTCGGCGAGTTATCCGGCCAGCTCGACTGGCCCCAGCTGCGCCAGATCTTGCTCCAATTGCTCGACGCCCTCGCCCACGCCCACGCCCTCGACGTCGTCCACCGCGACCTCAAGCCGAGCAACGTGATGGTCGAGTCGCGCGCCGCTGATGGAAGCGCCGACAAGCTCTCGGTGCGCCTGGTCGACTTCGGCATCTCCGCCGGTTTTGCCGACGAGCAACCCGACCCCGTCGGCGACCGGACCACCGGAACGCCCAAATATATGGCCCCCGAGCAGATCCTCGGCAAACGCCGCGACCAGGGGCCGTGGACCGACCTCTACGCGCTCGGATGCGTCGCCTGGAAGCTAAGCTGCGGCGAGGTGCCGTTTGCGGGCCCAAACGAGGACATCCTGCGCGCGCACCTCTCCGAATCACTGCCCGAATTTGCCCCGAAGATGGCGCTACCCGATGGTTTCCGCGCCTGGTTGCAGCGTATGCTCGCCAAACACCCCGGCCAGCGCTTTCGCCGGGCGGCCGACGCCGCGCACTCCCTGCTGTCGCTGGGTCCAGCGCCGACGACGAATGGACCAGCCGCCGGCGAAGACATGACCGCCGGCCCCGACGAGCCCACCGCGCAGCTCTATACGTTGGGCGTACTGCCCGCCACGATTCGAATCGACACAAAAACCGAAGTCACTCCGCGGCTCGATGACCCATTGGCGCCCGACCGGTCTCCAGATTCGCCATTACAGCCACAACTCCCGCCGCTGCCCCCGAGCTGGCGCGTCGCCGAGCCTCGCCGCCGCGCCTCTCGGGCGGGCGCGGCCAGCCTCGGCATGTACGGGCTGCGCATCATCCCGGTGGTCGACCGCGACCCGGTGCGCGACGCGCTTTGGGAGCAACTCACCGAGGTGGTCGACCGCGGCGAGACGCGCGTGACGCTGCTGCGCGGCGCGACCGGCAGCGGCAAGACGCGCCTGGCCCATTGGCTGGCCCGACGCGCCCACGAGGTCGGCGCCGGCGACACCCTCGAGGCCAGCCACAGCCCGCTCGGCAGCCCCACCGACGGCCTCGTGCCCATGCTCGCCCGCCGGCTGGGCTGCGTCGGCCTCGTTCCAAAGGAGAGCTTCAAGCGAGTGCGCGAGCTCCACGAGAGGCTCGGCGCCCAGGGGCGCGAGGCGATTGTGGAGCCGGCTGCGGTGACGGAGCTTATCACTGAGCTTGGCAATAAGCCCTCTGACCTCGACGGAACGGCCACCTACCAATTCAGCAGCGTCCAGGAGCGCTACGCCATCATCACGCAGCTGCTGCGCCGGCTCGCCGCGCTCCGCCCGCTGGTGATCGTGCTCGACGACGTCCAGTGGGGCCACGAGGCGCTCGGCTTCGTGCGCCACCTGCTCGACACCGACGCGGACGATGCGCTGCCGGTACATGTGGTCGCCACCGTCCAGGAAGAGTCCGTCGAGGCCGACGCGCGGCTTCGCAGCCTGCTCGACGGCCTCGCAAGCGACGCCCGCGTCGTCTCGCACACGCTCGGGGCGCTGGCCGAGGCCGACCAATCCGAACTCGTCGAGCGGCTGCTGCGCCTCGAGCCCGCGCTGGCCGCCGAGGTCGTCGAGCGCAGCGGCGGAAACCCGATGTTCGCCGTCGAGACAGTCGGCGATTGGGTCATGCAAAACCTGCTCGAGCCCGGCCCGGCGGGGTTTCGCCGGCGCGACGAGTCCCCTGCAGCCCTGCCCGACGACCTCAACCACCTGTGGTGCCAGCGCCTCGACCACTTCCTGGATGCGTTGTTGGAGAAGCTGCCCGCCGAGGCCCGGCGGGGCGCGCGCATGCGCCTCGAGATCGCCGCTGTACTCGGCGGCGACGTGGCGCTCGAAGAGTGGACCGAAATATGCCGGCGCCAGGCCGTCCCACAAGCCACCCCACAAGCCGCGCGCCTCCTCGACGCGCTCTTCGAGCACGGCCTGGCCCGTCGCACCGACGGCGGCTGGTCGCTGACCAGTCAGGTGCTGGTCGAGGTGCTCGAGGAGCGTGCGCGCGACGATGGCCGCTGGCGCGACTACCACCGAAGCTGCGCCGAGGCACTCGAGGCGATGTATCCGGCGCATACCCGCGGCCTGCAGCGCCGCCTCGGCGAGCACTTCGCGGCCGCCGGCGAAGCCGACCGCGCCTTCGAGGCGCTGCGCTTGGCCGTCGAGCAGGCCCGCGACTTCGGCGACCACGAGCAAGCCCGCGCGCTGGTCCGAAAGCGCGAGCGACTCGCCGAGGCCGCCGGTCTGGGCGCCGACGACCGCCGCCGCGTCCAAAACTGGCTGCTACGCGAGAAGATCGACGTCCGAGACGGCGACTTCGACATCGCCGCCGAGCGCGTCGAGAAGGCCCTCGAGGTGGCCACCCGCTGCGGCTACGCCTACGAGGAGGGCTTCGCGCTGGTCGAGAAAGGCGTGCTGCTCTCCCATGCCGGCGAGCGCGACGACAGCCTCGACTGCTACCGCCGCGCCACGGCCATCTTCGAGAAGCTCGGCCACCGAGACCGGCTGGCCCGCTCCCTCGGCGAGCTATCGGTCGGCTACCAGGCCAACGGCCAGCGCCAAAAGGCCGTCGAAGCGATGCTCCGCGCCGCCGATCTCTTCGAACAAGACGAAAACCGCTCGATGCTGGCCCAATGCCAGGTCCACCTCGGCAACCTCTACGCCGCCCTGGGCGACTTCGACCAGGCCCACCACTACCTCGAGCGCGCCCTCGACATCACCAAACAGACCGGCAATCAGCGCCTGCTGGGCGAATGCTACTTTTATTGGGGCGAGGTCTACCGCCTCAAAGACGAGCTCGAATCCGCCCGGCGCTGCTTCCTCAAAAGCGCCGCCATCTACGAGCCCATCGACCGCCACAACCCCTCCCTGGCCCGCCTGGGCGCCGCCGTCACCGAGGTCCAACTCGAGAACTTCGCCCGCGCCGAGGCCCTCTTCGAGCGGCTGCTGCGCCACTTCACCAACACCGGCCAGACCCACTACACCTGCTTCGCCCTGGCCGGCCTGACCGCCTGCGCCGCCCACCGCCACGACTGGCCGGCCTGGGACCGCCACACCCAACACCTCGACGAACAACTCGACTCCGCCCGCGTCGTCGACCCCGCCCTCCTCACCCTCGCCGACGCCGCCGCCCGCCTGGCCACCGACGCCGGCGAGCATGCCCGCGCCGCCTTCGCCACCGAGCTCGCTAACTCCCAGCGCGAGGCGCTCGGCGAGGCGTGATAGCCCCACGCACGCAACGACCCAACAACCAGAGACGCCCCCGATCCTCTAACCCAAATCGTAGTTTGGCCGCCTAAATAGAGAATGTCCCGCTCCCTGCAGGATCTTCATCTCGCAACACCCCAACGGCCAGAAGCATCCCCTATTTGCGCGGCCAAACTACAATTTGGGTTTGGTTCTCTGGGGCGTTCGGGTCGGCGGGGGCCATATCGCAAACAGAGATGCGAAAATCGGTAGGATGGGGCTCACCCGCAATACAAGCGGCAGAGCCGCAATTCATCTCGAACTATCGGTCGAGATTACGCAACGAATCGGCGGTTTCTGCCGAAAACGCAAATGAGGGCGCCAACGACCCTCGTCAACTTCACCTCTGACAAGGACAGCGCGATGAAAAGCAACTGCTACTGGGAACTCTACGTTCACTTCGTCTGGAGCACCAAAGGCCGCTCAAACATCCTGCGCGGCCGCCTCGAGATCGTGGCACATCAAGCCATACGAGATGCCGCGCGAGAACTAGAAATCGTACCGATTTGTGTCAATTCGGCCTGGAATCATACGCACTCGCTGCTGAGCTGGAATCCCAGTGTGAGCATCACGGATGCCGCAGAGGCGATGAAGGATGAAGCGGAAGAGCGTTGGAATCAGCTTCGCTCCGAGGAGGATTTGGACGCGCCGGAACTGAAGTGGCAGCCGGGATGGTCGGCCTTTTCCGTCAGCCCAAAGAAGGTCAAATTCGCTAAGAAATACGTCGCCAATCAAAAGGACCGACACAGAAGCGGGCGAATCATCGACACATACGAGAGCCTCAAGGGAGAATGCACCACAACAACCCACACGCCCCAAAAACCCTAACTCAACCCCGCAACACCTCGGCGACCAGAAGCGCCGCAAAAAAGCTAACCCAAACCGTAGTTTGGCCGCCTAAATAGCGGATGTCCCGATCCCTGCAGAACCTTCATGTCGCAACGCCCCAACGCCCAGAAGCATCCCCTATTTGCGCGGCCAAACTACGATTTGGGTTCGGTTCTCTGGGGCGTTCGGGTTGGCGGGGAGCCTAACACCGCAACACCCCAACGACCCGACGCGAGATCTCGCGTCGGGTCGTAGTTCGGTCAAGTGATCGGACTGAGCGCGGCTG
>CAYLTX010000060.1:0-15070 GCA_964386725.1 uncultured Bradymonadales bacterium | reverse complement strand
ATATCGGCCTCGACGATCTGCTCCTCCGGGCACTCACTCGCCGGCACGGTCTGGAAACCATCATCATTTTTGCAGCAGACTTCCTCGTCAGACGCACACATTTCCTCGTCGACCAGCACCCCGCCAGCTTCTTTACAATCCGAGATGGTCTCGGAGGAGGTCGTTCCGTCCTCGAGTTCGCAACACCTCACGCTGTCGTCGACGGGATTTTCTCCGCATCCCGCAGCGATCCATGAAACCAGAAAAAAGACGATAAGCGCTCCGAGCGCTCGTTGGTTGGGTCGTAGAATGTTCATCATCGCTCCATTGAAGTTGAGTTCTAACCAGCAAATTCAATGTACCTGATGTCTGCTGCAATCGGGGCTGAATGTCGGTGCAAATTTGGATGCAGGCATTTTTCGCCAGGGGTTCAGGGGTCCAGGAACTGCGTAACTGCGCCGGCCTGGGGATTCGTCGTCGTGGTCGTGGTCGTGGTCGTGATCGTGAACGTATCCGTAAACGGGCGAGAGAAATGTCCCGATTCCTGCAGAACCTTCACCTCGCAACACCCGAACAACCAGAAGCGCCTCCGATCCTCTAACCCAAATCGTAGTTTGACCGCCTAAATAGAGAATGTCCCGATTCCTGCAGAACCTTCACCTCGCAACACCCCAACGGCCAGAAGCATCCCCTATTTGCGCGGCCAAACTACAATTTGGGTTCGGTTCTCTGGAGCGGTCGGGTTGGCTGTGCCCTCATCTCGCGGGTTTGTAGGGTGTCCGACACCTATCGGGTGCCGAACCCCGCCGGAGCACGGTCGAGCCGCATAAACCTACGTTCCGCTAAAGCTCCACTCCAACCCCGGCTTCGAGTTCCCCTTCCACCTCTTCGAGGCTTGCAATCCGAAGGCACTGCCCGCTCACCCGATCCTGCTATCCGTACAAATGAGGCAAATCGTCTCGAGCCATCGCACACGCACGGCCCGCAAGCCTCGGAGAGGCGTGTCAGAACTAAACCAGTCCTATTTCGGAAACCGGATAAATTGGCGAAGTCAGGCCAGATGGATGTCGGTTTGGCCGACTGACGCGTAGCAGCGCTCCGTGGATGGAGGACAAACCGACAGACGCTGGTCTGACGCAGCCAAGACTCCGGGTTTCGGAGTAGGACTGGTTTAGTAGCCGGGGGTGCAGCGCAGTGAAACGAAGCGTAGCCTCCGGCGAGGGTCGGCTCCGGCAAGTCACGCCCACCTCCCTCCTTCACATCACGGCCGATCCGTGTTCAAATTCGCCGGACCGGAATGTCTCCGGGAGAGATCAAGTTGAAACATACCAAGTAGCTGCAAACGCTTGTACGGATAGATGAGATGGCTCGAAACCGACGTCGTTCAGGGAAAAGCCGCGCCAAAAAAGCGCGAGGGGGCTGGATCAAGAAGCTCATCAAGTGGGTATTTTTGCTCGGGCTCATCGGTGCGGTCCTCGGCGGGGGCACCGTGGCGGGGCTGTTCTATTATTATGGGCGGGACCTGCCCGAGCTGCTCCAGCGGGCGGACTATCAGCCCAAGCAGCTATCGCGGGTCTATGCGTCCGACGGCGAGCTGATCGGGGAGTTTGTGGCCCAGGACGGCCGACGCACCGTGCTCGCCATGGACGAGATGCCCGATTATGTGCGCTACTCGTTTATGGCCGCCGAGGACGCCGACTTCATGGCCCACGAGGGAATTGATTATCTGGGCATGACCCGCGCGTTTTATTATGCGGTTCGCTACGACGCCGGCTTGAAGGGCACCTCGACGATCACCCAGCAGGTCATCAAGAACCTGGTGCTGACCCCCGAGAGGAAAATCGAGCGCAAGATCAAAGAGATTATCTTGGCGCGCGAGCTCGAGAAGAACCTGACCAAAGAGGATATCCTCTTTCTGTACCTGAACACGATTTATCTGGGCCACGGCAACTACGGCGTCGAGGAGGCGTCGCGCTTTTACTTCGGTAAGTCGGCGCGCGAGCTCGACATCGAGGAGGCCGCGGTCCTGGGCGGGATCACCCAGTCACCCGAGCGGCTCTCGCCGGCCAAGCACCCCAAGAAGGCCAAGGAGCGGCGCAGCTACGTGTTGCGCCAGTTGTGGGAGAAGGGCTTTATCGAGGAGGCGACCTACCGCGAGGCCGATGACACGCCCATCGAGACCGTGCCCTATAGGAAGAGCTACCCGCACCTGGGCAGCGCGCCGTTCTTCGTCGAACACGTCCGCAAACGGCTCGTCGAAAAATACGGCTCCGAGAAGGTCTACGCCGGGGGGATGCGCATCCACACGACCCTCGATCTGGACAAGCAGCGCGCCGCCCAGCGGGCGCTTCGCAGTGGGCTGCGCGTGTACGACAAGCGCCGAGATTATTATAAGCCGGTGCGCACACTGGGTGACAAACAGGTCGACAACTTCATCGCCAGGCAGACCGAGGAGATCGCCAAGAGTGGCGTGAGCACCAATAAGGTCTACGAAGCGGTGGTCACGTCGGTCGACGCGGATAAAGAGCTGGTCAAGCTGAGCCTGGGCGATGTGCCCGCCAGGCTCCTGCTCGAGCCGCGCACGCGCATCCTCGGCGAGGGTGACGATGCCAAGAGCGTCGACGAGGCCTTCGAGCGCGGCGACGTCCTCGAGGTCATTCCGCGCACCGGCGAGCCCGACGACCAGGGCAGCGTACCCGTGGAGTTTCGGCGCGGCCCGGAGTCGGCGCTGATCGCCGTCGACCCGCAAACGCGTGACGTCGAGGCGATCGTGGGCGGCTACTCCTTCGACTATAACGAATACGACCACGCCACCCAGGCGCGCCGACAGACCGGCTCGACGTTCAAGCCGTTCGTCTACGGCGCGGCCATCGAGACCAAGGGCATCACCCCGGCGACCATCTACCACGACAGCCCGGCGGTCTTTAAACTCGACGGCGGCAAGAGTTGGTCGCCGAAGAACTCCGACGGCAGTTGGCGCGGCCCGATCCGGGTGCGCGAGGGGCTGGGCGCCAGTCGAAACGTCATCGCGGTGCGCGTGCTGCGCGACGTCGGCCTCGAGGCGGCCACCAAATTCGCCAAGAAGGTCGGCATCCACAGCCCGATCGTCCAAAACTTCACGATGGTCATGGGCTCCAGCGAGCTGACCCCGCTCGAGATCACCAATGCCTACGCCACCTTTGCCAGCGGCGGGCTCTACGGCGAGCCGCGCTTCATCACGCGGGTGGAGACGGCCAACGGCGAGACGGACACCTTCAAAAACCGCCTGGAGCGGGTCATCGCCCCCGAAATCGCCTATCTGATCAGTGACCTGATGACGAGCGTGACGATGGGCTACGTCGACAGCAAGGGTGTTCGCCGCGGCGGCACCGCCGGCTCGCTTCGCCGCGGCTTCGATCGGCCCTTCGCCGGAAAGACAGGCACGACCAACGAGAGCCGCGACGCCTGGTTTATCGGCTTCACGCCCCAGAGCGTCGCCGGCGCCTGGGTCGGCTTCGACGACAACCGCCCGCTGGGCCCCAAAGAGTACGGCGGGCGCGTGGCAGGCCCGATCTGGCAGGAGTTTATGAAGGTGACCCACGAGGACGTCGAGCCGGCCGAATTCGAGCCGCCCGCCACCGGCATCACCACCGCCGTCATCGACCCCGCCACCGGCAAGCTCGCCCGCGAGGACGGCTTCGAAGAGGTCTTCTTGGCCGGCACCGCCCCGACCTCCTACGCCCCCGTCAACGAGGACGGCGAGGCCGACGACTTCTTGATGAATCAATTCGGCTCGGCTCCCGAGGACGAGGAGTCCGAGGAAGGCGAGGCCGCGCAGAACTAGGCGACCTCACGGAAATCTTGTAGGGCCTGCGTCGTTTGCGCCCATGCGGACCATAGTCGCCAACGGGCTTGGGGCTTGTGGCGTGGGGCTCGAGGTGGCCTTTCCCCAAGCCCCACGCCCCGAGCCTCAAGCCTGTCGTTACTCAGCCCATCAGGTCGACCATCAGCTTATTCATGCGCTTGACGAACGTGGCCGGGTCCTCGGGGCGGCCGCCCTCGCTGAGGATGGCCTGGTCGTACAGGACCTGGGTCCAGTCGCCGAAGCTGTCGTTGTCGACCTCGCCGCCGAGCTTCTTGATGATCGGGTGGTCGGCGTTGAGCTCGAGCACCGGGGCGAAGCCCGGGCTCATCTCGCCGGCCTGCTTGAGGATGCGGTCGAGGTTGGCGCTGACGCCGCCCTGCCCTGCCACCAGACATGCCGGTGAGGTCGTCAGTCGTTTGGAGACGCGCACGTCCTGGACGCGCTGGCCGAGGGCTTCGCGCATCTTACCGAGAAGCTCTTCGAGTTCCTCGGGCACCTCGGGGGTGTCCTCGGACTCCTCGTCGGCGTCGGCCTCCTCGGCGTCCTTGTCGAAGTCGAGGTCGAGTTCGCCCATGGCGACCGACTCGAGCTTGTGGCCGTCGAATTCGTCGAGCTCGGAGACGACCCACTCGTCGACCCGGTCGTGGAGCAACAAGACCTCGACGCCCTTGTCGCGAAAGATCTCCAGGTGCGGGCTGTTTTTGGCCGCCGCGAAGGACTCCGCGGTCACATAATAGATAGTGTCCTGGCCCTCCTTCATGCGCTCGACATAGTCGGCCAGCGTGTGCGTTTGCGCCTGCTGGTCGTCGTGGGTCGACGCGAAGCGAAGCAGCGCGGCGATGCGGTCGCGATTGCGGGCGTCTTCGACGATGCCCTCCTTGAGCACCGGCCCGAAGGCGTCCCAGAACTTGGTGAACTTCTCGTCGTCCTCGCTGAGCTCCTCGAGCATGTCGAGCACGCGCTTGACGGCGGTCTTGCGCATGGCGGCGACCACGCGGTTTTCCTGCAAGAACTCGCGGGAGACGTTCAGATCGAGGTCGTCGCTGTCGACCACGCCGCGCACAAAGCGCAGGTAGCGCGGCATGAACATCTCGGCGTCGTCCATGATGAAGACCCGGCGCACATAAAGCTTGATGCCGTGGCGCTGGCCCTCGTAATTGGTGTTCATGTCGAACGGGCGCCGACCCGGGACATAAAACAGCATATTGAACTTCAGGCGCCCCTCGACCTTGCTGTGATTCCAGGCCAGCGGGTCCTCGAAGTCATGGGCGACGTGCTTGTAGAATTCTTTGTACTCTTCGTCGGTGATCTCCGAGCGCGGGCGCACCCACAGCGCGGAGGCCTGGTTGACGGTCTCGAATTGCTTGCCTTCCGTACTCTCTTTCTCTTCTTCTTCTTCGTTGTCTTGGTCCTCGCCGGCCTGTTCAGGCTTTTCTTCGACGGGCATCTCGATGGGAAACGAGATGTGGTCGGAGTATTTCTGCGCGATGTGGCGCAGCCGGGAGCCGTCGGCGAGCTCGGCGTCTTCCTCGGTCAGATGGATGACGATCTCGGTGCCGCGGTCGGCCTTCTCGATGGGCTCGATGGAGTAGGTTCCGTCGCCGCTGGACTGCCACAAGACGCCTTCGGAGGCGTCCTCGCCGGCTCGTCGGGTGCGAAGCTCGACCTTGTCGGCGACCATAAACGCCGAGTAGAAGCCCACGCCGAATTGGCCGATCAGCTGTGAGCCGTCCGAGTCGCTCGCCGACAGCCGCTCGATAAACTCGCGGGTGCCGCTGCGGGCGATGGTTCCGATATTCTCGGCTACCTCCTCGCGGCTCATCCCGATGCCGTTGTCGCGCACGGTGACCGTGTGCTCGTCGGCGTCGTAGTCGACGCGAATCTTCAGATCCGTGTCGCCCTCGAAGAGCGTCTCGTCCTCGAGCGCGTCGAAGCGCAGCCGGTCGATGGCGTCGGAGGCGTTCGAGATCAACTCGCGCAAGAAGATCTCTTTATTGCTATACACCGAGTGGATCATCAGCTTCAGGAGCTGGCTGACTTCGGCTTCGAATTCTTTGACCTGCTTATTCTCGCTCATCTCTACCTCGTAATGCGTAATGAAGCGTCATACGTTGGTGCTCGATCCAAAATCGAATTTTGACGCGCAGAAGCATAGGAACCTGCGCGCAGATGTCCAGCGGCAGGTAAGCCCAGCCATTCTCGCGCAGCCGTCGCGGTTGTTTCTTCGCGAGCGTTTTTCCCTATAATGGCGGCTGTTGATACTAAATGACTTCTTCGAGGCCCGCCGTGAATATCACCCGCATTGATTTCTGGACCGCCCTGCTCGCCCTCTTCTTTAGCAGCGCCGTCCTCGCCGGCTGCGATACGGAGCGATTCAACGACCCCGGCTGCGCCTCCGACCTGGAGTGCCGCGGCGAGCGCATCTGCGAGAGCAGCCGTTGCATCCACCCCGACCAGCTCTCACCCGAGCCCGACGCCGGCAGCGAAGAAGATGCAAGCAGCGAAGAAGACGCAGGCGGTGACGAAGACGCAGGCGGTGACGAAGACGCCGACGAACAGAATGTCCGCGTCCAAGATTTAGTGGGCAGTTGGGATATGTTGGCCAACGGAACGGTCCTACAGCAAGGCGAGACGGACACTCTCGACGATGAACGGACTCCCGTCCTCATTGTGGAGGGTACTCAGACCGATATCGAGGTCTATATCGGTGACGGGGAAGGCAGCTGCGGATTGGGCGCCAATCTCACCGACATCGGATTCGAATTCGACCCGGACGGCTGCGAATTCGAGGCCGACGCCGGCCAGCAGGTCTCGTATAATAACGTCGACGGCACAGGCGTCCTCGACGGCGACGGCACGCTGCGATTCGACCTCCAGGCGACTGCTTCCGCGAGCGGCGCGGATATGCCGGCGATCGACGCCGAATTGGACGTCGTCCTCGAGGGCACCCGCATCGACGACATGCCGTAGGCTCGAGACTATGGGGCTTGGGGCCTAGCTGCCTCGAGCCCCAAGCCCCAAGCCACACACCTCACGCAGTCGCCTGCACAATCTTCTCCTCCGGCACATCGCCGGCACGCACGACTTTGACGGTGCCATTCTTCACGTCCACCACCGTCGACTTCGAGCCCTTCGACAAGTCGCCGGCGTCGATGAACAGCCCGATCTTTCCGAAGAAGTTTTGCCGAATCTGAGCCGGGGAAGTCTCCCCGTGCTTGTTCTCCTTATTGGCGCTCGAGACATAGAGTGGGCGGCCGAAGGCCTCGACGACTCGCTGGCAGAGCTCATCGTCGGGCACGCGCACGCCGACCTTGCCGGTGGCTTTGACCAGGGTCTTTCTCACCTGGCGCGGCAGGTCGCGGCTGGCATCGAAGCGAATCGTCAGCGGCCCGGGCCACAGCGCCTTGATGAGCTGGCGGGCCTTCGAGTCGACGTCGTCGGCGACCTGGGCGAGCATCTTCTCGTCGGCCACAAAGACCAGCGACGGCGCCTTCGAGACGCGTCGTTTGGCCTGCATCACACCGATAATGGCATCCTCATTATTCAAGTCGGCCATCAGCCGATACGTACCGTTACACGGCAGGCAAACCACGCCGCCGTTTTCGAGCGTGTTGATGATGGTGTCGAAGTGGTCGGGCGTCTTGGAGAGTTCGTCGAGCTTGATGGATTTCACGGGCAGATCCGTTGTGGGCAGGGTCGATAGAACGATTCTCTCTCACGAGGACATTCAGTATACGACTTCCGCGGCAGATTGCCATCTATGGTCGCACGTCCTCTCTTCTTAAACTGCTTACCTTTTCCAACGAATCCACCCCTGATTCTATTGCATGGATCTTCATGTGGGAGATGTAAGCCCTGCAGGAACGGGGCTCCCTCTATTTGGGGCGCCTGTACAACCGCGCAAAAGCAATTTACGGGCTGCCTACACGCGCACAATTCACAACCCGTAAGACCCTCAATCACATCGCCGACGAAATCGCGTCCATCACCCAACTCAACACGCCGAGCAGCTCGAGCATCGAGAAGAAGACGATCGCGATGAGCATTCGGCGCACCCACACCGCAGCGTTTTCGCTCTCCACGGCGAAACGGGCCGCGGCCCATGCGCCTGCGCTCTGGCCGACGGCCATCAGCGCGCCGTAGCCCCAGTGGACCTGGTCGTTGAGCACGAAGACGATCAGCGCGCCGATCGTGAAGATGGCGGCGATGAGCAGCTTGACGGCGGTCGCCTCGACGATCTCGTAGCCGGCCCCGAGCACCAGCGCGGCCAGCAACAAAATGCCCACCCCGGCCTGGATGAACCCGCCGTAGACCCCCACCGCGAAAAAAACCGCCAGCAGCCACCAGGGTGGCCGCTCGCGGCTTAGTTCAGAGGTCTCTCGCAGCCAGCGCTTGGGGTTGATCAGGATCACGACGAGCATCAGGGCCATCACGACCGCGATGGCCAGCTCCATCTTCTCGGGGCTCATCTGCGAGGCGACAAACGCCCCCACAAACGCCCCCGCGACGGTCATCCCGATGAACCACAGGCTGCCCTCGGTGCGCAGCTTGCCCCCGCGTCGCAGCGTCTCCAGGCCCACGAAGCACTGCACGATGACGCCGACACGGTTGGTGCCGTTAGCCACCGTGGCCGGCAGGCCTAAAAAGATCAGCAGCGGCAGCGTCACCAAAGAGCCGCTTCCGGCCAGGGTATTGATCACTCCGGCGAACGCACCGCCGACCAATACGAGCAGGTAAATGTACCAGGCGTGCTCCATAATTGGCGCTCTGCAGGTCGCTCTCTACAGCTCGGTCGGCAGCGCATTTGGTCCAATGCTTATTTGGCGGCCGCTTTACGCTTTCCGTGATGCAGGATCTCTTTGCGCACGCGGATCGACGTGGGCGTGATCTCGACATACTCGTCGCGGGCGATGAATTCGAGGGCCTTCTCCAGCGAGAGGTCTCGCGGAGGGGTCAAGACCATGGCATCGTCGCTGCCCGAGGCGCGCACGTTGGAGAGCTGCTTCTTCTTGCAGGGATTGACCACGAGCTCGGCGTCGCGGCTGTTTTCGCCGATGACCTGTCCCGGATAGACGTCCTCTCCCGGCCCCACGAAGAGCACACCGCGCTCCTGCAGGTTGTACAGCGAGTAGGTCGTCGTCTCACCCTTTTCGAGCACGACGAGCGCGCCGTTTCGGTGCCGCTCGATGTCGCCGCGATAGGCAGCGTAATCGTGGAAATTGGTGTACATCACGCCGGTGCCGCGCGTATCGGTCAGAAACTCCGAGCGATAGCCGATCAGGCCTCGCGTGGGCACCAAAAACTCGAGTCGTTGCGATCCGTCTGCGTTCTTGATCATCTGGGTCATCTCGCCACGGCGCTCCTGCAGCTTGCGGATGACCGTGCCGGCGTACTCGCTCTCGACCTCGATGACGACCTGCTCGATGGGCTCTTGCTTACGGCCGTTTTCGTCGGTGCGAATGATGACCTCGGGCTGGGAGACTTGCAGCTCGTAGCCCTCTCGGCGCATTTGCTCGATGAGCACGCCCAGGTGAAGTTCGCCGCGGCCCGAGACCTTGAAGGCCTCCGGCCGGTCGGTGTCCTCGACACGAAGCGCCACATTATGCTCGAGCTCGCGGTCCAGACGCTCGCGAATCTGACGGCTGGTGATGTAGTCGCCCTCGAGGCCGGCAAACGGGCTGTTATTGACCATGAAGATCATCGACAGCGTGGGCTCGTCGATCTTGATGGTGTCCATGGGATCGACGTGCTCGGGGTCGCAAATCGTCTCGCCGGGCAAGACGCCCTCGATACCCGTCACCGCACATAGCTCGCCGGCCGAGATGGACTCGCGCTCGACCTTCTCGAGGCCGCGGAAACCAAAGAGTTTGGTGATTCGCGCCCGATTCGTCGAGCCGTCGCGCCGGGCGATGACCACGTTGTCTCCGACGTTAATCGTGCCACGAAAAACACGCCCGATAGCCACGCGGCCCAGATAATCGTCGTAGTTGAGCGTGGCGATCTGCATCTGCAGCGGACCGTCGACGTCGTCTTTGGGCGGGGCGACCTTCTCGACGATCATGTCGAAGAGCGGCTCGAGATCGTCGGGCTCGTCGTCCGGCTCCATCACCGCAAAGCCTTCCTTGCCGGAGGCGTAGATGATCGGGAAGTCCAGCTGCTCGTCGTTGGCCTCGAGGTCGACGAACAGGTCGAAGACCTGGTTGAGCACCTCGTCGGGACGCGCGGTCGGCCGGTCGATTTTATTGATGACCACTACCGGCTTGTGGCCCAGCTCGAGCGACTTCTTGAGCACGAACTTCGTCTGGGGCATCGGCCCCTCGAAGGCGTCCACCAGTAGCAACACCGAGTCGACCATCTTGAGGACGCGCTCGACCTCTCCGCCGAAGTCGGCGTGGCCGGGGGTGTCGACGATATTGATGGTCGTGTCGCCATATTCGATGGCGGTGCACTTGGCCAAAATCGTGATCCCGCGCTCGCGCTCGAGGTCGTTGGTGTCCATGGCGCGCTCGGCCATGTCACGGTGAGCGGCGATGGTGCCCGATTGTTTGAGCATCTCGTCGATGAGCGTGGTCTTGCCATGGTCGACGTGAGCGACGATGGCGATATTACGAATGTCTGTCATGTCTTTACTACAGGGGTTCAGGGGTCCAGGGGTCCAGGGGTCCAGGCCATGATTGGCCCGTACCGCTGCGTGCTCCCCAAGTATGCTAGGGATCTCGGCAAGTCAACCAGCGACTGCTTTGAATTATTCGCGGGAGGTGCAGATCGTGGCGGGTTCTAGCCGACGGCGAGGTTTAGTTCGTGGCGAAGCGTGAGGTACCTGTCGCTGACCGCGTAATTGGCCAGATCTTGCGTGCGCTTCTCGACCGAGCGCATGCCCAGGGTTTGCGGCTCGTTGCGCAGGTAGTCGCGGGCCACGTCGAGGTCGTCGCAGAAGATAAATCCGACCCGGTTGGCGGTGTCCTCGACGGCCTCGACCCAGCGATTCAGGTCGATATCCCCCTCACGGGCGGTGACCTTGTTGATGGCGTGCTCGAGGCGGTTCAAGTCGTCGCCGCGCACGTGCTTTTTGAGGTCCTTGAACGCCCGCTTGGTGTGGTCGTCCTTGTCGAAGTCGAACTCCGGGTTGACCAGCGCAGTGGCCAGCAAGAAGAACACCTGCAGGTCCGAGGTGGGCCGAATCGCCGGCAGATAAAAAGGCGCCAGGAACAAGAATAACTGCTTTCCGACGATGAACGCGATGTGCTTCTCGCGGCCGCTTCCCAGCAGCTCGTCGCCCACGATCATGCCCTCTGGGACCAACGCGCCGTTGATGAGCCCCGGCTGGTCGGGCTTTCGCCACAGGTCGGGAAGATCGTCGTAGCCCAGCGAGGCGCCGATCTGCTTGTAGATATTGTTGAAGGCGAGCTTCTCTTTGAATTTGACGCGGTCGCGGCGGCCGAGGCCGTATTTCCTGCGACTCTCGCCGACCCACTGCGTCAAGGCGGGCTTGATCACGCTGAACACGCGGGTGACGTCCCGGTCCATCCGGTCGCTGAAGACGAAGCGGCGCAGCAAATCGGTGGTCAGCGGTCGCGCCGGCACGTCGACCATCGGGGATTTCAGCCGCTCGATGAAGCCGCTGGCCTTCTCTCCGAGCTTGCCGCCCCGAAAATCAAAGGCGCGCAGATAACAAAACGCCGGGTCGATCTCTTTTTTGCGCAGATGAACCTTTCCGATGCGCTCGAGCACGTCGATGCGCGTGGGGTCGTGGCGAACGATCGCCCGAAGGTGGTCCATGGCCAGATCGCCGTAGTCGGAGTCGCCCTCGGCGAGCTCGGCGACCTGCTCGTGGAGGTCGATATTCTGGGGCATCAACTCCGAGGCGTGATGGTAGGCGGTGATCGCCTCGTCACGACGCTCGAGGTGGTTGTTGTAGAGGTCCCCGAGCTTCTGCCACAGCACCGCCAACAAGCGCTCGTCGGGCTCGTCGAGGTCCTGGTTGGCGGCGATCAACTGCAGGTACGCCGCTTCGAGTTGCTCCCAGTCCTTGGCGTCGACCAGAAGCGAGGTGGCCGCCTTGAACGCGTCGAGCCGCGTCGGGTCGAGCTCGAGGGCTCGCCGAAAGCCGGCGAGCGCCTTTTCGGGCTCCCATAACTCCTGGCGGGCGATCTTGCTCGACTCGATGAGCCAGTTGGCCTTCTCCTCGGGGGTCTCGGCGAGTCGGTGCAGCGTGAAATAGGCGCGGGCCAGCCGCCGCCAGTCCCCGATTTGGCGCGCCACGGTGGTGATCGACTCGAGGGCGCGAGTATTCTTTTCGTCTTCGGCCAGCGCCTCCTCGTAGGTGTCGAGCGCGCGCCACGGATCGTTGAACTTCTCTTTCCAATCGTCACCCATCGCCACCAGCGCCATCGAGCGGGCCCTCGAATTATCGAGCGATTTGATCAGCTTTCGTCGCACCTCGATGACGTCGGCGGGCTCGCCGATCATACCGACGACCCGCAACAATCCGGTCAGCGCGAGTTGGTCCTGAGCGGTATCCTGCAGCGCTTTCTCGAAGGCATGGCGCGCCTTTTCGAGTTCTTCGTTGGCCTCGTAATAGGCGCCCAGCTTCCGATGAGCCCAACCGAGCCGCTCGGCAGGCATCGCCTGTTTATGATGCAATAGCAGCGAGCGCAGCACACCGGCGGCCTCGTCGTCGGCTTCTCGGGCGAGCAGAAGCTCGGCCAGGGGCTCGGCGACCTGGCGATTTCTGGGATCAATTTCGTAGGCTTGCCGGTAGGCCTCGAGCGCGTCATCTTCGCGATCAAACGCACGGTACAGATCGCCCATCTGGCGATACAGCCAGATATTCTCATCCAGATAACGCGTCGAGTCGGGCAGCGAGGCTGACTCTTCGAGACGCTGGGTCGCCGGGTCGATCTCGCCGGACTCCAGAAGCTCGCCGACCTCTCGCTTGACGGTCTGAAAATCCTCGATGGCTTCTACGGGGGCGTTGTCGACCTGGTCGATCTCAGACATCGTCTCTCCTAGCGGGTGGTCCTGCGATCATCTTGCGACTATCTCGATGATTTTAGATGAACGACGGGTCACGTCAACGGTGCGCTTGGCGCGCACCTCGCCGTCCTGCTTGAGGACCATGCGGTGGCGCCCCTCGCGCAGCCTCATCGTATGACGCGTGCCTTCGCCGACTTTTCGTCCGTCGATATACAGGGTGCCCCACGGGATAACACGCACCTCGACGTAGCGATGTCGCCTTTTGACGGGCTTCTGGGGCGGCGGGTCTCGATCGGCGTTATCGGATTCATCCGCATTGGCGGCCGGATCGCCAGGTACTTCTTCGGCCTCCTCGTCGATATCCGCCTTCTCAGTATCAGCAGGCACGTCCGGCTCCGCATTGGCCTGGTCGGCGTCGTCGGCGGCTCTAGCCGGGGCCTCGAGAACCTCGTCGGCCCGCTCGGCTGACGGCTGCGCCGAGGCCTTATCTTCCGTGCCCGGCACGCCGGCCGTCAGCGCCGGCGGATCGTCCTCGCCGTCTTTGGCCGCAGCGAGCTGCACGGGGTCGCCACCGTCATCGCCGGTCGAATACCAGGCAATTCCGCCGAGCACGATGAGCAGCGCGGCGACAACAGCCGCCAGATGGGCCACCGACACATCGGGCATCCGCTGCGATAGGCTCGGCGAGACGGTGTCCCCGTCGGGACCTACGGAGGCCGTCGAGACAGCATTCGACTCGACCTCGGCGGTATTGCCGGCGCGTTGTGTGCCGTCGCCGGCCTCGGGCCTCGCTGCGTTCGGGATCGCCATGGTGGCGAGCGTTTTGCCGGCAATTTCATTGGCCGTTGCATCGTCCTCGGGCCGAATGTCTGCGGTCACTGCTTGTCCGGACTCCCCCGCCGGCGCCCCGTGACGACCGCCGACTGGCGCAAGCCCGGCGTCGGGCATATACGTGACCTCCTGATATCCCGAGTCCTCGCCGACTGGTCCGGTGAGGTCTTGGGTAGCTTGGGCTCGCCGGCGTTGCACGGCCGACGGGGTATCGTCGGGCAGGGTGTTCGTCGGACCGGGTCGGGTGCCACTGGATTGGTTGGGACTGGATTGGTTGGGACTGGGTTGGGTGAGATTGGGTTGGGTGGGTCGCGGCAAGGAGGTCGGTGTCATCCCGGAGTTGAGCATGTGGGCGTTCGCGCCGCTGCTCGCCTCCACGAGCGCTCGGGCAAAGTCGGCCACGCATTCGAAGCGATCGACGGGGTCCTTGGCCAGGGCCTTGAGCAAGACCTGCTCGAATTGGTCGGAGACCTCCAAACCCGGATGGAACGCGCTGACCGGCTTGGGCGTCTCGGCGATCTGCCGGCCGGCGATCTCCAGCGCCGTCCCCTCCTCGAAGGGCGTGCGCCCGGTGAGCATCTTGTAGACCGACAGGGCCAGCGCGTACATATCGGTGCGCCCGTCGATCTGGGAGTCCCGGATCTGCTCGGGCGACATATATTTGGGCGTGCCGATGATCGTGCCGGTCTGGGTGAGATCGCTGGCGGTGAGCCATTTACTGTTGACGACCTTGGCGATGCCAAAGTCGATGACCTTGACGAACATCGGGTCGTTGCCGCGCTCGAGCAGCATCACGTTGCGCGGCTTGATATCGCGGTGGACCAACCCCATATTGTGGGCCTCCTGGAGGCTGGCGGCCATCTGCACGGTGACGTGGACCGCCTGCTCGACGCTGAGCAGGCCGTTCTGTCGAATGACGGTGGTGAGGTCTCGGCCGTCGAGCAACTCCATGGCCAAAAAGAGCAGCCCCTCGCGCTCGTCGCGGCCGAAGTCGTACAAAATAATGGTATTGGGATGGGTGAGTCTGGAGGTGGTGCGAGCCTCGCCGCGGAACCGCCCGGCGGTCGCCTCGTCGTCGCATAAGTGCGCGAATAGCACTTTGACCGCACACCGGCGGCCCACCGACAATTGCTCGGCTTCAAAGACCGCCCCGTAGCCGCCCTTTCCGAGCAGCCGATCGAGCCGGAACCGTCCCGCAAGGGTCCGTCCCTGAAGTTCTTCCAGCTTCACGTGACACCGCCTTTGTGCCGGCATCTGGATGCCGACGCTTCATAGAGGCGTCCCCCGCAAGACACACACCGCAATACCTGTGCCACGGCAGCGTCGGGACATTGTTCACACGTCTAGATGTACAGCGTAGGCCCTATTTATACCACGATCTCGCTATAATCGGAAGGGGCGCCGAGAATCGCCCACCCCTTTTCAATCAGTCCCCACCAA
>CAYLTX010000059.1:0-37595 GCA_964386725.1 uncultured Bradymonadales bacterium | reverse complement strand
TCAATGTCTGACGACGCTCCAGGCACGATTCAGGCGCTTAACCGATCACGAGTGCGTGGACGGCAGAACAATCGGGCGAATAGACCTCGAAGAAACTCAGTGGATACCGTTAACCCTCCCGGACGGCATCGATCTTAATCTCTCCGGTGAATCCGGGATAGTCCCGCACTTATTCGACTTTGGAGACATTGGGCTGGGAGTCTGGACCGACCAAGGCATTTTCGCTTCGAAAGACGGCGGCGAAAACTGGATATCCGTTGCCCATAATTACTCCCGAGTCGGCTGGCTCAGCGAGTACAGCGGCCAAGTTTATGCACAGACTCCAGATGGTTATTTCGTCAAGTCTATCGATGGCAACCAGTGGAAGTCGTTTGTTGGAGTAGAAACTCCACCATTCCAATTGAAGAACAGCTTCATCGTGGAACGAAAAAACCGACAACTCGTGATCCCACACAGTGCTCCGGCCGTCTACGCGCTCGATCGCGGCACGAGTGCTCTCGACCTCGTCTGGCAAGATGAATCCTCCGATTCTTTCTTTTGGAGTGAAGACGCTTCCGTCGATCTGCAGTTTCAAGATGAACGTGTCTTCATTCGCTCAAAAGGGAGCATCGAGATGCCAGTACTGCCCCAGAGCGAGGAAGCCGACATGATGAGGCAGAACAGCCACACAGGTGGGGGCGTCCACGTCGCATCTTCACTTGACGCTGAGTTCGGTATGTTTGGGGAGGGTCTCCCTGACGAAACGCGCCAAG
Organism: uncultured Bradymonadales bacterium; assembly: GCA_964386725.1. Lineage (GTDB taxonomy): Bacteria > Myxococcota_A > Bradymonadia > Bradymonadales > Bradymonadaceae > CAYLTX01. Next base: position 36,843 of record CAYLTX010000059.1, on the reverse strand, counting down.
GTACATCCAGCATCCACTCGATGGTGTTTTACAATGAATCGGTTTGGGTAGTGACAGCATTGTCCGGTGTGTGGAAAGCCGACCTAGAGCGCGGGCGATGGATGCAGGCGCATGACGGGCTGCCGACTGCCAGTGCAAGTGAGTCAGCCACTGCCGTCACAAAACTATTCGCTATCGGTGAGCAGTTATATGCGCTCGCAAGCAACGCGATCTACATTCGCAACGGCGAGCGGTGGCGGCGTTTGACCAATGATTCCTTTGCGAGTGCGATTGACAATGGTGATGAGCAGGGAGCCTTACTCAGTTTACTCTCCTACCGCGGCCAATTGATCGCAACTGCGCTTAATGGTCTCTACTTAGTTGATGAAGAAACTGGTGAGCACCGCCGCTTTTGGCAGCCGGATAACTCGAGCATTCTTGTCGCTCGTGTATTGGATTCTGGCTTGTACGTCGGGCTGCAGGCTGGCGGTGTTTGGCGATACGCACCGGCTCGAGAGACCTCTGATTGAGGAATCTGACAAGGTGAGCGACTATAGTGCTGGAATCCGGAAATACGCACGCACCTGAGCCAATCAGCCCCCCGATCCCAGCGTCGACGTTTGCTCGGCGTCGCTCCGGTTGTCTTCGACGCCAGGGACGGCGTCGCTCCGGTTAGTCTTCGAGACGGCGGCGCGCGAATTCGAGCGCCTCGATGACGCCGTGGGCGTCGACGCCGTCGAGGTTGGGGAAGCGTTCGAGGAGCTCGGGGTCGCTGTCGCCCATCGCGAAGGGGTGGCCGACGCGTTCGAGCATCGGGACGTCGCTGTCGCTGTCGCCGACGCCGACCACGTCGGCCAGATCCACGCCCAGGTGATCGGCGGCGAAGGCGGCCGCGCTGCCCTTGGAGGCGTCGACGTGAGTTACGCTGATGAAGGAGTAGTCGGGTAGCGCCGGGGAGGTCGCCGTCGAGGCGTTGCAGTCCGGAAGATCGACGGCGAGGGCCTCGTCGGCCGGTGTGTCGGTGAGGATCCAGTGGCCGCGGATGACCTCTTCGTCCTCGAGGACCACGTCGAGGTCACGCTCGAAGACCTCGATCTCGAGCACCTCGGCGTGGTGGGCGCACTCGGGGGTGATGCGATCGACGTAGATCTCGCCGGTGGTATAGAGCTCGAGCGTTGCGTCGAGTCGGCGCGCGTGGTCGATCAGCGCGCGCAGCGCTTGATCGCGCACCGGCGTGCTGCTCAGGATATGGCCCGTGGCGGTCGTGACCAGCGCGCCGTTGTGGAAAATATGCGGCGCGTCGGCGTCGAGCCGCTCGGCAATCTCCAGGGCCACGCCGGCGTGCGTGCGACCGGTGCAAACCGCCAGGCGCACGCCTGCTCCGCGCGCGCGACTGGCGGCCGCCCAGACCGCGTCGTCGACGCGGCCGGTCGGGCCGATCAATGTGCCGTCGATGTCGAGTAAAACCAGGCTCATCATTGCTCCGGAGCGCCTTCGACTCATCGGACTCCGGATGGAGCAGGCGCCGGCTTTGCGGGTTGCTTGGGTTGATGGATGGGTTCGATCTCGGCCGGCTCGTCGGCAGCCTCGTCGGCGCCGAGCACCCGACCCAGCGCCTCGAAGTCCTCGTCGGAGGTATTGTCCATCTTGTCGATCCAGCTCAAGTCGAGCACCGGGCCCTGGTCGCGGTAGGAGAATAGGACCCCGTAATTGCTGAACTCCGAGGTCACGGCTGCTGTCCACTTGCCCTCGGGCAGGGCGTCTTCGAGGACCGAGATCGCCCGGCGCGAGGCCTCGATATCCTCTTGGTCCAGGCCGCGCTCGTCGAGGTCGCCCTCGGCCTGGTCGACGATCTTACGGAGATCGACGATGAATTCGCGGGCGGGATCTCCCAGATTCATCCGCAGAATCAGCGCCGGTGAGGTCACGCCCTCCTCGGCGTCGAGCGTGGCCTTGGCGTGCTCGGTCATCTGTGGGCCGACAGACAGCGCCAGGCCGCGGCCGGTCATCAGCAGGCTCGGATCGATGATCCCCTCGTAGGCGTCAGCGGCCTGCGGGACGGGCACCGGGCGGCCGTCAGGGCGCGGGTTGAGCTGACCGGCGGCCGGAAAGACCTGGCTGACCAGAAACATCAGCGCCTCGGGCTCGTCGGTGCGAAGCGCGGCGACCGCGCGCGGAATGGCCAGCGTGGTGAAGCTGCCGTCGATGCTCCGGCCCTCGAGCAGCACATTGCGCAACAGCAGATTGAAGCCGGCCAGCTTGCGCATCGCCGGCGGGATTTGGCCGGAGGTCCGCTGCATATTGGTGGCCATCTCATTCCACTCCTGCAACTCGGGGCACTCGAAGGGCTGCGACTGGATGTCGCGGGCGCGCTCGCTCATAAAGTCGACCATCTTGCCCAGGTTGATGCCGAAGCCGATCTCGAGCAGGGAGCGCTGCGCAAATTCGGACTCGTAGCCGGGCACACCGCTGACCGTGGCGGCCAGCCCCTGGGCGAGGCTCTCCTCGAGCTCGGCGCCGAGGGCGAAGTCGGTGAGCTGGTCGTCGTAGTGGCGAAAGCCGCCGACCAGGCGCGGCATCATGCGCGAGACCCTCATATACTCCTGCTCGCAGCCGGGCTCGTCGCTCATCTCGAAATTCGCCGGATCGAGAAACTTCTTGGTGACTTCGCTGGGCTCGTGGCCCCCGGCGCCGAAGGCGATGACGCTCTCCAGGTCGAGATAGCCCGCCCCAAAGCTCTCGAAGCCGTGTCTGTCGGCGACTCGAGCGAAGGTATTATCGTCGGCCATGCTCTGTTCTGGCTTCTCGACACCCACAAAATAGGGCAGGAAGCTCTCGGCAAATTGCTCCGGGACGACGGCGAGCACGACCTCGTCATCGTCCCATCGAACCAACGCCGCGTTGTCCTCGCCGGGATTGTCGTAGCGGCGGTATTTGACGCCGCGATGCTCCAACTCGACCGGGGAGATGCCCTCTCTGGCCTCAACCTCGGCGACAAAGTTGGCGAACCTCTCCGTATCGGCAAGCCCCACACGGATCACCGGGATCGTGCCGACGGCATATGCGGCGATATGCGGGTTGGACGAGATTCCGAGCTCCTCGAGCCCCTCGACGTCGATCTCCCCGCCCATCTGCTCGACGAGCCAATTGGCCGGATCTTCGTCGGCGTCTTGCTCCGCAGCAGCTGCGTCTCCTCCGGAGAAATCCACTGGCCCCTCGACATCCTCAGCGGGGTAGTCGATCTCGTCGTCGAGCGTTGAACCGTATTCGCCGAATAGCTGACGCATGGCATCGGCTTTGGACAGCGTCGAGGCGACCAGCTCGCGCGGGACGGGCTCGCTGCCGCCGACGAAGAAGAACGTGTCGGCGGGAATCTCCTCGAAGTAGGCGGGCAGGGTCGGGCCCTGCGTGGTGGGATCGTCGTCCTTGGTCCCCGAGCCGGCACAGCCGACCAGAGCGAGCGCGGCGAACAGCGCGACGAATATCGACAGCGAGTATTTGCGAGTGAACACGACAGCTCTCCGATTGATCGAAAATAATCAGCAAACTGGCCGGAGGATCGTGGATCGCGGGAGGAAAGGCAAGCGGGCGGAGGTGAGCGTGGCAGAGCGGCGACCGAAACCCCGGGCCCAAGGCCGCGGGGCTCGTAAAATACAACCACGAGAGGGCGTGCGGGTACAAGACCGCGCACGCCTTGCACATGGCCGGTGGTTTGGAGACGTGGTTGATGTGCGATTTTGGCGGGTCGATTGGTGACCGGTGTCGATGTCGGGATGCGCCGATTCGCAACGACGTATCGCATCGATATGCGGATGCGCCGGTTCGTGTGGAAGAAACGCGGCGCATCGCCGACCCGCACAATATGCCCAGTCCACAATCCATCCACCACCATCTCGTCGTCAACACATCTCCAAACCACCGGCCATGCACACGGCCGGCGCGGTCTTGTACCCGCCGGCCTCCCGATGGCAGTTCTTTCCGAGCCCCGCGGCCTTGGGCCCGGGGTAAGGGTCGCTCGACCTGCGAATGGTCGCGGTCATTCACCAAGCATCGTGATACCCGATTCCAGGCCGCCGACGTCGACGCCATACAAAATGGCGCGCTGCAGGTTGACCAGCCGGCGGCTGTCGGAGCTGCCCAGGTCGCGGTAGCGGTCCTGCTCGGGGATGAATTGCACGCCGTAGCGGCCCACGAGCACGCGGGCGGCGGCTTGGATCCCGTCGGCCTCGACGCCGTAGAGCTCGCCGAGTTCCTCGAATGGGGTGGGCACCCGCCAGTGCAGCCGCTCGACGATCGCCTGGATGGCGGCGGCGAGCTTATAGGGCGTCAGGTGGATATCGAAGCGGTCGTGTCGCGCCCGCGCCCACAGGGATTGGGCGGACTCGAGCAGCAGGAAGTTGCGCTCGTAGCCGGCCAGTTGATGGACGAGCAGGTGCAGCCCGGCGGGCAGATTCAACGGGGAGAGGCCCGCGTCGGCCTCGGCGCGCTGGCCATGACCGTCGCGGGCGGGACCGATCTCGCTTCGCAGGCGTTCGGTGATCGCGTCTGTGCGCTGCTCGATCGCCTCGCGATCGATGGTCCACAGCGCCATGAAGCGCCGGATCAGGCGGTCGAGCTGCGGGTTGTCGGGGTGTTGTCCGAGGTGGTCGGAGAGGGCCTCGCTGGACGGAAGGTGCGCGGGCAGGCCGTCGGCCAGCACGTCGATCAGCGCCTCCTGGACGTCGAGCGCCTCGAACCAGCGGCCCTCCTGCTCGTAGAACTTCGAGATGGATTCCAAGATCCACGGGTTATCCGGCGAGCGATCGAGCGCGCCGAGGAACATCGACAGGGCGGTGTCCGAGTAGCCGAGATGCTCCATGGCCACGGCCGCGGCGCGGATGAATTCGGCCTCGTCGTCCCGGTCTCGGGCGTGGTGGACGGCGGCCAAGTAATGCATCAAGGCGCGCCACCAGCTCGCCCGGGCCGCCGCGCAGTGACCCAGCGCGTAAGACAGGCCCGGGTCGGTCGAGCTCAGGCCGGCGGCCTGCTCGAAGGCCTGGTAGGCCTCTTCGAGCTCCCCCTCGCGGTAGGCGATGACGCCGAGGTTTTCGTAGCAATACAGCTTGGTCTCGGTGGTGTCGGCCACTGCCAACAGCCGGTTGAGCGCGCCGATCGCGCGTACGTATTCCCCTGCGTCGAGCAGCGACTCGATGCTCTGCTCGAGCCACTGGCGCGCGTCGACCACGTTTTCATCCGATCCCGAACCCTGCTCTGGCTGCGTCATGGCGGTCACCGAATATTTTTGGTCACATCACTTGCGATCCATCGAACCGGTGCAGAAGTTCTTGCTGCCGGTTTTTAATCTATGGGGCGCGTCTGCATTCATTATAACACGATGAGTCCGTGAGGCATTTCGTGTGTTGTAGTGGACCTCGAAATGTGACAAAAATGCACGCGACTTCGAACGTCCATCTTGGGGCAATTAAGCGTCATGCTGAGCCACCTGGTCATCCGAAATTTTGCAATCATCGAGCACCTCGAGATCCCGTTTTACGACGGCTATACGGTGCTCACCGGGGAGACCGGTGCGGGCAAATCGATCATCATCGACGCGCTCAACCTGCTGCTAGGCGGGCGCGCGTCGACCGACGTGATCCGATCCGACGAAGACGAGGCGGTCGTCGAGGCGATCTTTGCGCCCGACCCCGATCAGCTCGGCCCGATCAACGCCCGGCTGGCCGAAGAAGGCATCGAGGCGGGCGACGAGTTGCTGGTCCGGCGCATCGTCAGCCGCTCGGGGCGCAATAAGGTGTTCATCAACGGCGGGCTTTCAACCGTCTCCAGCCTCGACGAGGTCACCAGCGGCCTGGTCGACATCAGCGGCCAGCACGAGCACTACAGCCTCTTCGACGTCGGCCGACACGTGTCGATGCTCGACGGCTTTTGCGAATCTTCCGACCTGTGCGAGCAGATGGGTGCCGCCTACGAGCGGGTCGCCCAGTGCCGCCGCGAACTCGCCCGCATCCACAAGGGCGTCCAGGAGCGGCTCAACCGCATCGACTTTTTGCGCTATCAGCTCGAGGCGATCGAGGAGGCCGAGCTAGAGCCCGACGAGGAAGACGAGCTCAACGCCGAGCTGCAGACGCTCAAGCACGCCGAGAAGATCGTCGCGGCCACCCAACAAGCCGGCTATTTATGCTACGAGGGCAACTCGGCCGCCGCAGCCCAACTCGCCGAGGCGATGGACTCGCTGAGCCAGGCATCCCGCTGGGATCCGAATTTGGCCGAGCTGGCCAGCCGGGTCGAAGAAGCGCGCATTCAGGTCGAGGAAGTCGCCCGGGAGCTGGCCACCTATAACCGCGATATCGACGACGATCCGGCCCGCCTCGACAACGTCGTCGAGCGCCTCGAGACCATCAAACGCCTCAAGCGAAAGCACGGCGTGGGCGACGTCGAAGGGATCTTGAAGAAGGCCGGCTGGATGCGCGAAGAGCTCGACGAACTCGAAAACGCCGAGGAGCGTGGCGATGCGCTCGAAAAGGAGCTCGAAAAGGCCAAAAAAGACGCTCTCGACATCGCCCACGAGCTCAGCAAACAGCGCCGAAAGGCCGCCGGCAAACTCCAGGAGCGCATCGAGTCCGAGCTCGACGACCTCAATATGAAGCATACCCGCTTCGTGGTCAGCTTCGAGCCGGCCGAGCTGCCCGACAAGAGCGAGCTTCACGACGAGTCCAGCGAGCTCGCCCAAACGATCAGCAAGCAGCTCGGCCCGGACGGCTTCGATCAGATCGAATTTTTGATCGCCCCCAACGCCGGCGAGGAGCCCCGCCCCCTGGCCAAAACCGCCAGCGGCGGCGAGCTATCGCGCATCATGCTCGCCTTCAAATCGGTGCTCGTCGAGCGCGACCACGTGGTCACCTATATCTTCGACGAGGTCGACACCGGCATCGGCGGCAAGACCGCCGACGTGGTCGGCGAGAAGATCAAGCGCACCGCCGAGGGCCACCAGGTCCTGTGCATCACCCACCTGCCCCAAATCGCCTCGCGCAGCGACCACCACTACCTGGTCGAGAAATTCTTCGAGGACGACGGCCGCACCCGCTCGGTCATCCGCCCCCTCGACGAAGAAGAACGCGTCGAGGAGCTCGCCAGGATGCTCGGCGGCACCCGTGTGACGTCGAAGACGCGCGAAGCGGCGCGTGAATTGCTCGGATAGAAAGTAAGATAGTAAGAGAGTGAGAGAGTAAGAAAGGCCAACCGAGAGCAGTTGCAGTATCTAACTCTCTTACTTTCTCACTATCTAACTCTCTCTCGACACAAAAAGCCCGCAGGCCTCAACGGCCCACGGGCTTTTCGTCTTTCAAAAACGCTGCGAATCAGTACCGGTAATAATCCGGCTTATACGGACCTTCTTTGGGAAGGCCGACGTAATCGGCTTGCTCGTCGCTCATCTCGGTGAGGTTGGCGCCGAGCTTGTCGAGGTGCAGGCGGGCGACCTCTTCGTCGAGCTCTTTGGGGAGCGTGACGACGTCGGTGCCGTAGTCCTCGGCGTTCTCGTGGAGCTCCATTTGGGCGAGCACCTGGTTGGTGAACGAGGCCGACATCACGAAGCTGGGGTGGCCGGTGGCGCAGCCCAGGTTGACCAGGCGGCCTTCGGCCAAAATGATCACCGAGTGGCCGTCTTCGAAGCGCCACTCGTGGACCTGCGGCTTGATCTCGATCTTCTCGACTTCGCCCTTCTCGCGCATCTTCTCGAGGCCGGCCATCTCGATCTCGTTGTCGAAGTGGCCGATATTGCAGACGATGGCGTTATGCTTCATCCGCTTCATGTGGTCGGCGGTGATGACGTCCTTATTGCCGGTGGCCGTCACATAGATGTCGAAGTCACGCTCGATGGCGTCTTCGACGGTGATGACGTCCAGGCCGTGCATCGTCGCCTGCAGCGCGCAGATCGGGTCGATCTCGGAGGTGGCGACCTTGGTCTTCTGGCCGATGAGCGACTCGACGCTTCCCTTGCCGACGTCGCCATAGCCGCACACGAGCGCGCGCTTTCCGGCGAGCATCACGTCGGTGGCGCGCATGATCGCATCGACCAACGAGTGGCGGCAGCCGTAGATATTGTCGAATTTCGACTTGGTGACCGCGTCGTTGACGTTGATGGCCGGGAAGAGCAGCGTGCCTTCCTTCTTCATCTCGTACAGACGGTGCACGCCGGTGGTGGTCTCTTCGCTGACGCCCTTGATGCCGGGAGCCATCTCGCTCCAGAAGGAGTCGTCGGTCTCTTGGACCTGAGCGAGCAGCGTGCGGATGACCTCGACGTCCTTGGTGTCGGCGTCGTCGGCCGAGGGCACGGCGCCTGCGCGCTCGTACTCTTCGCCCAGGTGGACCATCAACGTGGCGTCGCCGCCGTCGTCGAGGATCAGGTTGGGACCTTGGCCGTCGGGCCAATTGAGCGCCTGGAAGGTGCACCACCAATACTCTTCGATGGACTCGCCTTTCCAGGCGAAGACGGGCACACCCTGCGGGTCGTCGGCCGTGCCGTTGGGGCCGGCGGCGACCGCAGCAGCGGCGTGGTCCTGCGTCGAGAAGATATTGCACGACACCCAGCGCACCTCGGCGCCCAGGGCGGTGAGCGTCTCGATGAGCACAGCAGTCTGGATGGTCATATGCAGCGAGCCCATGATCCGCGCGCCTTTAAGAGGCTGCGAATCGGCGTAGCGCTCGCGAAGTGCCATCAGCCCGGGCATCTCCACCTCGGCAAGATCGATCTCTTTACGGCCGTAGCGCACCGACTCGGGGCTGAGCTCTGCAACCTTATAATCGAGGTCCGAGAACAGCGGCAGGCCGGTGTTCATAAAACCTTTCGGCATGTCGACGACGGAACTTGTCATGATGCGTCTCCTGAAACTTTATTTGGTCAACAACACCCGTCCAACGCGTTGCAAACGGGCGATATTTCGTGTCGGAACGATTGACGGCTTCTTTGTTAGTCGGTTCGCGCTTGGAGGTCAACTGGTGGTGGTACTGCAGGGGTCCAGGGGTCCAGGGGTCCAGGAACTGCAACGGCAACGGCCCGTGGTCGTGGTCGTGGTCGTGATCGTAAACGTGGACGTAAACGGCCCCAGGTTCGCTCAACGCTCGAGTCCACGAACTTTTTCGCTGTTCGCGCCCCAGCGAGGCTGAACGCATAGCTTAATTGGAGCGCGTAGGCTCCGTCCTCGCCGCGGGGGCTCCGTCCCCCGCCGTAGCGTGTCGATGAGGCCGCAGCATCGACCACGTTCGGCGCCGACGAAGCGGCCGCCGTCGGACCACTGTCCTGAGGCGGAATCCGTCTCAATTCACATTCACCACGATTTGCGCCTTCTCACATGTCGTTGAGCATCCGTCGTAGCGTCTCTCATACGACACATAGGACGGGGTAAACACACCGCCACCGGTAAGTCCGTCGGTGGTGATCTGGATCTCGAGTTCCTCGGGAGTGCCCCTCAGGAGCAGACGCCCACTGGTACACCGCGAGAAATCCGGATCGGGAGCCAATTCACCACATCCGGCCGTAGTCGTGTCCCCGTCGACGGTGATTTCGGCTTGGTAATCCTCGACCTCGCCGTCGCGCGCCATCACCGCAACCTCGAGCGAATCTGAACAATAACGAAAATCCTCACAGTCAGGCCCACAACCACTCGAGCCAAAAAACGAGCCCGCGGCGAGCAGGCCGATCATCAACGCACCGGTCCGCATCAAAACCTCCATATTCGGTCGCCTGCAACATCCTTCACACTTCCTCTACGGGCGAAACTGTGGATTGGTAGATTAGCCGTCTCGCCGGCGCGGCTCCCCCGCAGTCGTGATCGTGATCGTGATCGTAAACGGCCGTCCCCGAGGCGTCCGGGGGTCCAGGAGTCCAGGAACTGCAACGGCAACAGCCCGTGGTCGTGGTCGTGATCGTGGTCGTGGTCGTGATCGTAAACGGCCCCAGGTTCGCTCAACGCTCAAGGCCACGGACTTTTTTGGCAGTTAGCGCCCCGGCGAGGTTTATGCGGGTTGACCGTGCTTGTCCCGCCGGACGCAAAGCTTGGCAGCCAGCGGAAGATGCCGCCCTCTCCCTCCGTCGACGTCGCGCGCCGAGTCGGTCACGGCGACGAACCGACCGTTCGGCGAAAACGCGAGGGGATCACCCCATGAGATATGAATCTCACGACTGCCGAGCCGCTCGCCACTTTTCGCGTCGTAGATGATAATTTCATTGCTCTCGATTCGCGCGATTCGGTTTCCGCCACGCGACAAAAACGCACTGCCTACAGCGGTTTCCCGGCCCCATAGCTGTGTTCCGTTTCGAAGATCCCAGGATTGAAGTTCTCGGGTGCCGGCGCTGTCCGTGCACTCGAGCACTGCCAGACGCCCGTGGGAGTCGAGGAGGGGCGTACCAGAGGTGAGTGGACATTCTACCACGTTCAGTTCGGAGTTTTCCTCGACGTCGTATAACGTCAGGCGGCTGCGCGTTGTTTTCCCCCGAAAGACTGTCTGCAGCGCAATGCCGAACGTAGTCTCGTATCCCGGATAGAGAGCGTCCACCTGCATTGAGCTGCGCGACAGCACCTCTCCAGACGACGCGTCGAGACGTGTGAGATGCTCGTCGGCGAGCGCGAAGATGACCGTGCCATCGGTGGAGAACTCGACGGTGCGAACGTTCGGAAGCCGACGGCACCAGGCGGCGGGCCCGTCGTCGAAGTGCCACAAGCGCACGGCGTCACAGTATGCCGCCGCGAAGGCGTCGGACTGCGGAGAAACTGTGAGGTCGCGCGGCCTCGCGGCATGGTCAACTGCCCGCTCGAGACGGTCGACACCCGGAAGGGGATAGGTCTGAAGCCCGTCGCTTGCAAGAAGGGTAAAGTGCTGCCCATCGGGCGACACGGTCATGCCATAGGTGCCCCGCCCTGCCTCGTTGCGCACCTCGGGCGTTCCCGTCTGGGCGTCGAGGACCTCCATGGCCACAGGACCGGACGCGACCACACGTGCGTCGGGAAGGAAACCGACAAAGCCAAAATAGCCCCGATCCGGCCGATGCTCCCAGACGATTTCACCGCTCTCCGCAGAAAGCAAATAAACGGCCCCGGCGGCTACCGCCAGGTGGTCACCTTCGGGCGATACGGCAATTCGACCTCGCTCGTATCCGAGGATTGGTGGGTCTTTGGGGAGTCGCGGTGCGATTTCCATGGATTTGACGCGCTCGCCGCGACTCAAGCTCCACACGTCGAGCCAGGTCTGCGAATCATTACGGCCAATGAGATACAGGAGGTCGCCCTCTTGGCTCACGGCCGCAGATCTTGGTCTGGCGCCGTTGGGCCGCCGAACTTGGAATGCAGTCTGAAAGCTCTCGGTCTCGAGATTGGTGATGCGCACCCACGGAACTTTATCAACCGCTCCGCGCAATTCGCAGGTCACGAGTGTCTGCCCACATAAGAACGCATCGACGCTGTGAATCCACTCACTGTCGAAGCTCGCATCTGTAATCCAGGTTTCGCTTCCTGACTTGCGATCCCAGCGGCAAAGACCGTCACGACCTGCCAGAACGACACTCCCGTCGGGCAAACACTCGACGAAGGAATCTGTGAAGCGATCCTGGGGCAGAATCTCCAGCCAAGTGTCGCTTTCGACATCATACTCGCCAATCCAGCCTCCCTCGGCCGAAAACCCGTGTTGGAGGGCAATTACTGTACGCCCCGCGGGAGTGTAGCGGACGCTTCCGGCCTGCTCGGCCGGTCTGACCTTGCCACGACCGACCTGCTTCGACGGCCGGAGAGTCCGCAGCTTAGCGGCGGCCTTCAAGCCCTCCACACTGGCCTCGTTGGTCAAATCGAAAAGACCCGGCTCGAAGAGTCGGTATTCACACAGAAGGTGGTCGCCATCGAACGGACGGAAGCGCTCCTCGATGAGGCGGAGATGAGCCAGAAGCCGGTTTTCATCTTCGAGATACTCGATGCGTCCGAGGTTGAACTCGAGCATGTCTACGATGAAGTCGACATCGGCCGTAAAGGTCGCAAAGACGTACTCGCCGTCGATACGCAGCGACCCGGCTTTGTGAGCAAGCTCGGAGCCATGGTCTGAAACGAACGGCAGTCTCGCCTCTAGGCGGGATTCGATGCGACTGAGTGTAGAGTCGGACATGGAAGTTCTCGAAACGCGGTGAACAATCGAGTTCAACGACCCCTCTCGTGTACCGATGGCGACACCCAAATCTGCCACAGAAGCGGTTTGATCGACACTGCATCGCTGAAAATACGGCGCGCTGCGCGCACCGCAAAGGAAGGGGAGAGCGGGCACTCTTCCCTAGCTGCCAAGCTTTGCGTCCGGCGGGACAAGCACGGTCAACCCGCATAAACCTCGCCGGGGCGCTAACTGCGAAAATGCCTGCGACTCGAGTGTTGAGCGAAACTGGCTCCGGGGGTCCAGAGAAGGCCCCGTGAACGTGCACGTGCACGCGAACGTGAACCGTCTTACCGCCTGCACACCGGGCCGTTCGAACAGCAAAGGCTCGGATCGGGCTCGAGAGTTCAACCGAAAACAGCCTCGATATGTGTGGATGCTGCAGGTTTAACTGCGGTTCACGTGCACGTGCACGTTCACGTTCACGTTATAGACGCCCCCACCCCAACATTGACCATACCAACCCCGCGGGATAGCATGCGAGTGCATCGCCTAATGCCGCAGACCGCCGCCGTTGTGTCTCCCTTGTACCCACTTCGATGAAACTCTTTTGCCCCGAGTGCCGCTCGAGTTATGACGACTCGGTGTCGGTGTGCCCTGAAGACGGCACCCGGCTGTACCGGCTCGATCCGGCCGACGATCCGCTGGTCGGGGCGGTGCTCGACGAGCGCTTTCGCGTCGATTGGCTGATCGGCCAGGGCGGCATGGGCGCGGTGTATCGGGGCATGCAGCTGTCGATCAATCGGCAGGTGGCCATCAAGGTGCTGCGCACCGAATTCGTCGACCGCGAGATCGCCCTGGAGCGGTTTTTCCGCGAGGCGAAGGTCATCTCGGAGATGACCCATCCCAATATCGTGCGGCTGATCGAATTCGGCCAGGACAAGCAGCGTGACCTGTTATATCTGGTCATGGAGCTCGTGGAGAGCGCGAGCCTGTCGGACCTGCTCAAAGAGGGCCGATTCAAGGCGTCGTTTGCGCTGGAGGTGGCCTATCAGGTGTGCGGTGCGCTGACCGAGCCGCACGCCAACGATATCATCCACCGGGACCTCAAGCCGGACAATTTGCTGATCGGCGCGCGCTCCGACGGCACCCTCGAGACGAAGGTGCTCGACTTTGGCATCGCGCGTGCGCTGCAGCGAAATACGCGGCTGACCCAGACCGGCATGATCTGCGGCACGCCCGCCTATATGGCGCCCGAGCAGTCCCGCGACCGCAAGGTCGACCCGCGCACCGACCTGTACGCACTGGGTGTGATGCTCTACGAGATGCTCGCCGGCCGTCCGCCGTTCATGGCCCAGAGCAGCCTGCAGATCATGCTCAAGCATATCCAAGAAGATCCGCCGTCGCTGCGCGAGGTGCTGCCCGCCGGCGCGCTGCCCGAGGGTATCGAGTCGCTGGTCTACCGGCTCATCGCCAAGGATCCGGCCGCCCGGCCGTCCTCGGCGCGCGAGGTGCGCACCCAGATCGAACAGCTGCGCAAGGAGTTCGACCTCGAGCCGGTCCGCCTGGACACTCAACGCGAAAAGGACGTGCTCTTCGCCGACTGGGTGATGCCGGCGATGCCCACCAGCGACGAGCTCGAGCGCGGCAATACGCTCGGGCTGGTCAAAGAGACCGACCTCTTCGCCAAGACCGGCGACGACGAGCACTCCAAGGCCGACACCGTCGCCGAGAACGCGCCCACCCAGGGGCTCAGCGGCGAATCCGACGAGTTGATCGGCGAGCTCGTCCCGGATACCGAGCACGACCAAGTGGCCGCGACGACTCCGGTGGAGCACGCCGCCAGCGAGAAGGTGCGCGTGGCGGCAGGCGCAGCTTCCCCCGCAGAGCCCGAGCCCGCGAAAAAACGCCCCCACGCAGCCGGTATCGCCACCGCCGACGCCTCCGGCTCGATCGATGCGCAGCCGGCGCGGGCCTCGGCGAGCGACCAACGCACCGGCGAGTCGCGCGCGGTGTCCGAGGCGGCCCCGGCCCAAGAGCCAGCGGGAGTGACGACCCGGCCGGGCGAGGGAGGCGGGGTCTCGAATCGCACTCTCATCTCGGTGGCTGCAATCGTCGCAGTGGCCGTGTTCGGCTTGAGCGGCCTCTTATTCTATCTGCTCTCCGACAACGCCAAGCCCGGCGCCGACCAGGCTACACCGGCGGCAGCCTCGAGCGCCGAGTCCGCCGCTGACGAAGCATCGGAGGCAAACGAGCCGTCCGAGCCTTCCGAGCCAGGCGATCAGCCGACAGAAAAGCGCGCCGCGGGCGACGAGGAGGCCCTTCCACCCGAAGCCGACGCCGACGACGGTGCCGCTCCAGCGCGCAACGCCGCGGCCGAGCCCGAGGACAGCACCCCGCCGGACAAGACAAGCGAGCAGAAGCAAGCTGGACAGAAGCACACCGGATCAACGAGCATCGAGGCATCGGCGAAGAAGTCTCGACCAGATGGAGACGAGGCCGGTACTGCCGAGGCAGAAAAGCCTGCGGCAGCAAAGAAGCCTGCGGCAGCAAAGAAGCCTGCACCAGAAAAGAAGCCTGCGGCAGAAAAGAAGCCCCCACCTAAGGACCAAGAGGCATCTGCAGGAAGTAATACGCCGTCAGATGAACCTGATCTGGAGGCCGAACTCGAAGCTCTTGTGAACGACGACGAGTAGGATCGATGTGTCGAGTCTGTAATATTTTGCTGATTGTAGCGTTATTCGCCGGCCTGAGCGCGCCCACCGCCGCACTCGCCCAGTCGGCCGGATCGTCACAGGAACTCTCCGCCGGCGCCAAGCGCGAGCTGGCCAGTCTGATGAAGGCCGGCCGGGCCGCCTACGACAGCGGGGAGTTCGAGCGCTCGCTGCGGTATTTTCAGGACGCCTACGCGATCTACCCGCACCCGAACCTGCTGTACCGGATCGCTCTATCGCACGAAAAACTCGGCGAGGACGCCGAGGCGGCGCGCCACTACCGTAAATTCCTCGAGAAGAAGCCGCAGACCGACAAGCGCAAGCGCATCGAGCGGACGCTGGAGGTCATCGACGAGCGCCTAGCCAACCAGGCCAGCCATATCCGCATCAACACCAACCCCAGCCGCGCCACGGTCTATATCAACGACAAGGTCAACGGCGTGGCCGGCACCACGCCGCTCGAGCTGCCGATCTCGCCGGGCAATTATAAGCTCATCATCGAAAAGCATGGCCACGAGACCATCGAAGAGGTCGTCGACGTGCCCGAAGGCCAGACGCTGGCGGTCAACTACGCGCTGACCGAGCGCTCGACGGGGGCCGAGGCCTCCTCCGATTTTCCCACCGGACCGTTTGTTTTGGGCGTCTTCGGAGTCGTCAGCGGGGCCACGGCCACCTATGCCTACGGTGAATACGCCGAAAACCGCGACCAGATCGAGCGATGGGACGCGCTCAAGGCCGAAGGCGAGCAGCGCCCGTCGGGCTACAACCGCGCCCACGACGACAAGCAATTCTACGGGGGGCTGACCTGGATCGGCGCCGGCGTCGCCGTCGGCAGCCTGACCTGGGCGGCCGCCTGGTGGCTGAGCTCCGACGACGATGACGACGCCGTCGCCCTGATCCCCTCGGTCGGCGTGACCCCCGGCGGCTCCTCGGTCCACCTCAAACTGCAATTTTAACGCAGAGAGCGCGGAGAGCGCTGAGGAAAAGACAATAATTTCCTTTACCTTCTCCGCGCTCTCCGCGCCCTCCGCGTTGAATAAGCCGTTGTTGGTTTTTGGGGGGCCTAGCCCATCGATTCGAGCCAGTCGATCTCGACGTCGTCGCCGAGGCGATCGAGTAAGAAGGTCTTGAAGGTCGCGCGGATCTGGACCTCGACCTGTCGGATGCGCTCCTTGGAGACGCCCCAATCGCCGCCGAGTTGCACCAGGGGCTTGGGGTCCTCGGCGATCATGCGCTCGAACCAGATGGCCCGCTCGCGGTCGTCTTCGATGCTTTCACCGAAGGCGTCGATGGCCGACTGAATCTGGGAGGACAGGTCGTATTCGGCACAGGCCGACTCTGGATCGACGGCGTCGGACTCCATCAACTCTCCGACGGTAGTCCGCTCGTGGCCGGGGGCCTGGGCGTCCAAGAAAACCGGGGGCGCGTCGAGCTGCGCGGCCACACGCACGACCTCTTTGGGATCGACGTCCAGATAGTCGGCGATGAGCTGCGGGGTGGGCTCGTAGCCCTGTCTGATCAGCTGTCGTCGGGTCTTCTTGAGGTTATAAAATAGCTTGCGACCGGCGCGCGAGCTGCCGATTTTGACCGGGTGGAGGTGGTTCATCAGGTAGTTGAGGATCATCGCGCGGATCCAATATTGGGCGTAGCTGGTGAATTTGACGCCCCGGTAGGGATCGTAGCGTTTGACCGCCTCGGACAAGCCGACGTTGCCCTCCTGAATCAGGTCGAGCAGGCTGGTCCACCGGCGTGAATACTCACGCGCCAATTTGACCACCAGGCGCAGGTTGGTCAGCACGAGCATCTTGGCGGCGTTCAGGTCGTCTTCTTCGATGAAGCGGACCGCCAATTCCTGCTGCTGATCGGCCGGCAGCGGTTCGACGACGTTGAGTCGGGATAGGTAAACGGTAAGCGGATCGGTCTTCGCGGACATATCCAGCGAGCCGCTGCCCTTCATCAGAGGAAGGGTCAGGTCTCCGAAGACCTTCGAGACGCCGTCGAGTCGCTTCTTTCCGATATTGACCTTGGTCTGGTCATCGTCCAGGAAGACGTCGACGTTATTCTCTTCGCTATGCTGGTCGCTATATTGGGCTTGTTCGATTGTCATGTCTGTTACGCCCCTCGTTCGAGGTAGTTGGAAAAGCGCCCCTCCTCGCGCGGGCCAGAATAGCCACGTCCGAAGAGGTGTGCGGAAAATGCTTTTCACTCAGATACAACGAGTGGGACTGCTGGTTGTGCGCTACGACGACTGATCGTGCTAGACACCATTCATCACACGTACAGCCGCAAAACACCGAGCGAGGCGATCTCATTCCGTGCTTCGCTGGTCAACCCACACTAGGCTTTTGCGCCCAGATCACAACGATCAAAATGGCACGGTTCCGCCTTCCAGTAGGACCGGATAATTACACCCCGCCCAACGCTCGGGAAACCAGGGTTCGAGAAGTGCGGGGGCAAAGTGGCCCCTCTGCCGCCAGCCATGGCGGTTGCGGCAGAGGGGCGAGTTCTACAAGTGCTTTTAGGTCACTCGGTCGGGAAGCAGAACTTGTCGTCGGTGCCGCTAAACGCGATGGTGCGACAGTCCTGCATATTGGCCGGGCAATCGGCGACCGTGTCGCAGACCGTCGAGCAGAGCGACGAGTTGTCGCCTTGGATGCAGACAGCGCTGGCGCATTCGTCTTCGCCGGTCTCCGGATCGCAGGTCTCGCCGGCAGTCTTGGTGCCGCGCTCGCCCTCGATGCAGCAAGGGACGGGCGTATCAGCCGAGCCGATATTCTTGCAGACGCGTGCGTCGGCGCAGTCGAAGTTGGAGAAGCACGACGAGCCGCCGCGCTCCTCGCACGTTTCGCCCTGCGCATCAGGGCCAGTATCGGCGGTGGAGGCGTCTTCGTCGGTCCCAGTGTCCTCGGCGCTCGAGGTATCTTCCTCGGTCGACGTATCTTCCTCGGTCGACGTATCTTCGGTCGTCGAGGTGTCCTCGGTCGTCGAGGTGTCCTCGGTCGTCGAGCTGTCCTCGGTGGTCGAAGCGTCTTCGGTGGTCGAGGCGTCGGCGCCGTTATTGCCGGAGTCAGAGTCGTCCGAGCAGGCGAGGGTGGCGGTGCTGACACCGACGCTCAAGATCAACATACAGATAATGCGGTAAAACATGGGTTCTCTACTCCTTGTGATCATCCGATAGAAAACAATTATTCGGCTCAGCAACCTAACCTAGCCAAGGAATAGTCGCCAGTGACAGGTCAAACCCCGAATTCTGTGGCATTGCCTTCCGCAGGCGTGACTTGTTTGCATCATTCTGCTGCTGCCTCACTCGGTTGATTCTCGCATTCGCGCGAGGAAGGCCGCCTGACGGCACTCAGAAGTACACCGACACCGATCCGTTGACCCACAATTGGTCGGTATCCTCGGGGTCGATGCGAAAGCCCAGGTCGAGGCCGGCGGTGTCGAGTCTGGCTCCGCCGCCGGCGGTGATGATGTGCTGCTCGGTGGCCTGCAGGCGCTGGTAGCCGACCCGAAGAGGCACGGTCTCGCCGGCGAAGTATTCGGCGCCGAATTCGAAGAAGGGATGGACGTTTTCGGGATCGCTGGTCAGGTCGATGCCGCCGTCGGCGGAGACCAGGAAGGTGGTCTCCGAGCCGTAGCTGATGCCGCCGCTGATCTGAGTCGGCGCCACGGTCGAGCACTCCTGCTCGCGCTTGCATGCGTCGATCAGATTGCGACCGGCGACGCCGATCTGCAAGTCGTCGATCGCGCGAAACAGGATGCCGGCGTCGATGGTGATGCCATTCATCAACTCGACGTCGCCCTCCGGGTCGCCCTCCTCCAAATACAGGTAGCGGCCGGCCAGGCCGATGGAGATGCGCTCGGGCAGCACCGGCAGGGCGACGCCCAAATGCACGTCGTGGCCGATGAAATTCTCGAAGTCGCCGCGACCGAAGAAGTAGCTATACGCCACGCCGGCGGCGATGTCGGGGTTGGTCTTGCTGTCGACGACCGAGGCGTTGAGCACCGAACCGTAGGGGTTGTAATCGAAGGTGCCCTCGATCTGATACATCATCCGGCTGGCGATGCCGCCGGGGTTGTGGAAGATGCCCGAAGCCCCACTGGCCACACCCGTATAGGCCTGACCCATGCCGGCCGGACGTACACCTTCGGTAAATTGCTGCGCGCCTGCCTGCCCGCCCACCAGCATCGTCGCAGCGAGAGCGAATACCGCCACAAAACGCTTCGCCATTTGTACTACTCCTAACTCTACGTCTATTTATATGAAAATCCCCGCACGGCGCGCAGCCTACCTTGCAAAGCGCGCCGGCGTAAAGCCCGCCAGTCCCTCGGTGGTGCGGCCGCCCAAGATCGAGCGAGCCACCGCGTGGGCGGTCACCGGCGTGAGCAAAATACCGTTTCGGCCGTGGCCGGTGGCAAACCACAGCCCGTCGACCTCATCAGAGGGCCCCAACACGGGCAGGTTATCCAGCGTCACCGGGCGAAAGCCGGTCCACATCTCCAGTAGATGCTGGTCGTAGATGCCGGGCAGGACCTCCCAGGCACCTCGCAACAGCTCGAAGATGCCGCCGGCGGTCAGCTCGGGGTCGAAGCCCATCTCCTCGCTGGTCGCCCCGACGATGAG
Organism: uncultured Bradymonadales bacterium; assembly: GCA_964386725.1. Lineage (GTDB taxonomy): Bacteria > Myxococcota_A > Bradymonadia > Bradymonadales > Bradymonadaceae > CAYLTX01. Next base: position 17,403 of record CAYLTX010000059.1, on the reverse strand, counting down.
CCGGCCGTCGGTTTTGGGCACCAGGTAGGCGTCCGGGGCCCGGATGACGTGCCGGCACAGCGCCGGCTCGCCGAGTTCGACGGCGAGCATCTGGCCGCGCACCGGGCGCACATGGGGGAGCACGCCGCGGGCGAGCCCGTCGATCTGGGGCGTCCACGCCCCCGCGGCCACCACCACCTTATCGCACTCGATGCGCCCGCCCGCCTCGGTAACCACGGCCTCGACGCGCCCGCCGCATTCGATGCGCGCGACGGGGGTATGCTCGACGAGCCGGCCGCCGGCGCGCACGAAGGCCTCGGCCAGCGCGGCGCTCAGCCGCCTCGGATCGACCTGGTGGTCCGAGGCGATAAAGAGCGCCGAGTGTAAATTGGGGACCAGGCCCGGCTCGAGCTCGCGTGCGCTGTCGGCGTCGAGCTTGTCGACCTCCAGGCCGAGCTCGCGGTGGTAGCGATAGACGTGGTCGAGCGCGCCGGCGTCGTCAGCGTCCAGGGCGACCATCAGCGTTCCGTCGCTGCGGTAGTCGACCTCGAGGCCGGAGGCGTCTTCGAGTTCGCTGACAAAATCGGGGTACATCGCCAGGCTCTTTTGGCCCAGGCGCAGCAGCGCCTCTTCCTCGAAGGTGACCTCGGCGGTCGGCGCGAGCATGCCGGCGGCCGCCCTGCTCGCCCCGGAGCCGGCCTCATCGCGCTCGAAGATGGTCACCTGCCGGCCGGCCTGCGCCAGCTTCCAGCCCACTCCCAACCCGGCGACACCGGCGCCGATAATGGCGATCTCGGTTGATTTGCTTGGCTTCACGTCAGTCCTATGCTTGCCGAACCTGTTACGCCGTTATGAAGATTAATCGCATCACGCTCATGTTCTTGGTTCTTGGTACAACACTCCCATTTGACCGCCTTACCAAGAACCAAGAACCAAGAACAGCGGCGTCAACCGGCAAGGCTGCACGAAAACGCAAGACCAGCGAAAAGCAACCAATCAGCACAACTGCAATCAACCAGCTATGAAAGGCTCTAAGAACCAGGCCAGCAGGCCCGGCCAACCGTAGACGGCCTCGGTATAGGCCAGGATGGCGCCCGCCAGGATGGGCACCGCGAAGGGCATATGCGAGCGCGAGTCGGTCTCCAGATTCTCGCGGACCATATCGGTCTTGTAGACGACCATGCGGAATAGCCCGCGCATGAAGCGAAACATACGCACGAGCATATCTTTGAGGTAGCCGCTGAGCAGCGCCAAGATCAGACCGATCGCCGAGCCGGCCAGTACCGCATAAAAGAGCAGCTCGCCGGTGGCGCCCAGGCCCAACCACGCCCCCACGCCCATCAGGAGCTTGACGTCGCCGCCGCCCAAGAGGTTGAAGGCGGCCAAAAAGATCCCCACCGAGAAGATCACGACCACAGCGATCAGCCCGGCCAACAGCCCGTCGAGGCCGGCCACGGCGGTATGGCAGACCAGGCCCACCAAGACCGACGAATAGCTGAGCTTATTGGGGATGCGCCCGACGTTGTCTTCACTCTTGAACGCGGTGACCCCGTCCCAGATCGCTGCGGTCAGAAGATACGCCACGAGTGGGCCGAAGAAGAGGAGCTGGATCCACCAATCGAATTGGACGAAGGTATTCATGACAGCCAGCTTATACCGGGGGGATGTGCAGCTTCAAGAAATGATTCGTGTATAAGAAGTCGGACCGAGGCTCGGCGAGATGATTTTGTCGGCATCGAAGCCGGCAAGCGCAGGCGATGTGGGTAGCATCGTCGAGCATTGACGGCGAAGTTGCCGGGAAAATCAGCCGTCGACGGCGATGGAAGACTTTTTATACACGAATCAAGAAAATAAAGCCGGAGGCGACTCGTAAGAACGAATCACCTCCGGCTTCGTACCGTCTGGCACAGGACACCGAGCGCGTCACCCCGCCGATGCCTTCTGCTCGCTCGCTGATGGGAGCGAAACGGAATGGGGCTCTACATAAAAGGTACCTTAGAAGGTCACCTTTCCGTCCACGGCGCTGTTGGCCTTCATGAACTTGGAGCTGGCCGTCGAACCGAAGACCTTGACGATCGCAATGACGAAGCATGCGATGAGGATCAAGAGAATGATGTACTCGGTGGCCGTAGCGCCGTCGTCATCATTGTGAAAAGCGACCAAAAGACTTTTAAGAGCTTCCATTATGCTACCTCCTCAGGGGGTGATTTCGACCCGGCGAGTTTTGATTTCCGTGGAGAAACGACTCGCTGCGTCGGTTTGCGCTTGTTAAGTAGATGCCGTCTTTAGTAGATGCCGTCCGCTAGATGCCGTCTGCCAGCACTCGGCAATCTCTATTACATCATGATAGTGAAGCAACTTCCGATCCAACAGGCCAAAAAAACTGGCGAGCAACTCGAAATCGCTGGCGGGCCGCTGTCAGAAGGCGATGAAGTCGACCATCGGTGTCGATGACAACTCCACCATCCACTCGGGTGTGTGACATTATGTCACAGCCCTGTGGACTGGCGACCCCGTCTCAGACGGCGGGGTGGCCGAACCACCAGACCATAAAGTCGCGGTAGGCCTTGATATACATCGCGGTGGCAATCAGCGCGACGGTGGCACCAAAGCTGATCAGCGTAAAGACGAGGATATACTCGGTCATCGCCACACCGGAGTCGTCCTGGTGGAAGCCCTCGAATACTCTGCCGAGGGCGCGCGTGACCTTTTGTACCCTATTCGTCTCGTTCATGGTCGAACCGGTCTCATGGTGAGCCAGCAGTGTTTCGCTGAGGCATTCGCCATCTTCGAATTGAGTCTTAGCCATGACAACGGTACCTCAGCAGTGGTCGATGATCAACATGTGCCGGTCGAAATGCTCGCTGCCGGTCCCCCTGAGGTGGTGCAAGGATTACGCCGAGGCGGAATACTGCTGCGATCCGGCGCCTTGATGTAGCGCGCCCGACGCCCTCACTGATTGACACTGTATCGATCGGTGACATAAGTGCATTTGGGTCGCCGCGTATGCGCGCGCCTCACCCACCCATTTTGAGACCGACTCCACTCGAGCCGCTATGAGTAACGAAGACACGGCGTTTTCGGCCCCCGGCCATTCCAGCGGGCAACAAACCAGCAACGACGCGCAGCTCTCACTGCCCGAGCACAAGCCAAAGGCGGCGCCCGAGGCGCGCTTCAAGAGCAGCTATCCGATGGACCAGATGTGCGGAGCCCTCGATGAGGGCCGCTCGCACCTGCAGATCATCGGCGCCGGCGGCGCGCTCAAGGCCTGCGTTCTGGCAGATCTGAGCCGGCGCACCGAGCGGCCGCTGGTGGTGCTCGCGCCCTCTGCGTCCGACGCGCGCACCCTGGCCGGCGACCTCGAGCTCTTCGCCTCCGGGGTCATCGAGGAGGATACGCCCTTTGCCGATCGGGTCGCGCATTACCCCGAATTCGACGTCGGCCCGTTTCACAACGCCTCGCCCGAGCGCAAGCTGACCATGCAGCGGCTCGGCGCGCTGCATATGCTGATGGGCGACGCCCCGCCGCGCTATACCGTCGCGCCCGTCCAGGCGGCGCTCCGAAAGACGTTGCCGGTCGACGCGCTTCGGCGCCATTCGCGCCATCTGATGGTCGGCGACGAGCTGTCCAATGAGGATTTCCGGGCGTATCTGGCCGATTGTGGCTATACCGAGGTGCCGGTGGTCGAGGACCCGGGCACCTTCGCGATCCGCGGCGACATCGTCGACGTATACGTGCCCTCGGAGACCCACCCGATCCGCATCGAGCGCTGGGGCGACGAGATCAGCGAGATGCGCACCTTCAACGCCGAGACCCAGCGCACCGTCGAGGAGCGCCTGGAGTGCTCGCTCTTTCCGGTGCGCCAGGAGATCTTGGACGAAGAGTCGGTCGAGCTGGCCCGCACGAAGCTGCGCGAGCTGGGCAACGAGCTGCAATTCCCCAGCCGCCAGGTCCGCGAGCTGGTCGCCGACCTGCAGGCGGGCCTGCACTTTATCGGCATCGACGCGCTGCTGCCGGCGCTGCACGAGCACAGCTCCGATTTGCTCGATTACGTGCCCGACAACGCGCTGGTCGTGCTGATCGACCCGGATACCTCGCTCGACGAGGCCCGAAGGCTGGTCGACAACCGCCGCGAAGAACAACAGCTCGCGGTCGAAAATGGCGAGCTGGTCTTCGAGGTCGACCACTACTATCGGAGAGCCGAGTCGCTGGTCGACTGGGTGCGCGAGCGTCCTGCGCGCCTGGAATTTCGCCGCGTGGCGATGCAGCCGGCCGCCGGCGAGCTCGCCTTCGCGCTTCCCTCGGAGGAGGACACCTTCGAGTTCCGCGCCCGCCCCAACAGCGACGTGGTGCGGCTTCGCAAGGAAAAGCGCGGCGTCGAGCAGACCGTCAAAATGCTCGTCGAGCATATCGGCCGCTGGAAGGAGCGCTTTGGCCGAATCTGCTTTTCGTGTCGCACCGCCGGCCAGGCCGACCGGCTCGCCTCGCTGCTCAAGAGCTACGGCGAGGACGCGATGATCCTCGAGCCGCCCATCGACGTCACCGAACCGGTGCCGCCGCCGGCCGCGCTCATCGAGATCTATAAAGGGCATCTGTCCGGGGGCTTCCGCTCCGAGCACCTCGGGCTCGCTCTGGTCAGCGGCGAAGAGGTCTTCGGCCAGCGCGTGGCGACCTACTCGCAGAAGTCGGTGACCGAGCACGCCGAGATCTCGCACTTCCGAGACCTGTCCCCGGGCGACCACGTCGTCCACGTCGACTTCGGCATCGGCAAATACCACGGCCTGGTGCATATGGAGCTCGAGGGAATCGGCAACGATTTCCTGCACCTGGAGTACGCCAACGGCGACAAGCTGTATATCCCGGTATACCGGCTGGGCCGCGTCCAGAAATATATCGGCCGCGCCGCCGACAGCATCCGGCTGGACAAGCTCGGCGGCAGCCGCTGGGAGCGCACCAAGGAGGGCGTCAAAGAGCAGATCCGCGCCATCGCCGGCGACCTGCTCAAGCTGTACGCCGAGCGCGAGATGGCCAAGGGCCACGCGTTCTCGCCGCCGGACGATTTTTATCGCGAATTCGAGGAGTCGTTCCCCTTCGAGGAGACCCCCGACCAGCAGCGCGCCATCGAGGAGACCCTCTCCGACATGGTCAGCGACCGGCCTATGGACCGGCTGGTCTGCGGCGACGTGGGCTTCGGCAAGACCGAGGTGGCCATCCGCGGGGCGGTCAAGGCGGCGATGGACGGCAAGCAAGTCGCCGTGTTGGTGCCGACCACGATTCTATGCGAGCAGCACCGCATCTCGTTTCGCGAGCGCTGCGAAGAATTCGGCTTGCGCGTCGAGGCGCTCAGCCGCTTTCGCACCACCGCCGAGTCCAATAAGATCGTCGACGACACCGCCGAGGGCAAAGTCGACATCCTCATCGGCACCCACCGGCTGCTGTCCAACGACATCAAATTTCGCGATCTGGGGCTTCTGGTCGTCGACGAGGAGCAGCGCTTCGGGGTCACGCACAAGGAAAAGATCAAGGAGATGCGCACCGGCATCGACGTGCTCACGCTGACGGCCACGCCCATCCCGCGCACCCTGCAGATGAGCCTGCTGGGCATCCGCGACCTGACGATCATCGCCACGCCCCCGCACAACCGCCTGGCGGTGAGGACCCACGTCGCCAAATTCAGCGACAGCATCATCCGAGAAGGCATCATGCGCGAGATCTCGCGCGGCGGGCAGGTCTTCTTCGTGCACAACCGCGTCAAGACCATCGACGAGATGGCCAACCATATCGGCGATCTCATCCCCGAGGCGCGCGTGGCGGTCGGCCACGGCCAGATGGGCGAGAAGCAGCTCGAGGACGTCATGCTCTCGTATATCGAGGGCGACGTGAACGTGCTGGTCTGCTCGTCGATCATCGAGAGCGGCCTGGACATCCCCAACGCCAATACGATCATCGTCAACCGCGCCGATCTCTTCGGCTTGAGCCAGCTCTACCAGCTTCGCGGCCGGGTCGGACGCGGCACCGAGCGCGCCTACGCTTATCTCTTGATCCCCAAAAAGCGCACCCTCCCCAAAGACGCCCAGGCGCGCCTGGAGGTCATCCAGACCCACACCGAGCTCGGAAGCGGCTTCCAGGTGGCCACCTACGACCTGGAGATTCGCGGCGCCGGAAGCCTGCTCGGCGACGACCAATCCGGCCACGTCCAGGCGGTTGGCCTGGACCTGTACACCGAGCTGCTCGAGGAGACGATCAACGACCTGCAGGGCCGCGACGGCACCGAGGAGATCGAGCCGGAGGTCAACCTGCCGGTCGAGGCGTATATCCCGTCGGATTATATCGAGGCGACCTCGCTGCGCCTGATGTTCTACAAGCGCTTCTCGCTGGCCCGAAGCCGCGACGAGCTCTTCGAGATCTACGAAGAACTCGCCGACCGCTTCGGCCAGCCGCCCAAAGCCGTGCGCAACCTGCGCGACGTCATCGCCGTCAAAGCCGCCTGCCGCGAGCTGCGCGCTCGCCGACTCGACACCGGCCCGAGCGCCATCAGCGTCGACCTCGACGAGACCACCACGCTGGACCCGGCCAAGGTCGTCGAGCTGGTCCACGAGACCCGCGGCCGCCTGCGGCTGACCGACGACATGAAGCTCATCTACTCGCTCAAGCCGGATGAGTCGGCGCGGCCGTTGCAAACCACGCGCGACTTCGTGGAGAAGTTGCTGACTTATCGGGCGTAGAGAGGGTCGCCGCTCGGCCACGTCCGCACGAGAAAACGAACCGCCCGAACGATCGCATGGCCACGAAACCAAACCATAACTGGGGCTTGAGGCGCACCTCCCGAACGATCGCCCGGCCACGAAACCAAACCATAGCTGGGGGTAAGCCTCGGCGCCTTTTGCCGAGGCGCACCCCCAGAGAGGGTCGCCGCTCGACGATGCCCGATAGGCGATGGCGGGTATCCGGGGTTCTACATGACGAGCATGGCGGGTGTCCGGGGCTCTCTGTGGGTAAGCCTCGGCGCCTTTTGCCGAGGCGCACCCCCAGAGAGGGTCGCCGCTCGACGATGCCCGATAGGCGATGGCGGGTATCCGGGGTTCTACATGACGAGCATGGCGGGTGTCCGGGGCTCTCTGTGGGTGCGCCCCACCGGTCGCGCCTACGGCGCACCCGGTGGTGGCTTACCCACAGCTATGGTTTGGATCCCGCACGAAACCACGTCATGGGCCGATCGGCGTAAAGGCGCACCGCCCGAACGATCGCCCGCGCGCATGCCCAAATCGCTGCCCTGTTTCACACTGGCGCAAAATGGTGCTACCAACGGAATTGATGGAATCTTAGAGGCTACTAGTCCTGTTGGTGTATCGAGACGGCATAGCCGTTCAGCACGACATCGAGACGTAGACGTTCATGAGAGTTCGCCTGCATATATGGTTTCTGGCCGCATCAATAGGCCTGCTCGCAGCATGCGCCCCCGAGAAGCCCTCGGAGAAGCGGCGCGCCCTGGAGGAGAACCGGCCCGGCGACCAGGGACCGCAGGCGACCCGTGATCTCGAGCAAGAGCCGGTGGTGACCGTCGACGGCGAGTCGATCAGCCTGGGCGAGTTCAACCGCAGAGTGCGCGAGCTGCCCGAATTTGCGCGGGTGCGTTATTCGAGCATCGAGAAGCGCCAGTCGTATCTGCAGGACGTCGCTCAATTCGAGTTGATGGCCGACCGGGCCGAGGAAGCCGGCTATGGCGAGCGCCCCGAGGTGCTCTTCGCCCTGAAGAAGGCACTGGCCAAGCGCACGCTCGACAGCACCGTCCGCGAGCGCAGCTCCTCGGAAGAGGTCGACGAGGAAGCGCTGCGCGCCCACTACGAGGCGAATGCCGGGGCGTATAAGGAGCCCCGCAGCCGCCGCGTAGCGCTCATTCAGGTCGGCTCACTCGACGACGCCCAGCGCATCAGAGAGCGGGTTCTGGTCCAATTGGACGAGGCCGGCGACGATCGGGTCAACGAGTTTCGACGGGCCGCCAACACGTATTCGGTGGACCGAGAGATCGCCGGCAAGGGCGGCGATATCGGCTTTGTCGACGCCCCCGAGGCCGACCCCGAACACCCCGAGCTGTCCGAGGCGGTCTTCGCGCTGAGCGAACCCGGCGAGGTCACGCCGCCGGTGGCATTCGACGAGGGCTTCGCGCTGGCTAGCTTTTTGGAAGAGCGCCAAGCACAGACCCAGCCGCTGGACACGGTGGCCTCCGAGATTCGAAAAGAGCTGACTGACGAGCTCCGCGACGAGCTGCGCGCACAATTTGTCGACGAGCTCCGAGAGAAGACGCGCATCGAAATCGACGAGCAAATCGCTCGGAAAGCACGCGCCCCCGAGGCCGACGGCCCGCTCACGCTCGAGGATATCCCCCTCGAGCCGGTGGCGCCCTTTGGAGACGAAAATACATCGACAGACGACCCCCGCGCCGAGCGCGGCACCGACTCTAATCCCTAGATCATCCGTATAGATATCATGAATAAAATCGCATCCATCCTGCTCGCCGCCGCCTGTATCCTGGGCGGATCTGCCGTGATGTTTTCGGCGCCCGGCACCGCGAACGCCGAGCTCGTCGACCGCATCGTGGCCCGCATCGACAACCAGATCATCACCTATTACGAGCTCAAACAGGCGACGACGCCCTACTTGCTCCAAAACGGGATGGATCCGTCGGCGCTCGAGGATCCGCAGCAGCGCGAGCAGATCTTCGACGAGGTCCTCGACGAGCTGGTCGACCGCAAGCTTCTGCTCCAAGAGGCCGAGAAGCTCGAACTGTCGGTCTCGGACCAAGAGGTCGACCAGTGGTTGGCCTATACCCGCGAGCAGCAGGGCCTCAACGAGCAGCAATTCCGTCAGACCATCCAGCAATACGGGATGTCCTACGAGACCTACCGCGAGATGATCCGCCAGAACCTGCTCAAGCTGCGCATCGTCAAAGTCAAGGTGGGTAGCCAGGTGACGGTCTCCCAGGAAGAAGTCGAGAAAGCCTATACCGAGCGCTTCGGCGACGCCGAAGGCAAGAGCAAGAATATCGAGGTGCGCCACGTGCTGGTGCGCCCCGCCGACAATAGCGACGCCGAGATCGCCCGCGCCCGCCAAGAAGCCCGAAACGCCCGCCAGAAGCTCAACTCCGGTGAGAGCTTCGAAGAGGTCGCCAAGACCCACAGCGACGGCCCGTCCAACGAACAGGGCGGCTATCTGGGCAGCTTCGGCCGCGGCGAGCTCGACCCCCAATTCGAGGAGGCCGCCTTCAAACTCGAGGAAGGCGAGCTGTCCCAGGTCGTGCGCACCCAATTTGGCTTCCACGTCATCCAGGTCACCGGCGTCAGCTACCAGGCGGACAGCAACGCCACCGAGCGCAAAGAGCAGCTTCGCGCCCAGTTGCAACAGGAGGCCGTCGAGCGCCAGTTGCAGTCCTACCTGCAAAACCTTCGAGCCCGCTCGTTCGTCGACGTCAAATACTGAATACCGTCACGTCAGTCTTCTGGTTTTCGAAAATGAAAAGCTGGCACGCGGCATTTGCGCCGTACGTTTGAGGTTCTTGGTTCTTGGTGCTTGGTAGGGCTAAGGCAGTCAGATTGCTGCGTTGTACCAAGAACCAAGAGCGTAGACGTCATGCAGTCAATCCACGTTGTGGCGATACTTGATCGAAAAGCAGAAGCTGTCCGATCAGCCATTCATACAAGAGGGCGTCATGAAGATCGGCATCACAATGGGTGACCCGTCGGGGATCGGGCCGGAAGTCATCCTCAAGGCTTTGCAGAACGGGTTGGCCGACGACGGCGAGCCGGTGGTCTTCGGCAGCCGTGAAGTGCTCGAGCGCACCGACCGCTTGCTGGTCAAGGCGGTCAGCGGCTATGAGCCGCTCGCCGGCCGTTTCGACCCGATGCACGGCCCCGAAGATCATGTCGAGCCCGACGCGATCGGGATCGTCGATGTGCTGCCCAACCTCGAGGCGTCCAATATCCCCTTCGGCGAGCGCGACGCGCGTTCGGCGCAGATCCAGCTGGCTTCCTTCCACAGCGCGGTGACCGCCAGTCAAGAGGGCCATATCGCTGCGATCGTGACCGCGCCGTGGACCAAAGAACTCTTTCGCACCATCGACATGCCCCCGGTGGGCCACACCGAGATATTGGCCGAGGCTTTCGGCGCGACCGATCACGCAATGATGCTCGCCGGGCCCCGCCTGCGCGTGTCGTTGGTGACCACCCACGTGCCTATCTCACGCGTCAGCGAGCACCTCACTCACAGCCGCCTCGAAGATGTCATCCGCACCACCGTCAAGGATTTGACCCGTCTGTGGGGCGTCGAACACCCCGACGTGGCCGTCTGTGGGCTCAACCCGCACGCCGGCGAAAAGGGCGTCATGGGCGTCGAGGAAGAAGAGATCATCCGGCCGGTGGTCAATCGACTGGCCGAGGAGCTCTCCGACGACGTCGAGCTGTCCGGCCCCTACTCGGCCGACACGCTCTTTGCGCGCTATCGAGAAGGGCGCGCGCCCTTCGATGCGGTCGTGTGCATGTACCACGACCAGGGGCTCATCCCCTTGAAATTGATGCATTTTGGCGAGTCCGCAAATATCACCCTCGGGCTGCCGGTGGTGCGCACCTCGGTCGACCACGGCACCGCCTACGATATCGCCGGGTGGGGGGTGGCCGACGCCGGCTCGATGCGCTACGCGCTGAAGTTGGCGGTGGAGATGGCCGAGCGGATTGCGTCTTGATGTAAGTAGTCGTGAACAGTCCCCCCCTCCGCCTTGCGCTGTACGGCGACTAGCGGATGGTTCGTGGCCCCCCTCCGCCTTGCGCTTTACGAGAACTGGCGGATGGTTCGTGGCCCCCCTCCGCCTTGCGCTGTACGGCGACTGGCGGATGGTTCGTGGCCCCCCTCCGCCTTGCGCTGTAAAGCGCGCAAGGCACCTCCCCCGATCGGGGAGGAGTATTCAAGCTTCGATGAGGCGTGTGTGGTTGATGTGGAGAGAGATGGCGTTGTTTGGACGGTGGTGTTGGACCGTGAGGAGCGCAGGAATGCGGTTGATCGGGAGACGGCCGAGGCGCTGGCGGAGGCGTTTCGGGCGTTCGAGGCCGACGAGGAGGCGTGTGTGGCGGTGTTGCACGGGGCGCACGGGACGTTTTGTGCGGGCGCCGACCTGCAGGCGTTTGCCGACGGCGCGCCCAACCGGGTCGAGCCCGACGGTGACGGCCCGATGGGCCCGACGCGCATGCTGCTGGAAAAACCGGTCATCGCCTCGATCAGCGGCCACGCGGTCGCCGGCGGCCTGGAGCTGGCGCTGTGGTGCGACCTGCGCGTGGCCGACGAGGACGCCGTGCTGGGCGTATTCTGCCGACGCTTCGGCGTCCCGCTCATCGACGGCGGCACCGTGCGCCTGCCCAGGCTCATCGGCCTGTCGCGCGCGCTCGACCTCATCCTGACCGGCCGCCCCGTCGACGCCGACGAGGCGCTCGGCATGGGCCTGGTCAACCGCGTCGTCCCCCCCGGATCGGCTCGCCAGGCCGCCGAGGAGCTCGCCCACCGGCTGGCGAAGTTCCCGCAGACGTGCATGCGCAACGACCGCTTATCTGCGTACGAGCAATTCGGGTTTAATTTAGAGGATGCGCTGGCCAATGAGTTCGAGCGGGGCGTGGAGTCATTAGAGGCCGGCGCGAGGGATGGAGCGCAGAAGTTTGCAGATGGCGAGGGGAGAGGTGGGAGGTTTGAGGGGTGAGTAGAGGTGGGGGGTCCACAGCTTGGCTGCCAAGCCACAAAATACCCCTCCACGAATTTCAAACGCCCCACAAACGTTGTGAGTCCGAGGAGTTCTATTTCAGCACCGAGTCGTAACAATGACCACAGAATCCAACGACCTAAATCTCGACTACAAGCTCGAACAGCGCATCCTCAAGAGCTTGAAGAAGCGCGACGGCGTCGCCACCGCCGGTGATGTCGCGGCGGATACCGGCCTGGGCTACGACCAGACCGAGTGGGCGCTGCGGCATATGCTCACGCTTTATACCAGCCACCTCGACGTCGACGATGAGGGCAACCTTCGGTACCGCTTCGACCCGTCGTTTTCGCGGCGGGGATCGCAGCCCGGCCGCGCCTGGCATACCTTCAAGCAGGGGCTTTGGAAGGCGTTCAAGGGCTTTTTCAAAGTCTGGACGATGGTCATGCTGGTCGGCTATACGGTGCTCTTCGTGCTGCTGCTGTTGGCCGTGGGCATCGCCGGCTTCGCGATGAGCATGCAGTCCGACGACAGCCGCGGCGGCGGGCGCATCGGCCTGCTGCCCTTTTTGCTGGTGGCGCGCTTTCTGGAGTTCATGTTCTGGTGGAATATCTTCTCGGGGGGCAGCCAGCGCGGCTTCGGGCGAGGCTACGGCCGAGGCGGCGCGCGGCGCGGGATCTTCGGCGGCATCCAGCGCCAGGAGCGAGAGAAGCCGACCAAAGCCTTCTACCAGAAGGTCTTCGACTATCTATTCGGCCCCGAGACGCCCTCCCAGGATCCGCTGGGGCCCGAGAAGGCCTTCGCGCAGTTCGTGCGCAGCAAAGGCGGGCGGATCACCGCCGCCGAGTGGGCCTCGCGCACCGGTCAGACCCTCGACGAGGCCGAAAACGCGCTGACCGGCAGCATCGTGCGTTTTAACGGCGATGTCGACGTCAGCGACGACGGCGTGCTGGTCTACCGCTTCGACGAGTTGATGGTCACCGCCGAGGAAGGCGAGTCCTACGAGACCGTCTCGCCCATCTGGGAGCGCAAGGTCACGGTGCCACCGCTGACCGGCAACCCCAAGTCGACCAATACGTGGATCTCGGTGCTCAACGGCTTTAACCTGGCCATGTCGGCGTTTATCCTCTTTGCGGTCGTCGGCCTGCCGCTGGGCGCGACGATCGGGCTGGGCTGGGTGCCGTTCGTCTTCAGCTCGCTATTCTTCGCCATCCCGCTATTTCGCAAGATCTCGCATCAAAGAGACGAACAGCGAGCCGAGCGTGAAAACCAGCGCCGCGAGTCGCTGTCGGTCGTCTACCAATCGGCGCGCCAGGGCCAGGCGCGGCCGGTGCCGGACAGCTCCATCCCGGAGCCCTTTCAGGACGGGTTCCTGGTGGGCTACGATGGTGATATCGACGTGACCGACGAGGGCCTGACCGTCTTTCGCTTCCCGCGCGTCGCCGACGAGCTCGAAGCCGGCGAGGAGGCGCGCCGCTCGGCGGCCAACGAGGTCGTCTTCGGCAAGACGGTGTTCTCGTCCGACGAGGAAGAGAAGAGCCTCGACGACGCGGAGATGGAGGAGTTCGACCGTCGCCTCTCGCGCGAGCTGGGCGGAGACGTCTTCGACGTGGAGATGGAAGCCGAGGCCCCGGCGGCCGCGTCTGTTTCGAGCAGATGAGCTCTCGCTGTCTATCGAATGTATTTTTGCTGCCCACCAGGAGCCTGATGTCGCTGCCCGAGAAGTCCGAACCGGCCGCTCCGACCGAACAAAAGAAGGCAAAGAGAAAGCACTTCTCGATGCTTCGCGAGTTCGCGCTGGCCGACCTGATCACCTTGGGCAACGCCGCGTGCGGCACCGCCGCGATCTTCATGGCGCTCAGTTACGCGGCCGAGCGCGAGCCGGGCTATCTGTGGGTGGCGTTCGCGCTGTTACCGGCGGCGTTGATCTTGGACTTCTTCGACGGCTACGTCGCCCGCTGGCGCCACCGCCAGTCGGCGCTGGGCGCCGACCTCGACTCGCTGTCGGACATCGTCTCCTTCGGGGTCGCCCCGGCCGTGCTCGCCTGGACGCTGGGGATGCGCGGCGGGCTGGATATGGCGATTCTGATCTACTTCGTCGCCTGCGGCATCAGCCGCCTGGCGCGCTTCAACGCCACTGCCGCCATGCTGACCGACGAGACTTCCGGCAAGGTCAAATACTTCGAGGGCACGCCGATCCCGACGAGCATCGTGCTGGTTGTGGTATTGGTGATTGCCTATGCCCAGGGAGCGGTACACGGCAATTTCTGGCTGGGGAGTATGCAGATCGCGGGCATGGGATGGCACCCGCTGTCGCTGATGTACTTCCTGAGCGGATCAGCGATGATCAGCGGGACGCTTCGGATTCCCAAGCCCTGATACGGCTGCGATCTAAACCACTCCTACTCCGAAACCCGGAGTCTTGGCTTCGTCAGACCAGCGTCTGTCGGTTTGTCCTCAATCCATGTAGCGCTGCTACCTGTCAATCGGCCAAACCGACATCCATCTGGCCTGACTTTGCCAATTTATCCGGTTTCCGAAATAGGAGTGCTTTAGTCTCGGGCGCTGGGCGCGCCGATGAGCTTGTTGGCGAAGAAGAGGAGCCCGCCGAAGAACAGCACGAACGCGGTGATCACGCCCGCCTGAACCGCGAAGAGGTAGCCGAGTTCACCAAGCTCGACGCCGTCGGCGGCGAATTTGGCGAACATGATCAGCGCCAACACCGCGTAACATACGATAACGGTGAGATAGGCAACCCAGGGCGCCTGGTGAATCGGTCCTTCGTGCTCGTCGTGATTTTCAGCCATCTTCTCAAACCTCAAAAATTACGTGTGGCGAGTTCTCGCCCGCCGGTTGGACGCCGCTATTCTGCGGAAATCAGGGTAAGTTGTAAACCCCAATCTCTACTCGTGCAAGGATCTGGCGGACTCATTGTTCTAGAAAAAGGTATCCGCTCTCGATGCGTCCCCGGTCGCCGGTGTGCAGCCAGCCTTCGGCGTCGATCTCGAGGGGACCCTCGCCGTCCCAATAGCCGTCGAAGATAAAGTCGCTTCGGACCAGGACCTCGCCGACCCGACCGCGCTTGGCGCCGGCGATCTTGCAGGCGTAGCCCTGCACGGGGCGTCCCTGTGAGCCGCGGCGCCGGGCGCCGGGCCGCTCGATATGGCTGATGCCGGACTCGGGCTTGGCGTACAGCCCCAGCAGGGTCAGGTCGGTGCGGTCGATCACGGAGGTGACGTCGTCGGACAGCTCACCGCCGACCAGGTAGGCCGCGTCGAGCTTGCCGCCGAATTGTTGTTCGAGCGGATCGTAGAAGAATTTGCGGGCGACCTCCTTTCCGACCCGCCCCAGCAGATTGCCCAGGCCGCGCTCGCTGCCCCCACCGTCGGCGGCCAGGCCTTCGGGCGACTCCTCGAGCTGGTCGCGAAGCTTCTGGGCGCGATCGTCGAGAAATGCCGGTCCACAGACCAACCGGGTCGGCGCGAGCTGCGCGATGTGGTTTTGTACATCCTTGGGCCGGTCGGCGATGGCGAGCTGCGCGCCCTGCAGCAGCGTCGCCACGGTCAGCAGCCACGCCTCCATGCAGCCGTACTCGAGAGTGACCGCCAGGCGATCGTCGGTAGCCAACTGCAGATCCTCGCCCAATAGGTCGAGCATCTCGCCGAGCTTGTCGCCGGTATAGTAGGCGCCGTGCGGGTCATCGGTGAGCTCTTTGTCGAAGAGCACCAATGTGGGCTGGTCGATGTCGAGCCCGTAGATCGCCTTGGCCAGCGCGTCGACGTGGCCGCGCACGGCCAACGAGCGGCCCCGGCCGTCGAGCTCGTCGAGTTCGAAGAAGCGCCGGCCGCTCGGAAATTCGGCGCCGTCGACGGCGATCCAATGCAGATGCTCGGGGATCTTGCCCTCGGAGCCACGCAGCCGGTAGTACTCGTCGGCATCGCCGACCACCAGCCACTCGGCGCCGGTGCGCGCCAGCGCCCGCAGCGTGTCGGTGCGGCCCTGGCCGCCCACGATCGGCACCACACATCCGCCCACCAGCCAACTCGCCACCGCCAGATCCAGCCAGTCCTTGCCGCTGGGCGCGAGCATCCCGATGCGGGTGCCCGGCTCGAAGTTGGCGTCCAGCAGCGCAATCGCCAGCCGCTGGATGCGCCGCGTCCACTCCCAATAGGTCTGCTCGACCGCCTTACCATACTCGTCGACGCCGACGATGGCGGTGCGGTCCTTGAAGCTCTGAAGCTTGCGCCAGAAGTGGGTCGGGAAGTTGTGCATCTTCGGAGGCTCGGGGCTTGAGGCTTGTGGCTTGGGGGGCAGGCCCCTGTTGATTAGTGCCCATATGCGCGCGTTTATTCCGCGTCGATCACTGACGCCAACGGCGCTGCGTATTGTGGCTTGGTGCTACTTGAAAAGAGTAGGGACGAAGGTAGGGAGAGGCAAAGGAAGGTGGGGATCGGAAAGTGAGGTGGTTGGTTTTTGTGGCACCCCTCCGTCGCGCCTTACGGCGCGCCACCTCCCCATGGCGGCTGAACGCCGCATAGGGAGGAACCTTCAGCGTGATCGCGCATTGGCGGGTTGCTGTTGTTCAGAAAGCAACCATTGCGCGATCGAGCGGCAGGTTCCTCCCCAGGTCGAAGACCCTGGGGAGGTGCCGGAGCGCAGCGGAGGCGGAGGGGTGCCTCAAGAAGCAATCATCCCTCAAATCACCCTCAAACACCCACCGGATGCCACGCCGTCTTAAACTCCACAAACGGCATGATCCGATACGGGCTCTGCTGGTCATCGTCACGCCAACCCTTCGCGTCGGGGTCGTCGTAGAATTTGACCCGCTTGACCGTCTCGGCCGCCTCCAGCGCGATGTCGCGCTTTTCGGCCTTCGTGGGTCCGTAACACAACACAGCGTCGACGTCTTTGTGGCCGGCGACGTGGCCGCGCAGCTCTTCGCGCTTGCCGGTCAGGATGTTGATGACTCCGCCGGGAAGGTCGCTGTTGTTGAGCACCTCGGCGAAGTCGATGGCCAGCGTCGGCGCGTCGTTCTCGACGATGAGCACGGCGGTGTTGCCCGAGACGATCAGCGGGGCGACCGTCGAGATCAGCCCCAGCAGCGGGGCGTTTTTGGGCGCGAAGGCCGCCACCACGCCGGTGGGCTCGGGGGTGGTGAAGTTGAAGTGGTTCGAGCTGACCGGGTTGGTCGAGCCGAAGACCTGCTCGAATTTGTCCGACCAGCCAGCGTACCACACCAGCCGGTCGATGGCGGCGTCGACCTCGGCGCCGGCCTCTTTGGCCGAGTAGCCGGCGATGTCGACCAACCCGCCCTCGAAGTCGCTGCGGCGAGCCTCCATCATCTCGGCCATGCGGTATAGAATCTGGCCGCGGTTGAAGGCCGTGCGGCCAGACCAGCCGTCGAGCGCTTCGCGCGCGGCGACCACCGAATCACGAAAATCCTTGCGCGAGGCATGGCAAATATTGGCCACAAAGCCCCCTTTGTGATCGTGGACGGTCAGATAGCGCCCGCTTTCGGTGCGGGGGTATTTGCCGTTGATGTATAATTTGTAGGTCTTGAGGACGCTGAGGCGTTCTCGCTTCTTGTTTTTTTTGGGCATAGTGATCTCGATCTTTATGAACTCTTTTGGTTGCCGTGGCACCCCTCCGGCGGCTTCGCCGCCACCTCCCCAGGGTCTTCGACCTGGGGA
>CAYLTX010000058.1:17551-37746 GCA_964386725.1 uncultured Bradymonadales bacterium | reverse complement strand
ACCGGCGCGACCATGGCGCTGACCGGCGCGGCGATGGAGGGCAAAATCGACCTGTTTTTGGCCAACGCCAGCGTCTACCTGGAGATGCTCGGCCACCTGGTCATCGCCTGGATGTGGCTCGAGCAGGCCATCGTCGCCCAGACCGAGCTCGTCGAGGAGGACGTCGACCAGTCGCGCGAGGCGTTCCTGCGCGGAAAGCTGCACGCCTGCCGGTACTTCTTCCGCTGGGAGCTGCCCAAGGTCGAGCGCCAAAGCGAGCTGCTCGGCGGGCTCGACGAAACGACGCTGTCGATGCAGCCTGAATGGTTTTGAGGCGTCGCACCCCTAGACGAGTGCCGGTGCCAGGTTGACCGCCCGACCCCGCGGCTTTATGTGGCCTGACCGTGCTTGGGCCCGGGGGGCGGGCTTAGCGCTCCCAGCCAGGCCGCCATCTTTGGCGGTCGCGAAGCTCTCGCCAGGCCATCAGGAGATGCTCGCCGTCGAGCACGGACTCGAGTTCGGCCTGACCGTCCGAGCGCCGATACGAGATGACCTCCCAATGCCGGCGTCGGTCCTCGGGATCGACGGCGGTCCACTTGGTGCCGACGAGTTTATTTGGATTATGCGGGGCAAGTGTCATCGCAATCACCGGGTCGTTTGTTGGTCGCGTCGCAGATGATCGATCAGCTTCCCATACGCTTCGAAGTAGGAGGTGTGTTCGCTGAGGTCGTTGTGGCCGCCCGCCTCGATGACCTCGAGCCACTTTGGCTCGGAGGCCGCTGCTTCAAAGAGGGTGCGGGCTTGCTCGGGTGGTGTGATCTTATCCTCGCCGCCGGCGATGACCAGCAGAGGCGCCTGCAGCTTGCGGACGCGGGCCAGGTTATCTTCATCTTTCAGCGCGGGGTCGATATCAAAGGAGATAAAGAGGTCCAGATACCACGGTACCAGCGCACCGGTCCAAGACTCGACGCTCACCGGCGGGTTTTCGAGGACGACGCCGTCGACGGGCTTGTTTTCTGCCAACCAGGTCGCCATAAACGCGCCCATCGAGTGACCGTGGGCGATCACACAGCGCTCGCCGTCGAGTGAGACGACCTTATCGTAGACAGCGAGCGCGTCGCTCTTGAGTGCGTCCACGGTGGGCTTGCCATCGCTTTGGCCGTAGCCACGGTAATCGATCATGAACAGTTCAGCCGAGGTCCCCTCCAAGAATCCCTCGATAAAGTCGCGCGAGGTGACCATGTGGTGGCCCTGGCCGCCGAAATAGACGACCGTGCACTCGGCCTCGGGACGTTGAAAATACCAGGCGTCGAGTGCGATGCCGTCCTCAACCTGCACGCGCATGTTCCGGAGCTCGACGCCCTCCATCTCGAACTGATCGGGATATAGCGTGCGCTTGGCTTGGAAGACGCCCTCCTGATCGACCGGTATGCCGCCGCCACACCCGACGAGGAGCGTGAGAAGCGCAGCCAGGAAAGCGGATCGAAGGTTCGGAGTCATGAGATCGTCGGGTTCCAGGCGGTGGTGGAGTAGAAGGGAAGGCCCGCATGTCTTTAGATGCACGGTCGACCGGGAGGTTACGATCAACGACGGTTGCGGCCGCACCTACACTCATGACATCGTCGTCCAGGGCGACCGAATCGTCATCGGAGATCTCGAATGGCAACACTCGCAGAACACCCGTGAGCTGTACGAGATGACGCTAGATGCGGCTAGCGAAAGTTGCGTTGGCTACCTTCCTAGTGACAACCCGCAAAAGCAAGACTGATAGTTGATTGAGCTTCATCCCGAGCTGGATTGGATGGCAGCACCTGAAAAAATGCCGGGCACCCTACAAGCCACCTGATGTGTTCAGTTGAAGGAAGAGTCGTGCACCGAATCCCCACCTTGCTCGCCGCCATTTTGTTCGCCGTGCTGGTTGTTCCGGCCGGCGCTGGTGCTGATATGGTTCCGATGGACGTTGCGGCGTGCGAAGGCGCGAGCGAAGGAGACCCGTGTCGTAGTTCCCTCGATACTGAGGGCAAAGACGGAACCTGTCAGAAAGCCACGTGCAGCCGGCTCGACTACAGCGACGAACCGCCGAAGACTGTGAGCTATGAATGTCTCAAATGCCGCGAGGGCGCCGTCCCCGGTACTGTGGTCACGGGTGCTGTGGTCACCGCCGGAAGCATCGCTCTCGGACTGCTGCTCATAGCTTTTAGTAAGCGCTTTATGTCGAGTCGGCGAGATGGCGACGATCACTGATAAAAGCAGGGGCTCGTCGGCGCTGCTGGCTGCACCGTTAATCGGCGTCGGGTTTGTCCTCGCCGTTGCAGTCTGCGCAGTGGCCTGGCCGCTGGCGACCTACACGCTTTCGCTGGCTGCGTTCGGGCTGGCGCACGTGCTTTCAGAATTGCGATTTGTGCACAAGCGCTACGGAGCGCGCGTCCACTCGCAGTTGGCCGCCGTTCTCGTTGCGCTCTTGTTGGGGATCGTGGTGCTTCGCATCTCCACGATCGTGGGCATGCTCGACGCCGGGCTGGCCGGGCAACTCGAGGTCGGCATCGCCCTGATGCTGGGCATCGTCGTCCTGCCGATGCTCGGCCAACGCCATCCTGTGCAGCTCGGTGCGGGCATCTTGATATGTGCGGCGCTCGCGGCGGGGCTACTTGTCTCGGCGATGCACACGCTTCTGGTGCTTGCGATCCTGCATAATTTCACCCCGATCGGCTTCCTCGCCGACGCCACGGAGGGTTCACGGCGTAGGCGGCTCATGGGGTTGTGCGCGGTGGTTTTCCTGGTGATACCGGTTTTAATCGCGACGGGCCTGCCTTTCGACGTCACCAGCGACATCCTCGGCATCGCCGCCCCTGAGGCATCGCTTCTTCCCGCAGGACCGCTGGCGGCAAATCTCGGCGCATATCTGCCGCCGGAGCTTCACGATCGAGCGTGGGCGACGCACGCCTTCAGCGCCGTCGTCTTCACCCAGTGCATGCACTACGCGATCGTCATCCACGTCCTGCCACGCCTCAATGAGGAGTCCAGCGACGCCTCATCCACCGATACCCCATCCACCGACACCGAGACCGCCGCGATTTGGGTCCCGAAACTCTCCGGTTTTACGGCATTTCTGATCGTCGCCGGCCTGGTCTGGCTGGCTGCGTTTGCTTGGGATTTCAAACTCGCCCGTCGGCTCTATGGAGTCGCGGCGGCTGTTCATGCCTGGGTCGAGATTCCGATTCTCATGATTGCGCTGCTCGGGGTGTGGCCGATGGCTCAGGCAGCCGAGCCGGAGTCTTCAGACAAGCTCCCACAATAAGAGGCCGGCCAGGGCGGACGCCGTATTTGCGGCCAGCGATGCTCCGAGCGCCGTCTGCCAACGCCACCGGGCCACGAATCTAAAGAGTGCGGCCTCGGCGGTGAATACGGCGGCCTCCACGGAGACGAATATCACTCCATAGTCGATGGTTTGCGCCAGCTCCAACGTTCCCCACCACGCAAATGGGTGAGTCAGCAATGTGGCGGCCGCGGCGAGTGTCCAGACTCGCCACGCTTGCGGCTGCTCATGTTCGAGCCATCCCGCCAGGGCTCGGACAATCGGCATCTCGATGGCCAAGGAGATTAGGAGCGCGGCGAGTTGCCACATGGAGGAGTCGGAGCGAGAGGGCGGTCGTTGACGAGTCGGGACTTATCGAGGTTCGTCGAGCGCGCCTGTCGCGTCAACTTCGAGCTCGGCCTGGCCGTCCGAGCGCCGATACGAGATGACCTCCCAATGCCGGCGCCGGTCCTCGGGTTCGACGGCGGTCCACTTGGTGCCCACGAGCTTATTTGGATTATGCGGATCGGGTGTCGTCATGGGTCCTCCGGCGGGGGGAGACCGTGCGCTTAGCTTGGAAGCCCCCCTCCTGGTCGACCGGAATCCCACCGCCACACCCGACGAGGAGTATGAGAAGCGCGGCTAGGAAAACGGATCAAATGTTCGCCATCATGGCATTTTTCGGTTCCACGCGGTGTTCGAGTACAGCGGTGTTCGAGTACAAGGGAAGGCCCCTCCTTTCTTTAGATGCTCGGTCGGCCGGGTAGGTTACGTCGGCTCCGCTGAGGCCACATCCGGTGTGGCTACACGCTCGGTGACGAGGTCGTTGACTCGGTGACGAGGTCGAATGGGGGTTGGATATAGTGGCCGTTCCCACTACCATGGGCGGCAGACCGAATGTTCTCACAACTGAAGGCACGGCTAAACACAGTCGAGGCGGATATATGGCGGCTGAGACGACGAGCAGTTCCGGAGAGAAGAATTACGGATTCGTCATTAACAATGGCACATGTATCGGCTGTCACGCTTGTTCGACCGCTTGTAAGAGCGAGAATAGCGTGCCGCTGGGCGTCAATCGAACGTGGGTGAAATACACCGAGATTGGCGAGCATCCCAACGCCCGCCGACAATTTCAGGTGACACGGTGCAACCACTGCCAGAACCCGCCGTGCGTGCGCATCTGTCCGGTCACCGCGATGTACCAGCGCGACGACGGGATCGTCGAATTCGACTCGGACATCTGCATCGGCTGCAAGGCCTGCATGCAGGCCTGCCCCTACGACGCCATCCACATCGATCCGGAGAGCGGGACGGCGGCCAAATGCCACTATTGTGGCCACCGAACCGAGGTCGGGCTGGAGCCGGCTTGCGTGGTCGTCTGCCCGACGCATTCGATCATCGCCGGGGATATGAACGATCCGAACTCCGAGATCGCCGAGGTCCTGGCCAACAACCGCACGACGGTACGCAAACCGGAGCAGGGGACGGCGCCGAAGCTCTTTTATATCGACGGCGACGACGTCTCGATGCACCCGACCGCGACTCAGCGCTCGCCCGAGACGTATATGTTCGCCGACGTCGTCGAGGAGCATTCTACCGCCGGCCACAACGCAGGCCACAACAACGGCGGCTCCCCGCCGGTGGCCGCGCAGGCGAACTCCGGCACGCCCATTCGCAAGCCGCAATCGCAGGGTGTGCCCTCGGACGGCCCGATACAGTTCGGCCAGGGCCGCCGCGCCGAGCAGATGGTCCAGGTCGCCTATAACGCCCAGCATAAGATCCCGTGGCATTGGCAGGTCCCGGCTTATCTGGTCACCAAGGCCGTCGGTTGCGGTCTCTTCTTGTTATTGGCCTTCGCCTGGCTCATGGACCTCGCCCCGGTCTCGGCCGGCTTCGCGACGGCGGGAGCCGGAGTTTCGGTGGCTATGCTCCTGGCGACGACGGTGCTGCTCGTTGCGGATCTCGACCGGCCCGAACGATTCTTGTCGATCGTCTTTCACCCCCAGTGGAAGAGTTGGCTGGCACGCGGCGCCTATATTTTGATCGCGTTCTCCGGGCTTGCCACGGTCTGGTTGGCGCTCGAGGGCGGGGCGTGGTTGGGTTGGCTGGATGCGTCGCTGGCCGGCGCGGCGCGGCCGTGGCTGCTCGGCCTCGGGGTGCCGCTGGCAGTTGGAGGCGCGGTCTATACGGCCTTCTTATTTGGCCAGGCGGAGGGACGCGACCTGTGGCAGAGCCCGCTTTTGCCGTTCCACTTCCTGGTTCAGTCGCTGGTGGCGGGTGCCGCCGCGGTCCTGATCCTCGCGGCCTTCATGGAACTGCCCGAGGGCATGGGCACGCTGGCGGCCGGGGCGCTCGCGGTGGCGTTGGTCGTCGACCTCTTCGTTATCTTGGTGGGCGAATTCGCCATGCCACATGCCAGCGAGGTCGCCGCGCGCGCCGCTCACGATATTCGAAGCGGCGAGTTTCAGGTGCATTTTTGGGCCGGCGCGATCGCGCTCGGACACGTCATTCCGCTGGTGTTGCTGCTGCTATTCTCGGGCGGCTCGCTGGTCGCTGCCTTGGGCGGCGTCGCGGCCCTGATCGGGCTGTACTTCTTCGAGCACGCCTTCGTGCTCGCCCCCCAGAAGGTCCCGAATAGTTAAGAGGGCTCCAAGGTGAACCAAGGCTCGCTCGACTGTCTCTGCGACTCGTATTTCACGACAGGCATTTCTCGACCACGAGAGAATAGACCATGGATATTCAAAAACTCCTCACATCGATGCTCGGGATGAGCCCGGCGGCCGAGGCTCCGACGTCCAACGAGCAGGAGGCGGCCGGCCCCCCGGAGTACGCCGAGGTTGACCCGGCGTCGGTCGAGATGCTCGAGGTCGAGCAGCGCGACGGGCGTCTGAACCAATATCCGCCCCCGGATCGATGGGACGATTGGGCCGAGTGGGACGGTCGCGAGTGGCCCAAACGGGTCGCCCGCAACTACACGCTGGTGCCCACGATTTGCTTCAATTGCGAGAGCGGCTGCGGTCTGCTCGCCTACGTCGACAAGAAGACCTACGAGATTAGAAAGCTCGAGGGCAACCCCGCCCACCCGGGCAGCCGCGGGCGCAACTGCGCCAAGGGCCCGGCCACCCACAACCAGGTCTACGACCCCGAGCGCATCCTCCACCCGCTCAAACGCGTCGGCGAGCGCGGGGCGGGCAAGTGGAAGCGCATCTCGTGGGAGGAAGCCCTCTCCGAGATCTCCGAGAAGATGGGCGAGAGCCTCGATCGCCGAAAAGACGGCATCATGTACCACGTCGGCCGGCCCGGCGACGACGGCTACGCCAACCGCGTCGTCCAGTCATGGGGCGTCGACGGCCACAACAGCCACACCAATATCTGCTCGTCGGGCGCTCGCTGCGGCTATTGGTTTTGGGGGGCCTTCGACCGGCCCAGCCCCGACCACGCCAACGCCAAGGTCATCTTGCTCATCTCCAGCCACCTGGAGACCGGCCACTACTTCAACCCCCACGCCCAGCGCATCATCGAGGGCATGGAGTCCGGGGCCAAGCTCATCAACTTCGATCCGCGGGTGAGTAATACCGCCTCGAAGTCCGACGTCTGGCTCTCCACGTGGCCGGGCAGCGAGATGAGCGTATTATTGGCGATGGCCAACTACCTGATCCAGGAGGACCGCTACGACCGCGAGTTCGTGCGCGACTGGGTCAATTGGAAGGAGTTTTTGGCCGAGGGAACCGACCACATCGACAGCCCGCGCGCCCGAGAGGTGATCGACCAGGCTCGCGAAAATGGTGAGCTCGACGAGCCGTCTTTCGAGCTCTTCGAACGAGTCCTCGAGGCGCTGTACTCGGAATTTACCTTCGAGCGGGCCGCCGAGGAGGCCCAGGTCTCCGCCGACAAGATTCGAGAGGCCGCCGAGCTCGTCGCCGACTGTCAGGGCCGGCTGGCCACCCACACCTGGCGCAGCGCCAGCATCGGCAACGAGGGTGGCTGGCAGGTCGCTCGGTGCCTATTCTTCTTGAACGTGTTGACCGGCAGCGTCGGCACCAAGGGCGGGACGTCGTTCAACTCCTGGAACAAATTCAAGCCCAAGGCGTTCAGCGAGCCCGAGCCCAATAACGTCTGGAACGAGCTCGAGTACCCGCAGGAATTTCCGCTCGCTTTCTTCGAGATGAGCTTCTTGCTGCCCCATCTGCTCGAGGAGGACCGCGGCGACGTCGATGTGTATTTCTCGCGGGTCTATAACCCGCTGTGGATCAACCCCGACGGGTTCACCTGGCTGGAGGCGCTGCGCGACAAGGAAAAGATCAAATGCCACGTCGCGCTGACCCCGACCTGGAACGAGAGCGCCTGGTTCGCCGACTACGTCTTGCCGATGGGGCTCGCCCCGGAGCGCCACGACCTGCAGAGCCAGGAGACCCACGCCGGCCAGTGGCTCGCCTTCCGCCAGCCCGTTCGGCGCGTGGCGATGGAGCGCGCCGGAAAGGACGTCCAATATACCTACGAGGCCAACCCCGGCGAGGTCTGGGAGGAGGCGGAGTTCTGGATCGAGCTGTCCGGACGCCTCGACCCCGACGGCGAGCGAGGGATTCGCAAGCACTTCGAGAGCCCCTACCGCGACGGCGAGTTGGTCACCGTCGAGGAATACTTCCGCTGGATGTTCGAAAATAGCGTCCCGGGCCTGCCCGAGGCTGCCGAGCAGGAAGGGTTGACTCCGCTCGAGTATATGAGGAAATACGGCGCCTTCGAGGTCGTCAGCGACTATTACGAGCCGTACCGAAAGGTCGTGCCCGAACAGCGCGTCGCCAAGGTCGACGACTTCGGCCGGGCCTTCGATGCCAGCGGCGAGCAGGTGGGCGTGCAGGTCGACGGCGCGGTGCGCGAGGCGTTCGGCACGCCATCCGGAAAGCTCGAATTCTTTGCGCCCACGCTCGCCGAGTGGGGATGGCCGGAGCAAGAATACGTCATCCCGTGGACGCTCGACAGCCACGTACACCCCTCCAATATCGACATCGACAGCGACGAGATGTTGTTGCTGCCCAACTTTCGGCTGCCCACGCTCATTCACACGCGCAGCGCGAACGCCAAGTGGCTCTACGAGATCAGCCACAAAAACCCGATCTGGATGAACCCCATCGACGCCGAGCGCATCGGCGTGGAGAATAACGCGCTGGTCCGCGTGACCACCGAAATCGGCTATATGGTCGACCGCGTCTGGATCACCGAGGCGATCAAGCCCGGGATCATCGCTATGAGTCACCACCTGGGCCGCTGGCGGCTCGAGCAGGACCAGGGCGGCAATAAGGGAACCACGGCAGTGGCCAAGCTCGAAGAAGACGACCAGGGCGGCTTCGGTCTGAATATCCTCCAGGGCGCCCAAGCCTGGAAGAGCTGGGATCCGGACACCGAGCGCATCTGGTGGGAGGACGTCGGCGTCCACCAGAACCTGACCCATCCGGTCCACCCGGATCCGATCAGTGGAGCGCATTGTTGGCTGCAAAAATGCTTCGACGTCTGCCCGGCCAAGCCCGGCGACAAGCACGGTGATGTGTGGGTCGATACCAAAAAGTCGATGGAGGTCTACCGCCAGTGGATGGACAAGACTCGCCCGGCCAAGGAACATAGCCCCGACGGGACTCGCCGGCCGTATTGGCTAAAGCGCCCGCTCAAGCCGACCCGCGAGGCCTATAAGTTCCCCGACGATGACGGTGTCGCCGAGGGAGAGAACGCATGAGCGGACTCACCGAGACCGACGCCGCGCTCGCTCGGAGCCGGGCGTATCTGCTCCTCGGACGGCTCTTTTTGCGCGGCGTCACCGCCGAGATCATCGATCACGTTCACGCGGTGGAGCCGCTCGCCCAGTGTCTGGCTTCGTTAGGGGGGGACGGCGAGGGGCACGTCGACCTCGACGAGGCCGCTGCTGCCCACCATGACGTCTTTGGCTTCAATATCTTCGCCTACGAGAGCACCTTCTTGGACGAGACAGCTCGCGCCGGCGGCCGCGTGACCGAGCACGTCTCGGATTTTTATCGCGACGCCGGCTTCCCGATCGTCGAGACCTCCGAGAGCCCCGACCATGTGGGCGTGGAGCTCAACTTCCTCGGCTTTTTGAGCAAGATGGAGGCCGAGCACGACGGTGCCGACGCCGAGGCTGCGCGCGAATTCAGTCGGGCGTTTTTGGACACTCACCTCTTGCGATGGTTCCGTGGGCTTCGCCACGCGCTCGGCGTCCACGGCCATCCCTTCTTTTGTGCGCTGGGCGACGTCACCGCCGAGCTACTCCTCGAGCACCGCCGCGCTTTGGGAGCAGGGGAGGGCGACCAGGGCGACCAGTCGGCGCCGGCTGGGTCAGACACGCGCGGTGTGGAGTTGCTCGACGACCCCAAGACCGGCCTGCGAGACATCGCCGAATACCTGCTTGTCCCCGCCGACGCCGGTATCTACCTGAGCCGCGCCTCGATTCGGGCGCTCTCGCGCACCAAGAACCTGCCGGCCGGCTTCGGAACCCGCGCCAATATGATGAGCAACCTGTTGCGCTCGGCCGCCGACTACGACGGGCTCGAGCACGTCACCGAGGCGCTCTTGGCCCACGTCGACGACACCCGCCAGGCGTGGCTCGCGTTCGCCGACGAACTTTCGGACGTCACCGGCCCCGTCGCCGACGCCTGGATCGCCAGGCTCGACGACACCGAGCAACTCCTGGGCGCGATTCGCGACGCCGCCGGCCGCTTCAGCGAGTGAAGCCTCCTGTCCATCTACTCTAATTCGGACGGAAAGGTCACGCCGGCCTCGCCCAACTTGCGCATCAATCTACCTGATCATCCACTAGCTCGACGATATGAGGGTGTCGTTCGACGTACTCGAGGGCATATTGCATCTCGCCGGGGGTCTCGGCGTGCAGAATAAACAGCGGCTCGCCGCGCTCGATGCGCGAGCCCACCGGCGCCAAAAACTCCAGGCCCGCAGCAGGCGCGTCGGGCGCTCCAGCGAGCTTGGCCACCCGTGACAACTGGCGGTTGTCCACCCGACGGACCGTGCCGGCGCGAGGAGTTTTGACCGCGAAGCGGTGCGCAGCCGTCGGCGGCGTACGCATGCCTCCCTGGGCCTGACAGATCGCCTGGAATTTGCGCCAGGCCCTGCCGTCGCTGAGGACCTGCTCGGCCAATCGGGCGCCAGATGAGGCCTCGGCGACACCTCCGGCTTCGAGCAAGCGTCCGGCCAATAAGACCGCACGCGCACGCAAGTCCGCCGGGGCGTCGTCGGCATTCTCGAGCACGGCGAGCACGTCCCTGGCCTCGAGAGCCGGGCCGATGCCGCGGCCGACGGGCTGAGTGCCGTCGGTCTGAACCACCGTCAGCTCCAATCCGATCTGCGCGGCGACGGCTTCCATCATGACCTGGAGGCGATCAGCGGCCGCCGAAGAGCGAACTTTGGCGGTGGGTCCGACGGGCATGTCGATGAGGACGTGTGATGATCCCGCGGCGGCTTTTTTTGAGAGCACCGACGCGACTAACTGGCTGGTGCTGTCGATATCCAGGGCACGCTCGATGCGAATGAGCATGTCGTCGGCCGGGCTGAGCCGAACCGTGCCCGCCCAGGCAACGCATCCGCCCTCTTTGCCAACCACCTCGCGAATCTGGTCCAGGCTCAGGTCTACCGGCGCGAGCATCTCCATGGTATCGGCGGTCCCCGCCGGCGATGTGATCGCGCGCGAAGAGGTCTTGGGCATCGTCAGGCCGCACGCCGCCACGATCGCGACCACCAACGGCGTGGTGCGGTTTCCGGGCAACCCGCCGACGCAGTGTTTGTCGACCACCGGCGTGGTCTTCCAGCTCAGCTTCTCGCCGACCTCGATCATCGCCCGAGTCAGCCCGACGGTCTCGTCGACGTTCATGCGACGGCCGGCGCACGCCGCCACAAACGCGGCCAGATGCACGTCGGCATAGCGCCCGGCGACTACGTCACGGATCACTGCCAAGAGTTGGGTCTCGGCGAGTTCGCCGCCGTAGATTTTGTGGCGCACATAACTCAACGATTCTACCGACCGCGGATGGGTAAACTTCGCCCGCTCGCCGTCCGGCTCACCGAGATGCCTCCACGTCGCCTCTGAGAGCCCGGCCTCGTCGTGTGCGAGCAGCGACGCCATCGCCGAGCCCTTGCTGACGATATGGAGCGTGGCGATAGTCGATCTCTCGCCCACGGTCACCTCGACGCGCGACTGGGCATCGAAGCCCTCCGAGCGGCACAACGCGCAATCTTCTTGCATATAGACGACCGCCTCCTGGTACGTCTCGATGCCCAATCGCCGAAGCCGAAGGGTGTTGTGAACCTGTGGCTTTTCTAGAGTGCTCGCCGTTGTATCCATCGCTCGATCATTCCTCGCGCAAGCCTATCTGCCGGTTGTCGACATCCGACCGCCGTGCGCAGATAGACTACAGCAATAACAACACAAACTGCAGTTTGCGGCTCACAGGACTTCTCGAGTGAGATCATCGGCGAGCGCCCTCCAGCTCGATGAGATAGGCGCGAAAGCGCACCTCACGTCGAGAGCCACATCGATGGGTGATGCGGCTCTCGACATCCGCCAGAGGTCTTCACAGGTCAGTGGTGGTCGTGATTGCCGGCCTCGGCTTCCACGTACAGCATGCGCCCCAAGGTACCCGGGATGGCCACGGTGCCGGTGACCTCGCGGGTGGCCACGTCGACGATGACGATGCCCTCGTCGCTGGTGGTAAAGAAGTAGCCGCCCCCGATCTCACCCCAGCGTGTGAAGTGGTGGGCGTGCTCGGGCTTGGTCAACTTGCCCACCTCGATACGCTCGGTGACCTCCATCGTCTCGAAGTCGATGACCGCCACATCGTCGTTTTGCAGCGTGGGCGTAAAGCCTACGAGCTTTCCGTCGTGGGTCTCATGATAATAGAGGCGGTGAGGCTCGCCGGCTACGTCGAACTCGGCGTCGATACTGAGCCCGTCTCCGTCAACCGTGTCGAAGACGCGCACCTTGTCGCCGGCGGTGTCCACCACCGCCAGAAAACGGGTGTCCGGCGAGGGCACGAGCCTGCCCGAAAGCTCCATATTGTCGACGAGGACCTCATCGCTCTCCGTGTCCACGATGGCGTGGCGCCCGCCGCGACACTGGATGTAGGCGTAACCGTTGTGGCGCGAGTAGGCTTTGGCGTGCGTGCCTCCGGCGAGCTCGCCGTCCTCTTCGATGCCGCACAATTCGATGGGCTCGCCGACCTGCATGGTCTCCAGATCGATGGGAAAGATCGCGGGATCGTCGGTGTTGGTGGCGTAGGCGCGCGGGTCCAGGTCGTGGTCGTACAGAAGCTTTCCGTGACCGCTGTTGTTCAACGCGGCCACGACCGGCTCGGAGACGGCGAGGGTCTCAATATCAATGACGTAAAAGGCGCCCTCGCCGTCGGCGTGCGACCAGAT
Organism: uncultured Bradymonadales bacterium; assembly: GCA_964386725.1. Classification (GTDB taxonomy): domain Bacteria; phylum Myxococcota_A; class Bradymonadia; order Bradymonadales; family Bradymonadaceae; genus CAYLTX01. The sequence continues at coordinate 25,040 of CAYLTX010000058.1, read as the reverse complement.
CTCGGGGCGATGATTCGGGTTGTAGATATGCACCGGCCGCTCGCCGACGTCGAGTTGGGCCTCGAGCTCGAAGGTGGCGGTGTCGAAGACGAAGACCTGCTCGCTGGTACGCTCGTTGATGAACAGCCTCGAGCTATCCGGCGAGCTTATTACGCCGCCCCAGTTCACCCCCTCGAGGTTCTCGCTCGTTTCGAAGACGACCTCGGCCTCGGCCGGGTCGATCACCGTCAACGAGCCCGGTCCGTCGTCGGTTTGGCTAAAGACTACAAGGTAGTCGCCGGGGGGCGGGGCTTGTTGCTGCTGGTTGTTCTGGTCGTTGTTGGTGGTGTCAGCGTCATCTGCGCAGCCAACGGCGAGCATCGCGAGCGCCAGCACCACGAGCGAGAGTCGAGTCGAGCGAAACATATCATCCTCCAAGTTAACGGATGCGACAAAAAGACGAGCCTCGGGGCTCGTCTGGGCCCGGCACCCAACTTGCCACGGATTCTAGTTGCCAGTGGAGGGGGTGTGGATGTGGTGAATTGTCGCACCCGAGCATCACCAGGAGGTGCTCGCTATCATCGCGCGGATCATCGGCGCCGACAAAGAGTTCGACGGCGGGAAGGAGACCTTCATCGGAGAGATTATCGACGCGTTGGGCTGATGAGGCATCAAGCTGAGCTGCGTATCTTTCGTCCTAAGATGAACTATGGAGCAGCTCGACCGTCCCCTTTTGACCGTCCATGCGAACTCGGGCGCCGGTCTCCAGGGCGTCGATCAGCCCGTCGATGCCCACGATTGTCGGAATCCCCATCTCGCGGGCGACGATCGCCGAGTGCGACAGCACGCTGCCGCGCTCGATGAGGATGCCCGAGGCCGACGGGTATAGCGGCACCCAGCCGGGGTCGGTGCGGGCAGCGACCAGAATTTCGCCGGACATCGACATGTCGTCGCTCGGGGTGCGGATGATCTTGACCGGACCCTCGACCACGCCCGAACAGCACCCGATTCCGCCGAGCATGCCCTCTTCGAGTTCGGCGGCTTGGGGCTTGCGGCGGCGCTTGAAGAGGTTGGCGTGGTTGACCATGCCGTAGCTGACGAAGCGGTCGTCGGGCGAGTCGTCGGGGGCTTGCTCGTAGGCCTCGAACTCCGCGCGGCGCAGCTCGGCCAGGCCGCGCAGGTTTGTAGTGACGGCCGTGCCCTTAATGAAGCCCCAGACCTCGTCGACCTTCAGATAGAAGATGTCCTCCTCGTCGTCGAGGATATCCTCGCGCACGAACGTCCCCGCCACGGCGAGCAGCATTTCGCGCACGAGCCCGTAGATCTTGGTGCGGGCGAAGCGCAGGTTCTCGCGGTTTTTGACGCCCCGGCGCGCGTTTCGCAGCACGCGCTTGAAGACGAGCTTTCGCGGCAGCGACAGGCTGCCGAACGCGCGCTCCTCTGCCTCGTGGCGAATGGCGAGCTCGCGCTCGCGGCGCTTGTCGAGGTCGAGCACCTCGGGGTCGCCTCGCAGGTAGTTTCGGACCATCTGCAGCAGAAAAGCCGGGTCGTCGCGCATCGTCGGCGACTCGAGCTTGAGCTCGTTCATCGAGCGGTACCCGTACATCTCGAGATACTGGTGGACGCCGGCCAAAAACGGCGCAGCCTCGGGGAGCTCCTCGAGCGTGTCGAGGACCTCGTCGAGCGGCGCCTCGGCGAGCACCTCGCGCACCGCGGGCACTTCGCGAGCCGTCGCGGCGAGCCTCAACAGCTCGTTGGAGGCCTCCTTGGTGGCGATGCCGCCTTCGCCGCAGATGAGGTCGTGGTGCAGGGTTCCGTCCTCGTCGCCACACCACTCGCCACAGACTTTGACGAGCAGTCCGTAGAAAATCATCACGTAGAAGTCGTTGATGATCGGCGCCTTCCACTGCCACAGCAGCTGCTCTTCGAGCTGCTGGTAGATCTCCATGATCTCGTGGGGCTGCCTCGCGCGCAGGTCGAGGTCGGCGTATCGGTCGAATTGCTCGTCGAAGTGGTCCTGGAAGTCGGCGACCACCGTCTCGATGCGCGCAAAATTGCGCGTCGAGCGCAGCACCAGGCTCAGCAGCGATCCCAGATCAGATGCCTTGTCGAGCAGTCCGGCGTCTTCGATGTCGTCGGGCGCGTCCACGAGCGACTCGTCGACGCCCATCATGGATTCCATGAACGACTTGTTGAAGCTAAAGCCGGGGAAGAGCCGGATGAGTCGGTACCAGTTGAGCAGGTTGTAGTAGACCTCGCCGCGGATCAGCCCGAGCATATTCTGGAAGACCGGCATATTCGCCCGAACGGTCTTCTGGTCGACGCCCATCACCTCCGAGAAGCAGTGGTACACGATGGTGTAGGCGTGCTCGATGAAGCTAAAGGTCATCGGCGTGGTCACACCGGAGTAGCTCTCGATGATATTCGAGTTGTCCCACACCAGGCGATTGCCGACGGCGGGACCTCGCTCGACGACGGTGGTCACCGGGCGCGATTGCAGCCAGTGGACGCGGCCGGTGGCGTCGGTGCAAAATTCGATGTCCTGCGGCCGGCCGTAGTGGTTCTCGATGCGTCGGCTGGTCTCGACGATCTCGCGTAATTTGGCTTCGTCCAGCGTCGCCTTCGACTGCAAACCCTTGGCGAGCTCACGCTCCTCGAGCCCGCGCCCGGCGTCGGCGGCGAAGACATATTCGGTCTCTTTGTCGGCGAGGGTGGTCTCGATCTCGTCGCTGAGCTTGTCGACGAGAAAGGAGTCGGCCGGCAGGCCTTTTCCGACCAGGCCCTCACCGGCGCCCCAGACGCTCTCGACGAGGACCTGCTCGACGTCCCCGGTGGCCGGGTGCGCGGTGAAGATCACGCCGCTGACGTGCGGGCGGACCATCTTCTGGACGATGACGGCGACCGATGCGCCGGTGGGGTCCACACCCTCGCGCAGCCGGTAGCGCACCGCGCGCTCGTTGAACGCCGACGCCCAGACCTCACGTACGGCGTCGACGGCGTCCTCGCGAGGCACGAACAGCAGGCTGTCGTGGATACCCGCAAAAGACAGCTCCTCGCCGTCCTCGTCGGTCGCCGACGAGCGCACCGCGCCAAATTCACCATCGCCGATATGCATCTCGAAGCCCTCGTCGATCTGCTCGGCGAGGCCGCTCGAGACGGGCATCTCGCAGATCCAGGCGCGGATCTCGCGTGTCAGCTCGACGAGGTCGTCTTCGGCCTTCACGCCCTCGAGCGCATCGGTGATCTTTGAGCGTAGCCCATTCTTAGTGAGCTCGGCCTCGAACGCCGCGCTGGTGACCGCGAACCATGCCGGCACATTCAGCCCGATGCTCTCCAGCTCGACGAGGTTGGCTGCCTTGCCGCCGAGCTGGGATGTATCGAGGCCGGTCTGGTCGCTGTCGACCACCAGAGGCGGCGTCGCCGAGCTAATCGCGCTTTCGTTGGGCTTGTTCATATTCGGCTCGCTATGAGTTCGTTGTGTATCATTTGGTATGTTCACTATGCTTGGGCCGCGCGGCTTCCAGCCCGCCGTGACGCATCCTGCGTCACCTTGCGTGTTGCGAACGACGGATTATGGCGAGGTTTCTTACCATCGATGACCTTCGACACACGCAAGCCGAGGCCAGAGGCCACGGGGCGGGCTGGAAGCCGCGCGGCCCAGGCCAGGCCAAACCGATCATCCGGCCCAATCATGATCTACCAAAGCGTGAATCCAAGACGATGAGCAATCGCAATCGCCACGATCACGTCGAACGCCACGATATACAGACCCGCGTAATCCTCCATACGGTCGGCGTTCTTCGGGCTCGGATGGCGCCGATAGCTGACAAAGCCGACCAGCGTGACCACGAAGAGCGCGATAAGCGCCGCGTAGAACCACCAGCTCAGCTCGAGGTGCCAGCCGACCAGCGCGACGAGCGCCGTGTCGAACACGCGCACGCCCACCACCGCCCAGGCGGCGCCGTAGGTGCCGAATTGCTTGGTATAGGAGTCGAGGCCGTCGACCTCTTGCTCGGGGGCGCGGATCTTGCGCGAGATCTCCCAGTTGAGCATCACGAAGAAGCCGACGAACGCGTACACCCAATACCAGGGCGGGGTCTCCCACGGCGGGTTGCCGGTGGCGACGCCGTAGACGACCAGGGCGAGCAGCGGCATCACCATCAGGTGCGAGGTGGCGTATAATAAGAAGCGTTTCTCGAGCCACTTGCCGCAGAAGAATTCGACGAGCATCAGCAGCGAGAATCCGAACGCGATGAACCACGCATACAGCGCACCGGGGCTGTGCAGCCAGCACAGGCCGAATTGGACGGCGATGGCGACGCCGCCGAGGACCTTGAGCTCGGTGAGCGTCACGACCCCGCGCTGCAGGACCCGGTCAGGGTGGTGGATGCAGTCTTCCTCGTAGTCTTTGTGCTCGTCGAAGACGCGAAGGTGCAAAAAGAAGCCGAAGATGACCAAGAATCCGATGAGCCACTCGACGCTGAAGTGCACCTTGTCGGTGCTGCCTTCGAGCGCGTGGGCCAAAAATTGGTTCGACGAGACGTACGCGGCGATGAGCACGCCGTGCTTGAGCAGCGGAAACCGCTCGACTGAAAACGCCCACAGCCGTTTCGGTAGCGGGTCCTCGCGGGTCACTGTTGTTGGGTCGAAGCCAAACATAAAATCACGTCGTCAGAGAAGCGTGCACGGCGGCGTAGTCGATCTTGGAGTTGTGGCGCGGGTCGACCGGAAGAGGCTCGGTGCGCACGACGATCTCGTCGACGACCTGGCCGGCTGTCTCGAGGCGGCCGCGCACGTCGTCTTTCAAGCTATCATCCTCGAACCCATCTGACTTTGTGTCCGATGAGCGCAATTCCAACACGAGCACCACGCGCTCGCCCAGCGTCGCGTCGGCCACACCGACGGCGGCGGCGCGTCGAATCCGCGCATCATTGCCGATGGCGGCCTGCTCGACGAGCTGGGGCTGGACCTGTAGGTCGCCGCGTCGAATCGTCGAGTGGACGCGGCCGGTCAGCCAGAATCGGCCCTGGTCGTCGAAATACCCGGTGTCGCCCATGCGGTGCCAGACTCGGCCGTCGGCGTCGCGAATCTTGTTCTCGGCGGTCGCCTCCGGGTTGCGAAAATACGACCGGCACACATGCTCGCCGCACACCACCAGCTCGCCAATTTCGCCCTGGGCCCGCTCGATGTCCTGCCAGCCGTCGTCGCCCTTGCCCTCACCCAATGGGGTAGGCCCGTCGTGGATTGCGATGACGCGCGTCTCGACGGCGGCGACCGGCCGGCCGACGCAATATCCACGCGCGAGAGCTGAGTCTTTGTCAGTGCCTGATTCAGCAAGCGCGAGGCGTTCGCCGGAGGAGAGATGCGCCACGGGCTCGGCCTCGGTGGAGCCGTAAAGCACCTCGATGTCGATGTCCGTGAACACGCTCTCCCAGGTGCGTAGCTGCTCGTCGCGAATGGGCGCGCCGCCTGTGAGAATCCGTCGAAGCGGCGGCGTTTGCTCCGGGTGATTCTGTAGATACTCGGCCAGCCGGTCGAAGAAGGGCGGCGACGCCGTGGAGGTTGTGACTCCGTGGCGCTCCATTTGGGCGAGGATGCGCTTTGGGTCGACGCCGGCGACGTTTTGGAAGTCCATATCCGGGATGACGGTGGTGATGCCCGTCGCCAGGTTGTTGAGCGAGAACACCGGAAAACTCGGCATGTCGACGTCACCCGGCTGGTAGGGAAACTCCGCAGCGAGAGCCCGATGCTGGGCGCCCAGGAACCCATGCGTGCGGTTGGCGCCCTTGGGGTTGCCGCTCGAGCCGCTCGTAAACGTGACCAGCGCGGTGTCCTCGGCCCTAACCGGCCTCGGCTCGATGGGGCCGTCGAAGCGAATCAGTTCCTCGAGCTCGTGACGCGCCGGCACTAACCAGACGCGCTTGCCTGTGGTCACCGTCATCGACAGGGTGCGAAGGCGTCGATCGAGTAGCCTCACGAGGTGGCTCTTGCCGACTCCGATATACGCGGTCGGCTCGGCATAAGCCGCGAGCTTGGCGATCTGGCGCGCGCCGACCCACGGGTCGACGAAGACGGCCGTGCCGCCCAGCTTCAGCAGGGCGAGCAGGACCCGGTAGAGCGGCAGGCTCATGGGGACCATCACGATCGCGCGGTCACCCGGCTCGAAGCCGATCGAGCGCAGCCCAGAGGCGAGCCAGTCGACGCGCATGTCGAGCTCCTCGAAGGTCCACGTCTCGCTTGTCGGGTTGCCTTCGGAACTAATTCTAGGCGCAATAAGCGCCGGCCGGTCGGGGTGGCGGCGCACCGCCTCGGCAAAATATTCGACGACGTTCGCGCTCATAGTCCCTCTTGTAATTCGAGTCGATAGAGGGCGTACCTGCGCAGCACCTGGCCGTCTCCGCCGTCGGCACTCGCCGAGATATTGCCGTCGATCATCAGGCATAAATTCGCCTTCGATAGGCCCTTGCCCAACATCCCCTCGTAGAATTGATAGGTCATCGCCGTGTACAAGCCCTGGCCCTGGAAGTCCGGCATGATGCCGACCGTCTTGACGTTGCCGGTGTCGGTGCGGCTGTTCAGCAGGAACTTGGCTTTCGACCACAGCGACTTCTTGCCGTCCATCGACGCCACGGCGCGGGCGATGTCCGGGAAGGTAAACGAGAAGCCGGCGTCCCGGCCGTCGGGGGCGACCAAGATGAACGCGAGGTCCGGGTCGACGAGCCTCTCGGCGCCGTCGTATAGCTCCATGAACTCGGCGCGGCTGATCGGGCTGTACAGGAAATTGTCGCGAAAGATCTCGCGGACCATCGCATAGAGACGATCGAGATATGGCTCGAACTGGGCGACGTCGATGCCGTCAAACCGAAACCCGCGATCGAGCACCGATTGCCACCTGTCGGCCATCCCCTCGCGCGCGGCCTCGATGTCGGGCACCCGACGCGAGTGATATGTCTGCCAGGTGCTGAAGCCGAACGCCTCCCATTGCTCGGGATAATACGCCGGGTTGTACGGTTCTTTGAGAAACGGCGGCTCGTCGAAGGGCCCGAGGTTGAAGCGGTAGTCGTGCCAGGTGTCGCCGTCGATGGGACCGGCGACGGCGCTGCAACCCTGGGACTCGAGCCACGCGCAGGCATCTCCCAGCAGGTCTTGGATAGCCTCCGGCCGGTCGAGCGCCTCGAATTGGCCGAGCATGCCCAGCGGTGAGCCGTCCGGCTGGGGATGCTCGGTCGCCACCCGAGCGAGGACGTGGGCGACCAGCCCGTCGTCGTCCTCGGCGACAAAGAGCCGCTGGCGGTCGCGAAAGCGCTCGCGCTCGAATTCGCGCTGCTCGGCACCCTCGAACGGCAGGCAATAATGCTCATCGTCCTCATAGACCCGCCGCTTCAACCCGCGCATCGCGGCGAAGTCCTCGCGCTCGGGCGACTCAATATGGTGACACTCCAACGTTTCCAACCTCTCAACCCTCAACCCTCAACCCTCAACCCTCAACCCTCAACCCTCAACCCTCAAC
>CAYLTX010000058.1:0-17451 GCA_964386725.1 uncultured Bradymonadales bacterium | reverse complement strand
TCAACCCTCAACCCTCAACCCTCAACCCTCAACCCTCAACCCTCAACCCTCAACCTTTACTCAGGCAATTTGAAGCTAATCCGCGGCACCCGATCCGCACCGTACAGCCACGAATAGGTCCAAAAGCTCGACAGCACCCGCTTGGTATATTTGCGGGTCTGGCCGTAGGGGATGTCCTCGACCCACAGATCCAGCGGTAGATCGCCGCGTTCTTTCAACCAGCGCGACACGTTGGAGTGCCCGCCGTTATAGCCGGCGATGACCAGCGCGGGGTGCGACTCGAGTTTGCCGGCGAGCTCCTCGATATAGCCGGTGCCCAGCCGGATATTGACCGCCGGCTCAAAGAGCTTGTCTGCGCTAAAGTCACTGAGCCCGTCGTCCTTGGCCACGCCGCTGGCGGTCGACTCCATCAATTGCAACAGCCCGCGGGCATTCGCCCAGCTCTCGATGCGCGGGTTGAAGCCGCTCTCCTCGCGCATGATCGCGTAGACCAGCGCCGCGGGCAGGTCTCGCTGCTCGACGAATTTGTCGACCTGTCGGCGAAACGGCTGCGGGAAGGCCAGCGACCAGTGCGGATCGTCGGAGCTTTTGGGGTAGTGGGTCTCCCAGCCGTCGATATGCCGGCGGGCCAGGTCGTGCGACAGCCGGTAGGCCCCGGCGGCGTCGAGAAGGTAGGTCAGCGCCCACAGATTGGCATCGCCATGGTGATCGCGGCGCAGCGCGTGGAACTCGTCCTCGGCCAGATGCGTCAGCCCGATGCGCAATAGATTCGAGCCGCGCTTGAAGTGGTCGGAGGATTTCATCTCGTCGGGGAGCTCGACCGGCGGTGACTTCGACGGCCCCACGAACTCGCATATATCGGTGTTGCCCAGCGCGCAGACGTCGGTGGCGGTCGATCGCGCGCCGTTTTTTTGGCCTTCGGCGAGCAATCCCAGCCGATTGAACGAGAGATAGGCGTAATAAGACAGCGGGTAGTCCTTGGCGATCTTGCGGTAGGCGGTGTCGGCCTGGTCGGCCTTGCCGAGCTTTTCGAGAGCGCGGGCCCGGAAATAATGAAGCCGACCGCGCGAGTAGATATCATCCTCGCCGGTCTGCTCGAGGCCGTCGACGTAGTTGACGACCGCCTCGAAGTCGTCTTTTCCGAGCAGCTCACGGACCATCAGCCAGTGGGCGTCTTTGGCCATATCGCCCGACGGATAGCGCTGGACCTGCTTTTGGAGGAGCTTTCGGGCCTGCTTTTTCTTCTCGTCCTCCCGAAGGATGCGCGCGCTGAAGTACATCGCGTCGTCGGCAAAGGAGTGGTCGCCGTGCTCGGTCCAGATGCGCTCGAACCACTCGCGCGCTTCGTCCTGCTTTCCGCTATTCCACAGGCCCTTTCCGCCCACGTACAGCGCCTTGAGGGCGTAGGGCGTCTGGGCGCAGTCGTCCAAGATGCGCTCGTACCAGCTCGCGCCGTCGGAGTGGCGGCGAAGCTTGCTGTAGCTCCTGGCCACCAAATACGTCGCCTCACAACGTTCGGCGGCGTCTTTGTCGAGCGTCTCGAGCTCTTCAGCGAGCTCGTCGACGACCATCTCGCTTCGATGGGCGCCGAAGAGCGCGCGGTAGCGCTTCATGCGCGTCGAAAACGACGGGGAGTCGAGCTCTTTTTTGGTGCTCTCGCTGAGGTGCTCACGAATGGAGCCGAGCTGCTCGTCAGCGGTCTTCGCCGAGTCGGAAAGTGGGTGCTTTTCGACCACGTCGCGATAGGCGCGCGCGGCGGCGTCCCACTGCTCGGATTTTTCGAGCGCCTCGGCCAGCGACAGGCGCGCGGCCTCCGCAGAGCGCCCGTTCGGGTATTTGGACAGATAAAGCTCGAGGGTGTCGACGGCGCGCTCGAGGTCGCTGTCGCTGCCGGCTCCGGCGAGCGAGTCGGCCAGCAAGATCAAACTCTTACCGAAGAGCAAGCTATCCCGGGGCACCTTGGCGGCGCGCATCGTCGCCTTGTGGAAGTCCTCGCCCTCGTAGGCGCTCTTCGCCGCCCAAAACAGCCGGTAATCCTCGAGTTCGCCGACCTGGCCGACCAGCGCATCGAGCGTCTCGAACGCCTCTTCGTGGGCACCGTCCTGCATGGCCAGATACCCGGCCAGCAGCTTCATATAGGGGGCGTTGTCGTCCTTGGTGACATCCTGCTTGGAGACGAGCAGACGCGCCACATCCCAGCGGCTCTGGGCGATGGCGTCGGAGATGGCGCCGTCGACCAGCGGCTCCTCGGAGATTGACGGCGGCGCCTCGGCCGGCTCGTCCTCCTCGGGGAAGCGGCTGATCACCCGAAATTTGGCCTCATCGCCCGCCGACTCCAGGCCGGAGCCGCCCGATTCCTGGGCGCACGCCGCCACCGACCAGCTCGAGATCAGCAACACGAGGACCGACAGCCCGATAAAATTTGCGGTGAATTGCTTATTCATAGCTCACCCTGCTCTACACAACTACCTGCGATCAACGATGCCGCGCCAGCCAAAAGCGCACCGGGATCCCGCCGTTTTTGAAGCGAGCCTCCTCTTTGAATTTGACACGCTCGTGAGTGGGAGTGATGTCCGAGGGCAAGACCAGCGCCATGCGCCAGCCGTCGAAATGCTCGGCGAAGCGCTCGATGAGCGTCTGCCAGACGGCCCCTTCGCCATCGCCCTCGGCCAGTCGCTCACCATAGGGCGGATTGGCGATGATCATACCGGGCTCGTCGACCGGCGGCACCAGCTCGGCGATGTCGCCCTGGGCGATATCGCAGGCGAGCTGCACTTCGGCGAGGTCGGCGTTTTGGCGGGCGGCGTCGACGGCCTCGGGGTTGGCGTCGCGTCCGTAAAATTGGACATGCTCGAGGGAGCGCTCGCGCTTGGCGGCGTTCTCGACCACCGAGTCCCACAGGGGCTGGCGAAAATTCGCCCAGCGATGAAACGCGAAGTCGCGCAACCTTCCGGGCGCGCGGCGTGCGGCCATCCAGGCGGCCTCGATCAGAAACGTGCCCGATCCGCAGACCGGGTCGAGCAGCGGCCTGCGAGGGTTCCAACCCGCGCGAATCAGCAGCGCCGCGGCGAGGCTCTCGCGAATGGGCGCCTCGACGGAGTGCTCGCGCCAACCGCGCTTGTAGAGATGGTCGCCGGAGGCGTCGAGGCTGAGCTGGCAGCGATCGTCGTCGATTCGCGCCAGGAGGTATTGCGCATCGTCGGTCTGATTCTCGACGATCTCGGGCGCGGGCCGCCCCATCTCCTCGGTATAGTGCTCGCGCAGGCCGTGGCGGACGGTATCCTCGATACGATCGGTGTGGACGAGATGCGACTTGCGGGCGACGCCTTTGATATAGACTTTGTTGTCGTCTCGGATCAGCCTCTCCCACTGGTACCGACGCGTCTTGCGGTAGAGTTCCGGAAAGTCACGCGCGCGGAACTCGTCGACGCGCAGGTAGATTCGGTTCGCCGTGCGCACTTCGTAATTGGCGCGGTAGAAGACCCGGTGGGTGGCGTCGAATTCGGCGCCGCCGGTCAACTTCTTGATCTTCCGTCCCCCGACGGCGTCAATCTCGTCGGCGACTTGTTTTTCGAAACCGGGCGTGGTGATGGCAAAATAACGTTGCGTCATTGTTCAGGGGTCCAGGGGTCCAGGGGTCCAGGGGTCCAGGGGTCCAGGAACTGCGTTTTACTGCAGGGGTTCAGGGGTCCGGGGGTCCAGGAACTGCGTTTTACTGCAGGGGGTCCAGGGGTCCGCGGGACGGGAGATATTATCGATCGCTTGCGGCTGAGTGATTCGGTACGAATTTCTTGTTATCACGTGATGAGCCGAATGTCCTTCGAGGCGTGCAGGAGTGTCTGGCGAATGGCCTTAGAAAGCAACACCGGTGGCCGGCTTTACAATTCCTGTCTGGCAACGAATATCACGGACCGAGCAGCCACAACCGTCGCCCCCTGGACCCCTGCAGTTGAACTTTTCCTGGACCCCCGGACCCCTGGACCCCTGAACCCCTGCAGTACCAAGCTTTTCCTGGACCCCCGGACCCCTGGACCCCTGAACCCCTGGAACACAATGACACTTAAGCGCTCCGCCGGCATTCTCCTGCATCCGACCAGTCTCAGCGGCCCCGAGGGCATCGGCACGCTCGGTGAACAGGCGCGTGCGTTCGTCGACCGGTTGGCCGAGGCGGGCCAGACCTGGTGGCAGGTTCTGCCGCTGAACGCCCCCGGCCACGGAGGCTCGCCATATTCGGCGACCAGCGCGTTCGCGGGAAACGCGATGATGATCGACCTGGAGCCGCTGCGCGACAAGGGTTGGCTGACGCGGCCGGAGCTCGACGAACTCGAAGAGGCGATGGCTCGCGTGCCCGACGATCGCGTCGATTATGGCGAGCTATACGAACACAAGGGCAAGCTGTTAGAGACCGCCTGTGAGCGCTGGTCGGTGGATGATCGCGACACCCGTGAGGAGTTCGACGCCTTTTTGAAGCGTGAGTCGGACTGGCTCGAAGACTACGCGCTATTTATGGTCCTCAAGCGCCACTTCGGCGGCGGCGAGTGGCGCGACTGGCCCATCGAATACGTCGAGCGCCGGCCGGAGGCGCTCGTACAGGCGCGGACGGAGCACGCCGAGGCGGTTCGAAAGATCGAGTTCAACCAATGGATCTTCTTCCGCCAGTGGCACGCGCTTCGCGACTATGCCGCCGAGCGCGGGGTCAAATTCATCGGCGATATCCCCATCTTCGTGGCCATGGACAGCGCCGACGTGTGGGCCAACCGCGAGATCTTCCAGATGGACGAAGACGGCAACGTCGAGGAGGTCTCGGGGGTGCCGCCCGACTATTTCAGCAAGACCGGCCAGAAGTGGGGCAACCCGCTCTACGATTGGGAGGCGATCAAGGAGCAGAACTTCAAGTGGTGGCTCGACCGCGTCGAGAAGGTCCTCGACACCGTCGATCTGGTCCGCATCGACCACTTCCGCGGCTTCCAAGCCTATTGGGCGGTGCCCGCAGACGCGCCCACCGCCGAGAGCGGCGAATGGCGAGAAGGCCCGCAGGACGCGCTCTTCGAGGCCATTCGCGACGATATCGGCGAGGTGCCGTTCATCGCCGAGGACCTCGGTATGATCACCGAAGACGTCCTCGAGCTGCGCGACCGCCACAACCTGCCCGGCATGAAGGTGATGCAATTCGCCGATTGGGACGACCCGGACCACATTTTCCTGCCCGAGAATTACGAGCGAAACTTCGTCGCCTACACCGGCACCCACGACAACGACACGACCCGCGGCTGGTACGAGAGCCTCGACGAGATGCAGCGCCACAAGGTGCGCGAACACCTCCAATGCGACGACGAAGAGGTCGTCTGGAAGATGATCGAGGCGGTCTTCGACTCCGAGGCGGCCCTGGCCATCGTACCCGTCCAGGACATCTTCGAGCTGGGCACCGAAGCACGCATGAATAATCCGGGAGCCAACGGCGATAATTGGCTGTGGCGGATGCCGAAGGGGTTGATCGAGCGAGGAGATGCGTGGGAGAGGTTGGGTGTGGTTACGAAACAAACCGACAGATAGCAGAGAGCCCCGTGCACGTGGCCGTGACCGCGACCGTGACCCGTAGTTCAACTGCTGGAGCGCTCGAAACAGTTATGGCCCCGTGCACGTGCACGTGACCGTGAACGTGAACCGCCGTACCCCCTGCACATCTGGTCAAAACCACAACAGCGTGTGAGCCGACCCTAAGAGGTCAATCGAAGCTAGTCGTTGTTTTTGATCATTTTGCAGTTTTAACTACGGTTCACGTTCACGTGCACGTGCACGTTCACGTTTTTTCAGTCCGAGCATTCGTCATGATCAAAACCCTCGAAATCTCCACATCCTCCCAGGGCCTCCACGAATTCACCACCCAAGTACGCGAAGTCGTACGCGGCGCGGACATCGACGAGGGCCTGTGCACGCTGTTCATCCAGCATACCTCGGCCAGCCTGACCATTCAGGAGAACGCGGACCCGTCGGCCCGGCGCGATCTGGAGAATTGGCTCAACCGCCAGGTGCCCGAAAATGATCCGCTGTACACCCACACCGCCGAGGGGCCCGACGACATGCCCTCGCATATCAAGGCGGCGCTGACGTCGACGTCGCTGTCGATTCCGGTCATCGACGGCGACCTGGCGCTGGGCACGTGGCAGGGGATCTTTTTATGGGAGCATCGCACCAGCCCAAAACGGCGGTGCGTGGTTGTACATATCGGGAGATAGGGCTCATTTAGTCTTTTTTGCCTTTTTGGCCTTCTTCTTTTTGGCCTTCTTCTTTTTCTTGTCTTTGGCGAATTTGGTCAGGCCGCGTTCGTGCTCGCGCAACCACTCGAGTTTTTCGGCGGCGATGTAGCGGTAGGTCTCGAAGGCGTCGGGGTGTTCTTCGCGTAGATCGTGGTCTTCGTGCGGGTCGTCTCGCCAGTCGACGAATTTGCGTGTGCCCTTTCGGAGATCTTCCCAATAGGAGAAATCCTTGGAGCGTACGCCGATCTTCCAGAAGCCGTCCTCGCCGCGTTTGACCGCCTCCGGGATATAAAATAGCGAGTAAATCACGTCCTTTTCGACCGGCTTCCCCTCGAAGAGCACCGGCACCAAGCTCTCGCCGATCCACTCGTCATCGGGCTTGTGGCCGACGAGGTTGGCGAGCGTGGGAAGGATGTCGGCCGGGGTGGTCACGCCGTCGACGCGCGTGCCGCGCTGGGCGGGCGCCTGAATGATCAGCGGGACGTGCAGCACCTGGGTATCGAGGGTGAAGTCGTGGCGGCGACCCTTGGGGTGCTTTTTGTCGAAGGCCTCGCCGTGGTCGGAGGTGAAGACGACCATATACTCCTCGGGCGACCAACTATCCTCGATGGCATCGAAGAGCTGGCCCCAGTGGCTGTCGGCGTAGTGCAGCTCGTTATCGTAGCGGTCGACCTCCTTCTTCGGCTCGAACGGCGGATCGTCTTGGGGCACTTTATAGGGCCCGTGATGGTCGTAATAATGCAGCCACAAGAATAGCGGCTCGTCGCTGTCTTTGTGCCGCTCGATATGCTCGAGGGCCGCCTTGGTGACGTCGGGCGAGGTGTGGTGTTTGCTCTTGGCGTTCTTGTAGACCGACTCGTCGACCAGATCGAAGCCGTGAGTATAGCCGGCCCAGCGCTTCTTCAAAAAGTAGTTGTCGCCGGCGACATGCACGGTCTTATAGCCCTGGTCTTTGAGCACCTTGCTCATCGTGGTGACCGACTTGGCGTAGTCGTAGGGATGGATGCGCTTGTTCTTCATCTCCACCATGCTGTTGAACTTGCCGGTGACGATGCCGGGCATCGATAGCCGGGTGCTCGAGCTGAGCGAGAACGCGCTGTCGAAGACGGTCGCCCGCTCGGCCCACGCCGCCAAATTTGGTGTGGTGTCGCGTTTGTAGCCGCCCACGGTGGTATGCTGGTGCGAGAGCGCGTCGGTGGTCACCAACACGATATGCGGCCGCTTGGCGATGCCATCCGGTCGAGGATGCCGGAGCTTGCCGGTGCTAAAAGCAGCCAGTTCGACTTCCAGGTCGGCCCCCGAGCAATTCTCGTCGATGCCATTTCCGATGATCTCGCGCTGGCTCGGGCCGATGGAGGCGTCGTAGGGGCCGCAGTCGTTCTGACCGTAGAGGTGAATAGCGCCGTCTTCGTCGTAGTCGAGCCGGTTGTGGAGTTGACGGTAGAGCGCGCCGGAGACCGAGGTCTTATCGACAAAGATATGGCGCGCCTTAGACAGCGACTGCGGCATATAGATCGTCGACAGGCCGAGGATCAGAACCAACAACGTGAGCGCCGCACCCAGGGCGCGAGTGGGCTGGCGCTCGCCAAAAAAGCGTACGACGACCACGACCACCGCCAGCCCGAGGAGCGGGCCGAGCGCGAAGTTCCAGGGCAGATGCGGCAAGACCTCCGGGAGGGCAAACCACATCGCCACAAAGCCGATCACGCCGACTGCGCCGAGCCCCCCGAGCGTGTAGATCGGCGCGGGCGGCTCGCCGGTGAGCCGACGGCCGAGCCGGTCGAAGCTCCAGGCGAGCGGCGCGACCAGCAGCGACGACCCCAGCGCCAGCGCGACCGCCGCGCCGAGCTGGACCGCCGCGATCAGCAACACTGCGAACGCGGGCGTCTTGATCGTCGAGAGCACCGGATTGCCCACCACGACCGCCACGCCGAACCACACGCCGACCAGAAGCGGCGCGGCGATCAGCGTCGCGCTTCGCCGGGCCCGCTGGGCGGGCGTGCCTTCGAGCAACCAGCGCTTGGCAAACGAGGCGACCGTCTCGACGGGTTCTTTGCCGTCACCGACGGCGCGCCATGCCGCCAGCGTCACCCCGAGGAGCACGCTCGCCACCAACACCAGCGGCGCGGCCACTCCGAGGTTGAACGGCACCGCCCATACGGGCACTTCCGTCCACTCGACGGCCACCCAAACGCCCTCGACGAGCAGCCACGTCGCCAAAAAAGCGAGTCCGTAGAGAGCACCTTTTATGAACGTCATTGTCATACGGCCATCTATACTGCTGGAGTGATCGACTGAGACGCGGATCCCCGACTTCGACGAGGCGTGCGGGGAGCCTACGCAAAAAACAACCGCGTTTGAAGTGGCGAATATTCAATCGGTGCCACAGCAAGACTGCTGGAAAGCCCGACCGGTTTTCGCTACAACCAACGAGAATCAGTTACGACGCGGTAACGGGAATGTTTCAGCCGTGCGTCCCGCTTTCCCAATACGGCCGGAAGAAGCAGCTCCCCGAAGTGGCAGTACAAAGCAGCGATATGTTCAAATTTCTCAATCGAACCCTCGATGATCTCGAATGGGGTTATGTGCTCGGCCTGGCTTTTCCGGCCGTCTTGCTGCTGGTGGCGCTCAAATGTGCGCGACTGGCCAGCGGCGACGTCTCACCGGGTGTTTTGGGGGGCGCAGACCTGCTCAAATCCGAGATTTTCTTCGGCGCGGGGCTGGGTCTGGGAGGGGTGAGCCTGCTGCACTTGGTCGAGCGCACCTGGATTCGCCGCCTGGTGTTGTGTGCATTGCAGTTGGTCTTTCTCCTCGTGCTAACCATCGAGGTCTCCGGCCATAACTTCTTCGTAGTGACGGGCTCCTCTCTCGATTATTATATCATGGCCTTCTCGCTGGAGAATCTCGCCGAGACGGCCGATGTCATCAGCAGTGAAGTCCCGACCTCCATTTTGGTGCTGGCGTCGTCCACCATCGTCTGGGTAGTCACGATGCCCTGGCTGGTTGGTTGGGCAGCGGGCCGCGTGCGCGCCGCCGATAAAGACCGGCGCGACAGGATACTTCCTGCGATGGCACTGCCCGTGGCAGCCGCCGCGTTTATCGCCGCCGCCGCGCTTCCGGCGGTATTCACCGACGCGCGCGTCGACGCCCGTGTCTCGACGATCAACGTCGCGCTCTCGGCCTCCAAGGCGCTCCAGGAGGCCATCGAAGCCCCCGAGCATTCCGCTCCCACCGCGCTCGAAACCACCCTCGAAAAAACAAGTGACAGCGCCGGCGACCGGCCGCGAAACCTCGCTTTTATCCTCCTGGAGTCCACTCGTGCGCGCTCGACGAGCGTGTACAACCCGGAGCTCGAGACCACGCCGTTCCTCGAGCAATTGGCCGCCGAGAGCACCGTCGGCGAGCGCGCCTATGCGGTCGTACCGCACACCTCCAAGGCACTCGTCGCCAGCCTGTGCGGCATCGAACCCCGGCTCAACATGCCGATCACCGAAGCGGCGCCGGGCAATATCCCGGCCAATTGCCTGGCCAAATTACTCGCCGAGCAGGGCTACCGCACCGGATTTTTCCAATCGGCGGTCGCAGCCTTCGAGGGCCGGCCTCAATTGGTCGAGAATATGGGCTACGAGACATTCATTCCCGTCGAAGAGATGGACAAGACCGGCTTCGCCATGGCCAATTACTTCGGTCGCGAAGACAATATCATGCTCGAGCCGACCAAAAAGTGGCTCGAAGCCGACGACGAGCGGCCCTTCTTCGCCACCTATCTGACGCTGACGCCGCACCACGATTACCTGGCGCCGCGCCGCTACGGCCGCCACGACTTCGCTGCCGACGACGAGCTCAACCGCTATCTAAATACGGTGCATTATGTCGATCAATTCGTGAAAAACGTCTTCGCCCAATACAAAGAGCTGGGCATCTATGAAGACACCATCTTCGTCATCGTCGGCGACCACGGCGAGGGCTTCGGCGAGCATGGCCGCCGCCAGCACGATAATGTCATCTATGAGGAGGGGCTGCGCGTCCCGTTGTTGATTCATGACCCGCGAGACCGCACCCCGCGTCGCATCGAACACGCCGTCAGCCAGATCGATCTTTTGCCGACGCTGGCCTCCTGGCTGGGCTTCGAGATCACCGACGGCGAGTACCCCGGCGACGACATCCGTGAAGTGGATACGGCCCGTCCCATCCGCGCCCATTGCTGGTACGAACGCCGCTGCATGGCCCAGATCGTCGGCGACCAAAAATATATCCATCACTTCGGCGGTCAAGCCGACGAGTTCTTTGATCTCGGAGAAGACCCTCTGGAACAAAACGATCTCGCCGCGAAGCGAGACGACCTCGATAAATGGCGCAGCGACTTAGAGGCCTGGCGCTCGCGGGTCAACGCAACCTACCGCCATCAGGCCGCAAAGAGCGTCCAAAAATATATCTTCGAGGAGGCGCCCGCCGTCGAATACGAGGTCGACGCCCAATTCGGCGAAGCGGTCCGCCTGCTCGGCTACGACCTATCCGACACGTCGGTCCACGCCGGCGAAAGCTTCACGATCACCTATTACTTCGAGTCACTCGAGCCACTCGACAAGGGCTGGAAGCTCTTTGTCCACGGAGACGGCTCCGGAGGCGTCAAGGTCTTCAAACACACCCCCGTCAGCGGCCTTTACCCGGTCCACAAGTGGCAGCCGGGCCAGATCATTGCCGACACTCATGATATCAAAGTCCCCGGGGGCCAGGCGCCCGGAGAATTTGAAGTCTATGTGGGTATCTGGCACCCCAAAAAGGGTCGCAAAGCGGTCTCCGGTCGCATCAAAACCGACGGCAAGGATCGAGCCAGAGTGACAACTATTCGGATTCCCAAACGGTGACCCCGCCTCGCGCTCGCCGGGCCGAATCATTTTCAAGTTTTAGGGACAAAGCTACGATGGCCTTCGATATCAGTGCTCTCACCACGCGCCGAACGCGTACAATTTTCGCCGAAGTCGTCTTGGCGCTGCTGGTGATCGCATCAGCGATTCCCATCTGGCTACCGCAGTGGTTGCCCCTGCAGGACCTGCCCCAGCATCTGGCAGCGATTCGGGTGATCAGCGACTTTTCGCATGTCGAACTTCAATTTGCGCAATTCTTCGAGCTCAACTTCCTCCAAACGCAGTACGTCGGCTACTACGGCGCGGTTTGGCTGCTCAGCAGCGTCTTCGAGGTCGACGTCGCCAACCGGATCTTCTTGACGCTCGCACTCGCGGCCACGCCCTATTCGATGCGCTACTTATTGGCGAAGCTCGGCCGACCACCGGGCCTGACGCTATTTGTCTTTCCTTTGCTTTTTAATACGTTTCTGCTGTTGGGCTTCCTCAACTTCATTGCAGCCATCCCGTTGATGCTGTTGGGAATGGGGCTGGCCGCACGGCTTCACGACGAGTACTCCCGAGGCGCGGCGATCGCCCTGGCCGTAACGGGCGTGGGGTGCTTCCTGATGCACGTCATTCCATTCGCCTTCCTGGCCGTGGCCGGCGGGCTGTTGGGCGTGCGCGACTCCCTATTCGCCACTTTCAAGCGCTGGATACCGCTGTTGCCGTCGGGGCTGCTGTCGGTGGCGTGGACTCTGCTGAGCCCGGCCGGTGGCTCGACCACCGAGGCCATGGGCGACGGCGGTCGTTTTCTGCCCTGGCTCGAGGCGCTGCGCGACCTGCCCAACTGGTTGACCAATTTGACGCCACAGGCCCAAGACGAGCGCCTCTTGGTCTATTACGGCTTGATCTTGGTGGCGACCATCGCACTCGGTGTGGGCGTGCATCAAAGCGATGGCTCGGGCGAACGCCACGGGTTTCCCTTGGCGCAACGCATCGGCATCCTCAGCCCGTTAGCGCTGCTGGGTTATTTTGCGCTCCCCATCTCCTACGACTGGATCTGGCCGATCTCGCCGCGATTCGCCTTGCTGGGTCTACTCCTGCAGATCCCGGCGATACCCATGCCTCGCAAATGGCCGGCTTATGTGCTCGGCGCGCTGCTCACCGTCGTCTCATTGAGCAACTTTCATCACGTCACCGAACAATTTCAGGCCTATAGCCAAGAGGAGGTCGGCGGCCTCCAGCAGGCGATCGACGAAATCCCACCCGGCAAGCGGGTCGCCGGGTTGATCTTCGATCGCGGCTCGAAGCACGTTCGGTTTTCTCCGTTCATTCATTCGGTCGCCTACTACCAGGCCCAAAAGGGCGGCGCGGTCATGTTCACGTTCGCCGACTTTCCGCAGTCTCCGTTCCGCTTTCGCGAAGACTCTCGCCCACCACGGGTCGAGCCGCGCTGGGAGTGGACGCCTCAAAATGTCGACCCCCGAGACGATCTGGACTGGTATGATTACGTGCTCGTGCGCGGAGGCCCGGGACGCATCGCACAACAGCAGCAGAGCTTCAGCCTGCACCATGAAGGCGCGCAGTGGTCGGTGTGGAAGCGACGGTAGATCAACCGTGCGCCGAGCAATATCGTAGCTTTACTGAGAAATGCGTAGCATCAGTCAACCAGACGCCCGTTGAGCTGCTCGATCGCCCAGCTCTGGGCCAGCGCCCACTCATCGAGGCGGACCTTCATCGTCTCGAGCAGCTCGGGGCGCTCCTCGGATAGATCGTGTTGCTCGGCCGGGTCGCTCCGGGTGTCGTAGAGCCAATAGTGGCGCAGCATGCGGTCGTAGACGAGCTTGTGGGGCCCGTATTGCAGCGCGATCTTGGGCGAGTAACGGCTGCCCTCGGTGGAGATCTTGTGGAACTCTCGGGCGATCTCCTCGGGATCACCGTCCGCTGTCCGCCCGATAAAGTTGAAGAATTTAGTTCCTCGAATGCTGAACGCCTCGGTGACGATCGGACGCGCGGGCCGCCGGTCGATCACCGAGTACAGCGAGCTGCCCTGGGCGAGCGACTCGGGGGGGATGTCGAGGCCGACGAAGTCGAAGATCGTGGGCATCACGTCCATCTGGCTGACCTGCACCTCGCCCTCCTCGGCGCCCTCGGGCAGGCCGGGCCCGGAGACGAATAGCGGCACCCGATTGACCGCCTCGTGCACGTGGATGTGGTGGCCCCAAAACCGCTCGCCAAATACCTCGTCGCCCATCGCCTCGCCGTGGTCCCCGATGACGATCACCAGCGTATCCTCGGCGTACGGGCTGTCGTAAAACCACTCCATAAACTCGCCGAGCCGGTCGTCGACCCAGGCGATCTCGGAGCGATAAGCCGCCCGATTGCCGTCTCCGTCGATGAACTCCGGGCGCACAACATAGGGGGCGTGCGGCTCGTAGAGGTGGACCCAGCCAAAGAATGAATCGTCGTCATCGAACTCCTCCAAGCGGCCTCGGGCGTATTCGAGCCCATCCTCGCCGTCTTTATGGCCGTAGGGCGCGATGTCGGAGGGGATGAAGAAGTCGGTGATCGCGTTGTGATCGAACCACTCATTTTGTGGTCGCGTCAGGATGAGTTCGTCGAATTTGGGGCGCACGTCGTCGAAGAGGCGGTCATTTCTCCAAAACGGCGATTGTGCGAGCACACTTGGCGGCTGAGAGGCAAACATCGCCCCGTAGGCCAGAGGAGTGGCCGGGTATTGAGCGATGGCCCGCGGGAAATAGAGGCCGCGCTCTTTCCAGCGATGGAACTTCGGGGTCAGATCGGGCTCGGCCCAATAGTCGGTGCGCACCGATTCGATCACGATCAACAGCACGTTCTGCCCGTAGGCATCGGGCGAGCTGAGGGCGTCGTGTTTGGGGGCAAAGCTGTCTCGGCCCCGCTCGAGTTGCTCGTCGTCGAGCTCAGCCCTACCCGCCACCAGCGGCTCGGCCTCCACCCGAAACGGGCGCGCCAGCGGCAGCGCCTTCAGGACAGACGCCGTGGTGTGGGATAGAAGCTGGACATGGGGTTGGACTTTGTCGCGCTCGACCCAGCCGAGGCCCGTGGCGATCAGCGCGACGACGATCATCACGAGACCGCTCCGGCGCGCTACTTTGGTGCGTAAAATCGGCAGCAGCGCCCACCCGGCGCAGGCGACGACGAAGAGAGCCAAATGCCCGTGAAACGGTCGGTAGTCGGTCAGCACCACGAAGTGCAGCGCCGTCCCGACGCTGGCGACGGCCGCGGCGAGCATCCCGCGGCGCTCCCTGTCGATGCGCTCGAAGAAGCCGACCAGCCAGACGAATCCGGCCAGGCCCAGCGGCGCGACGATGGCGCCGGCGACGCGGATCGCGCCGAAATACTCGTGAGAGCGAATGCCG
Source organism: uncultured Bradymonadales bacterium (assembly GCA_964386725.1). Classification (GTDB taxonomy): domain Bacteria; phylum Myxococcota_A; class Bradymonadia; order Bradymonadales; family Bradymonadaceae; genus CAYLTX01. The sequence goes on along the minus strand of CAYLTX010000058.1, from coordinate 2,946 downwards.
TCGCCCTGCATGATCGTCGCCTGCCAGGACAGGCCGAAGAGCGCGGCGAGGATCAGCCACGGCCATATCGTGCGCGACCACAGGCGGCCGGCCAGCGCGATCGCGCCGAGCGCCGCGCCCAGGTGGACCATCAGCAGCGTCACCGTCAGCCCGAAGGCGGCGCTCACGTAGCTCACCGTCGAGACGCCGAATGCGGCAATATTCGCCCCCCCCCAGAACGTCACAACGAGGTCCAGCACGGCGAGCAGCGCTGCCGGCAAAGCCAAGCCAACCCCTACCGGTATTCTCTGGCTCGCGCTGGACAGATCACTCATAGACTACTTTCGCTGGTACCAAGCCCACATCTTCTCGATGCCTTCTCGGATCGAAGTCTGCGGGTCGTAGCCGAGCTCGGCGCGGGAGCGGGTCAGGTCGGCGTTGGTGATTTCGACGTCGCCGGGCTGCATGGGAAGCTGGTCGATATTGGGCTCGACGCCGAGCACCTCGCCGATGGTGTCGATGAGCTCTTTGAGGCGAGTGACCCGGTCGCCGCCCAGGTTGTAGATGCGAAAGCCGTCGAGGCGCTCGGCCGCCGCGACCACGCCCTGGACGATGTCGTCGATATAGGTGTAATCGCGCCCGGAGGTGCCGTCGCCGAACATCGGAATCGACTCGCCCTCGTCGAGCAGGCGCATGAATTTGTGGATGGCCATCTCCGGGCGCTGTCGCGGGCCGTAGACGGTAAAAAAGCGCAGGCAGCTGATATTGCCGCCGTGCAGATGGTGGTCGGTCCGGGCCAACAGCTCCAGCGAGCGCTTGCTCGCCGCATACGGGCTGATCGGCGAGTCGACCGGGTCGGCCTCGGCGAACGGGGTCTTCTCGTTGCCGCCGTACACCGACGAGCTGCTCGCCAGCACGAAGTCATCGACGCCGTGGGCGCGAGCGACCTCGATCAGCGCCGAGGTGCCGGTCACGTTGATATCGTAATAAAGCGGCGCGTTCTCGATGGAGGGCCGCACACCGGCGACCGCCGCCAGATGGACGACCAGATCGACGTCGTGCGCCTCGAAGATGGCCGCCATGGCCTCTTTGTCGCGGATATCGTCCTCGTAAAAGGCGATATCGCCGTATTCTTTGACCCAGGCGAGGTTGTCCTCTTTGAGGCTGCGCTCGTAGAGGGTCGACTCGAAGGAGTCGACGATGATCACGTCGTCGCCACGGCGCAAAAAGTCGACCGCGCAGGCCGAGCCGATGAAGCCGGCGGCGCCGGTTATCAGGATGTTCATGGGGGGTCCGGGGATGCTGTGGTTCGGCGTAGCTTTCGGGTCGTTTGTGCCATGATGGGTTTGGGATGGCAAATGGGGTTGGGGGCAACCCGTGAACGTGCACGTGCACGTGAACGTGGACCGTAGTTAAACCTGCAGAACGCTCACCATGTCGAAGCAGCTTTGGTTGGGCAACATAGCCCGCTTCGAGCCGTTTCGCTGACTCGACCGTATGTGCAGGGGGTAAGGCGGTTCACGTTCACGTGCACGTTAACGTTCACGGGTTCACTTCCACAACCTACATCCCCCCCTCAAAAGGCGTCGTATCCATACGCGGTGGAAACACCGTATCGCGATAGACCTCCTCGATCTGGCGGTCGCGCACCTCGAGGCCCAGCGCCGGCTCGAGCGGGGCGGGCAGCGCGCGCTGGTCTTCGGCGCGGGGGGTCGCCTCGACGAAGGAGGCGCCCGTAAACGGCTGCCAGAAGCGTCGCTCGAAGATATTGGCGGCTAACTGGGCGGCCTCGTCCAATGGGGCGTCGGTTGGCTCGGAGACCGGGTACGCGACGCCATCGATGAGCTGTGCGCTCCAGGCGCCGTCGGCGCGGCCGAGGGCGAGCGTAAACGGCTCGGCCTCTTCGAAGCCTGCCGAGCTCCACATCACCGCGTCCTCGTAGCCGGCGCCGGCGTCCTCCCGGCGCTCCAGGTAGATGGCCACCGCCGGGACCGCGCCGGCGTCGTCGAGTTCACGAAAGACGCGCACCACGAGCCCCTCGGCGGGCCGGTCGGCGTCGAGGGCGACCACGTAGGTCACGTCCATGCGCGCCTGGTCGCTATCGAGCGCCTGCAACAGTGCCGTGGCCGTGTCGGCCTGCCCCTCCGAGAGCGACTCCCGGCGAAGATAGTCGAGCAGCGCCGACACTCCCGTCCAGGCCTGCTCGCGCGTCTCGTCGGACTCGATCTGCCAATAATCGAAGGCGACCACCTGCTCGACGAACATCTCCGGCACCACGTCGGCTTTCTCCGAGGGGCTCCAATCGGCCCAAACGGCTTTGGCCGGGCCGTCTTCGAGGCCCATGAGGCTGGAGTCGCCCGTGGAGTTGGAGGTGGTGGAGCAGGCGGTGAGGAGGAGGGTGAGTAAGAGTGTTGGGAGAATGTGGAATTTCATAGATCTGATCAATCGCTTGAGAATCGAATCTAACCGATGAGCGGAGCCGACAGGCGGAGCGTCGCGCCCTGTTGTTCAAGGGCGCCTTTGTAGCCTCATGTGACCGAAACGTAGTGGAGGGAACGTGGGGTTGGGCGTGGCAAATCGTCCAAATTTGCTTCTTTGCTCCATCATCCCGCACGAACTCGCAATTTTGCAATTTTGAAATCGCGTGTTGGGGCTTGATTGCCAGCCCGACCCTTACCCTACGCTCCCTTCGCTAACGCTACGGTCTCATAGGGCTACAAAGGCACTCGCTTCGTTTCACTTCGCTCGGCGGCGCTACACTACGTTCCGCTTATCGAAAGGCCTATCACGGGAATCTCACGTACGGCCCACCCTACTCAAACCCCCACCCCAACGCCACCAAGAACGTCTGGCGCGAGTAGTCCAGATCGATGCGCCCGACGTCCTGGCGGCTGTCGCTGAACTCCTCGATGTACATGCTCCACCGGCCCTCGAGCTCCCAATCCTCGCCGATGGGGCGGGCGATGG